>CALFSK010000076.1 GCA_937916845.1 uncultured Lactobacillus sp. | reverse complement strand
TTTTTTAAAAAGATTGCGAATTAATGACCTAAATTAATTGTTTATTGAACTAACCAACTTGGTTACAATTTTTATTATTACATAATTCCAATGTTTCTACAAACGTTCGTTTGGCCCATAATTAGCCTTTGGTTCCGCCTTCATTGTTAAATTTAGATTGCTGTTAATCACGGATAAGTTATCTTCAAATAAGCATCACGCCCGTCATACCACGTGTATGATTCTTTTGTACTCAACTTTATTGAGCCAATTATAAGCTCCTATTTTGGATTCATCTAGTCTCAATTTAATTAAAATATTTATTTTTGATAATCAAAAAGGCCCCAATTCGTAAGTGAATTGAGACCCTTTTTGAGCATTAAACTATTCCAAGAAATCTTTTAATTGTTTACTACGTGATGGGTGCCGTAACTTCCGTAAAGCCTTGGCTTCAATTTGACGAATCCGTTCACGAGTGACACCGAAAACTTTTCCGACTTCTTCCAAGGTACGCGTCCGACCATCATCTAGACCGAAACGTAACCGTAAAACGTTTTCTTCACGGTCAGTCAGCGTGTCAAGCACGCCTTCCAATTGTTCTTTGAGCAATTCGTAAGCCGCAGCGTCAGCAGGTGACGTTGCATCTTGGTCTTCAATGAAGTCGCCCAAATGCGAATCGTCCTCTTCACCAATTGGCGTTTCCAAGGAAACGGGTTCTTGTGCAATCTTCAAGATTTCACGAACTTTTTCCGTTGGCATATCCATTTCAGCACCAATTTCTTCAGGAGTAGGTTCGCGCCCTAAGTCTTGAAGTAATTGACGTTGAATCCGGATCAACTTGTTAATCGTTTCAACCATGTGAACTGGGATCCGAATCGTCCGTGCTTGGTCAGCAATCGCACGCGTAATCGCCTGACGAATCCACCAAGTGGCGTAAGTTGAGAACTTGAACCCCTTGCGATAATCAAACTTTTCAACGGCTTTCATTAGCCCCATGTTACCTTCTTGGATCAAGTCCAAGAATTGCATCCCACGGCCAACGTACCGCTTAGCGATGGAAACAACTAACCGCAAGTTAGCTTCTGCTAATTCCTGCTTAGCTGATTCATCACCTTGTTCGATCCGTAAAGCCAACGCAACTTCTTCGTCCGCTGTTAACAGGTCAACACGGCCAATTTCCTTCAAGTACATCCGAACAGGGTCGTTGATTTTAATCCCAGACGATGAACCAGCAGAACTTAATTCCTTCTTGCTGACCTTTTTGACACTCTTAACGGCCCGGGCATCTGGTTCGCCCTTTTCATCAACAACACTGATCCCAGCGTCTTCAACCTTTTGCAGTAATTTATTAATACCACTGGCATCCAATTTGTAAGGCGCCGCAATCTTATCTGATAGTTCATCATATTTAACACTACCAGTCTTCTTGTAATCCTTAATTAATGCTTTAACGGCTTTGTCGTACGCTGCCGTTGCTTTTGATTTTGCCATGTAGTAGCCTCCTAAAAATTGTCAGCTTGCTGTACTTGCTGTTGTTTCCGGTATAACTCAATCAATGCCAAGGTCAATTGTTGCACCAAATCGTGATTTCCAATCTGCTTGGCCGCCGTTAATTCGGCTTTTTTACCATTAATTTGTTCAACGAGCGGTTGCTGATTCATAATCACATTCACTAAATCAGCAACTTCTTCTTTTGACGATTCACTCGCAATATCCATGAATTCCAAACTAGTTAAGACTGGCTGTAGACTAGTATCCGCCATAAAGTCAGTAAAATTAGCAAGGTCAAACTGATTATGCGTCTTAAAGTACGCTTCTGCGTATACCAGAATCTGTTGGTACGGGTCGTGCACGAAGTGAAACCCTGCGACCGCCATCACGCGTAACCACACGTCGTGATCATGCAATAAGCGGTATAACAAGAGTCGTTCAGCTTTTTCAACCCGACTAAGCGGGCC
Organism: uncultured Lactobacillus sp.; assembly: GCA_937916845.1. Lineage (GTDB taxonomy): Bacteria > Bacillota > Bacilli > Lactobacillales > Lactobacillaceae > Lactiplantibacillus > Lactiplantibacillus paraxiangfangensis. The sequence goes on along the minus strand of CALFSK010000076.1, from coordinate 46,707 downwards.
GCTGTTACTTGTCTCACCGGTCACCGCAATTGGCGGGGGCGTCATTGGTGCTGGCGCGGGGGGCGGTGATTGGCGTGATTGCTGGACCGACCGTTGACCAATTAACGACCGTAACTGCTGTTTTAAGTCGTCCTTATCTAAGCCAAATTCTTGAACTAATTGGTTTAAATAGAGATCTTGTTCCACACTCGAAGACAGTTTCGTTAATTGTTGCAAAACGGCACCGAGATACGTCAACTGATCCTGCGTATTCTGCAAGTTTAAGTCGTGACGCAAATACCGCATTTCAAAAGCCGTTGGTGTCTGCTTACCATCCGCAAACACCTGCACAAACTTTTCTTGTCCCGCGTTACGCAGATACTCATCCGGGTCCATCCCGTCAGGCATCTGAATCACGCTCAGGTTTAAACGACTGTTGTCACCCAACAACTTAAGGGCTCGATCCGTCGCCTTTTGCCCGGGCATATCACTGTCATAACAAATCGTTAACTGATCGGTCACCCGCTCCAACATGTAGATTTGCTCGTTAGTCAAGCTCGTCCCCATGGAAGCGACCCCGTTTTGAATTCCCGCCCGGTAAGCGGCAATCACATCCATAAAGCCTTCAAATAAAACGACCGCTTTCCGTTGACGAATTGCGCCGCGTGCTAAGTCAAAATTGAAAAGCACGTCACGTTTATTAAACAACTTCGTTTCAGGACTATTCAAATACTTAGGTTCATTTGGTGACTTCGTTAGAATCCGTCCAGAAAATGCAATGACCCGACCACTGGCATCCTTGATGGGAAAGAGCACCCGATCGACAAAGCGATCACGCAACTCCCCCTCCTGATTTTCAATGAACAGACCCGACTGCCGCAAAAGCTGGTAATCAATATCGTGCTCCTTAAAGAAATCTAGTAATAATTGATTCTTGGGGGCGTATCCAATACCAAAAGTCGCAATGGTTTGGTCGTCTAAGCCACGTTCGTGGAGATAATCCAGTGCGGGTTCTCCCAACTCAGTATTAACCAAAATGTGCTGATACATCTTCGCACTATCGGCATACAACTTCAGCAGGTCCGCTTGTTGCTGATCCTTGGGCGTACTAACTTGTGCCTGTGCCGTATAACTGGCTGGCAACTCAATGTGTCCAAAGTCCGCCACTTTTGCAACGGCTTCGGGAAAGGATAAATTCTCTAAGTCCATAATGAACGAAAAGACGTTACCGCCCCGGCCGCAACTAAAACAGTGGAAAATTTGTTTTTGTTCATTAACCGAAAAAGAAGGGGTTCGTTCTTCATGAAATGGGCATAAACCAAAAAGGTTTTTACCGGCTTTCTTAAGCTGCACATACTGCCCGATAAAATCCGCAATGTTCACTGCGGAACGAACCTGATCAACCTTATCTTCAGGAATTCGATTGGCCACTTTGCCACCCCATTTCTTTAAAGTCCGACAAAACAACCAAACAATTCGTAACAATCAAAAGCCGCACCACTTTAACCGGGATGCGACTATTAACGTGCGAACTTTTACAGAATATATAATACCACAAGCTTGACAGCAGTGCAACAATAAGTCTCACTTATTAGACATTCCTGTCAAGTCTGTCTAATCATGCAAAAAAAGGAAGTCCCACGGATAGCTTTCCCTGAGACTTCCTTCTATTATACAAGCTTCATTTCTATTTAACGACTAATTGGTTCAGATCACCCATCACGTTAACCATCTTCGCAATGATCAACAACTGCTTGATGTGGTTGTCACGAACGGCTTCGTCTTTGCTCATAACCATCGTTTGTTCAAAGTAATCAACGATTAGTGGCCGCAAACCAGCTAAAGCTTTAAAGCGGTCTTCCATCGCCATATCCGCCGTAACTGTCTTTTGAACTTCAGCAACGGCATCGTATAGGTGTTGTTCCGCATCATTTTCAAACAAGCTTGGGTCAACCGTCAAGTCATCGACGCTTAAATCCGCCTTAGCCGTGATCCGCAATAAGCGGGTGAAGGCTTCGATGGTATCCTTAAACTTCGGATCATTCTGGTGAGCATTTAAGACGTCGGCCGCCTTAAACATTTCCCGAATATCCTGACGACTCCCCTTAACGACCGTGTCCACAATATCATAACGGAGTTTCTGGTTACTGAACCATTGCTTGACCCGATCCGTTAAGAATGCCGCAACCGGCGTCGTTTGTTTGGCAAAGTCTAAGCTATAAGTTGCGCCGTGAGCTTCCAATTCTTTTTGAATGGCTGCTTCAAATTGACGAATTGGGAAGTCCCAACCTTGGTCACGCACGATCCGGACGATTCCAAAGGCCTGGCGACGTAAAGCAAACGGATCGTTAGAACCGCTTGGTGTCAAACCAACTGCAAAGAAGCTGCTGATTGAATCAATCTTATCCGCAACGGCTAAAACGGCCCCAACTTTTGATTGTGGTAGCGCACCGTCCGCACTAATTGGCATGTAGTGTTCACGAATTGCTTGGCCAACTGCTGGGTTTTCACCCTTAAGTTCAGCGTACTTTTCACCCATCACACCTTGTAATTCTGGGAATTCGCCAACCATCCCCGTGACAAGGTCAAACTTATAGATTTGTGCTGCACGGTGCAACTGGTTCTTTTCGGTCTCTGATAGACCAAATTGATCAGCTAAGTAGCCACTGATATACATGACCCGTTGCATCTTTTCGTACATCGTCCCAATCTTGTCATGGAAACTAACTTTTTTAAGCCGTTCAACGTATTCCTGAATGGAATGTTGTTGATCTTCGTGGAAGAAGAAAGCGGCGTCTTCCAAGCGGGCCGTTAAGACTTTTTGATTCCCACGCGCCACATTTTCTAAGTGATCACTGTTTCCATTACGAACCGAAACAAAGTGTGGTAACAAGTTGTCTTGTTCATCCGTCACGTAGAAGAAACGTTGGTGATCCCGCATTGACGTGATCAATACTTCGTCTGGAATCGTCAGGTACTTCGTATCAAAGTCACCTGCAAAGGCCGTTGGGTATTCAACCAAGTTGTTAACTTCTTCTAGCAAGTCTTCGTTAACCTTAATTTGCCAGTCATGTTCTTCGGCTAAAGCGGCAATTTGTTTGCGAATCGTTGCTTTACGCTTATCAGCGTCAGCAACAACGAATACGCTCGCTAAATCGGCTTCGTAGTCCGTTGCAGTTTTTATTTCAACATCGTGGCCTAAGAAACGGTGACCGCGACTAGTCCGTCCCGCATTGACGTCTAAGATCTGGATTGGCACGATTTCATCATCAAGTAATGAAACTAACCACCGAACTGGCCGAATGTACTTAAAGCTATACGTTGACCATTTCATCATGGTTGGGAAGTTCATCTTAGTGATGACGTCCTTAATGCCGGCAGCTAAGACTTCTTTGGCCGTCTTACCAGCAGTAAACGTTTGAACGAAAACGTATGGTGTCCCCTTGATATCTTTAAAGACGATATCATCAGTTGATGCACCTTGGCCCTTTGAAAATCCAATGGCGGCCTTAGTCCAGTTACCATCCGCATCCTGAGCAATTTTCTTGGCAGGACCACGAACTTCTTTTTTAACGTCCGCTTGTTTGTCATCTAAGCCGCTAACTTCAACGGTTAACCGACGGGGGGTCGAAAACAGTTTAATGGCGTCAAAGCTTAAGCGTTCGTCCTTTAAGAACTTCGCCATTCGTTCTTTAAGTTGTAACACACTTGGTGTAACGACGTGTGCCGGCATTTCTTCCAAACCGATTTCAAGTAAATAAGTTTTAGCCATTATTTCGTCTCCTCCTGTGCATGTTTTAATAATGGGAAGCCCCGCTTTTCACGTTGCGCAACGAATTCCTTGGCAATCGACTTCGCCATGTTCCGAATCCGGTCTAAATAGCCGGCCCGTTCCGTAACGGAGACCATTCCACGTGCATCCATCAAGTTAAAGGTATGGCTACACTTCAAGCAATAATCGTAAGCTGGGTGGACCAAACCATTCTTGATTTGGCGTTTAGCTTCCTTTTCATATTCATCAAAGAGCATTAATAGTAGGTCTTCATTGCTATCTTCAAAGGCGTACTTGGAGTTTTCAAATTCAGGTTCCAAGAAGATATCGCCATACTTAACACCGTCGCCCCATTCGAGGTCAAAGACGGAGTTAACATCTTGAATGTAAGAAGATAGGCGTTCCAAACCATACGTAATTTCGGAAGTGACCGGGTCAACTTCTAAACCACCGACTTGTTGGAAGTAAGTGAATTGGCTGATTTCCATTCCATCTAACCAAACTTCCCAACCAACACCGGCACAACCCATGGATGGGTTTTCCCAGTTATCTTCTACGAACCGAATATCATGTTCTAGGGGATTGATCCCTAATTTTTCCAAACTTTGTAAGTACAAGTCTTGAATGTTTTCAGGTGATGGCTTCATCACAACTTGGAATTGATGATGTTGGTATAACCGGTTTGGATTCTCACCATAACGTCCATCGGCTGGCCGCCGTGATGGTTCAACGTAGGCTGCGTTCCAAGGTTCTGGTCCGATTGCCCGTAAGAAAGTGTACGGACTCATCGTCCCAGCACCCTTTTCAGTATCATAAGACTGCATCAACATGCAACCTTGGTCTGACCAAAACTTTTGCAAGGTCAAAATGATCTCTTGCACTGATAATTTTTTGCTCATGGTTTTCCTCCCAAAATTAGTGACTGAATGGTTAAAGCCACAAAAAAAGTCCCCTGCCGTTTCAAAAAACGACATAGGGACGATTGATTTCGCGGTTCCACCCTACTTCTGAGTAACCTCAGCAGCTTGATTAATGTTTACAAAGCTCCGAGAGCGCCAATCAACTAGTTCAACTGGTCACTTTTCACCGTCGTGACCTCACTGTAAGTTCCAACTAATTCACTTTCTCTCATCAACACTTAACTATTCAGTTCTCCATAATCATAGCCGATGACGTGGGCTTTGTCAATCTTCATCACGCGGTTTGAGCGGCTGATACCAGCTACCCATTTGATCAATAAACCGCTTGGACTTTAGCCGTAATCCAACTGAATTATTATAAATTTCATCCAAGATTCGGCGCAACTCAGCCGCGGTATTCGGCTTCACCTTGATCGAGTGAACTTTCGCCAAATCCAAGACTGAAAATTGTCGCAAATAGAAAATTGCCGCCTGACTCGCGTGTAAGCGATGTGGGTCTAAATGCCAATGTTGTTGGCAGAGCAACCCACCGTAACTTTCCGAAAAATCAAACGGTAAGTCGGTCCGACCACAAACTGTGCACCCGCGTAGTTCCGGTGCAACCCCAAACGCACCCAGCATTTGGATCTCGACAACGTTGGCAACTAACGCTGGTGCCACGTTTTGGTCGATCAACTGTAACGCACTAGTCAGCTGTTGATACCACCGCCCCACCGGCTGATTATCCGGGTAAGCAACGTCTAGCAAGTTCATGACGTAGGTTGCGTAGGCGTTTAACGCGATATCCTGACTGATGTTTTCAAAATACTGAACAGATTTAACGCTGTTAATGTACGATAGCCCGTCACGTAGGTCACCAACGTATTCACCCATGGTAAACGGCAATAGCTCCGCGGCCATTTTGAATCCCCGGCGCCGGGCACCCCGAATGAAAAACATCTTCTTACCGTATTCCGCAGTCAAAAACTTGATCAACATATCGCGTTCGCGGTAATCACGCCGAAACAGTAGAATACCGTTAAAGTTGGTAATCATTTGTTGGGCCATTTACTCACCTGCTACTTATTAATAATCGTCAGACCGGTAACCATAGCTGGCTAACAAGTCTTGCCGATCCTTCCAGTTTTCCTGTACTTTGACCCACAGTTCTAGGTAGACCTTATCACCAAGGAGGTGCTCAATATCCTTACGCGCCATTGAGCCGATTCGTTTCAACATACTACCACCCTTACCGATGATAATACCCTTCTGCGAAGACCGTTCAATGATGATCGTCGCTTGGACGTGAATCTTTTCTTCATCTTGGCGCTTGATCGAGTCAATAACCACCGCTGTTGAATGCGGAACTTCCTGACGCGTCAATTCCAAGACCTTTTCACGAATCAATTCAGAAATAATGAACCGTTCCGGGTGATCCGTAATTTGGTCTGATGGGTAGTATTGTGGCCCTTCTGGTAACCGTTCTTTTAGCGTTTCAACCAGTTCGTCGACGTTATTCCCTTCCAACGCAGAAATTGGATAAACGTCTTTCCAAGGTAACGCATCTTTATACTGGTCCATGATCTCCAACAAGTGGTCAGGATGCACCTGATCAATCTTGTTGATGACTAAGTAAATTGGCTTCTTAACGTTTTTTAACCGGTCAATGATGAAGTTATCACCCGCACCACGACGTTCATCCGCGTTGATCATAAACATCACCGCGTCAACTTCGCCAAGCGTTGATAAGGCTGACTTAACCATAAAGTCACCTAGGCGACTGTGGGGCTTGTGAATCCCAGGTGTATCAATAAAGACCATCTGGGTATCACTCGTCGTGTAGATCCCCTGAATTCGATTACGCGTCGTTTGAGCCTTGTCGGACATAATGGCCACTTTTTGACCAACGATTCGATTTAATAGTGTTGATTTACCGACGTTAGGACGACCGATGATCGCCACAAAGCCGGAATGAAATGCCGTATTTTCTGCCATAAAATTTTCCTTTCTACAACCAGGCCATTACTAGTGGCCAGAGTTTGGGAACAAATAGAATTAGACCAACGATCACCGCAAAGGCCGCTGCAAAAACGACCGCACCAGCTGCGATGTCTTTCACCTTTTTTGCTAACGGTTGGTAATGCGGTCCCGTAATTAAGTCACAAATATTTTCAGCGATGGTGTTATTGATCTCACATAACATCACTATAAAAATTGCCAGGGATAACCAAAGCCACTGATTCGCGTCTAGGCCGACCCACCAACCGAAAAGCAACGCAATTGCGCCCAACACTAAGTGTGTCCGCATATTGCGTTCCTCAACAACAACCGTCTTGAGCCCGTTCCAGGCATGCAACCACGATTGCCAAAATGAATGGTTTTTTCCGACTTGTAGCCGGTCAGGTCTATTTTTTGAGGCCATAAGCATCCAGAATTTGCCGTTGCAACCCAAACATTTCTGTTTCGTCTGCCGGCTTTAAATGGTCATACCCATTCAAATGAAGAAAACCATGCACCACTAAGTAACCGAGTTCCCGGGCTTGCGAATGGTCGAGAAAGGCTGCCTGTTCAGCAACTTTATCGACTGAGATCATAATATCTCCCAAATTTAATGGGAGTTCCGCAGCTAATTCCGGATCCATGATAATCGGATCATCATCTTCGTCGTCACTCATTGCAAAACTAATGACGTCGGTTGGACGGTCAACACCCCGGTACTGTTCGTTAATTTTTTGAATGGCATCGTTATTCATCAACGTCACCGATACCTCGGTGTCATCTTTTAATTTCAACGTTTGACCCGCAAGATCAATCAAGTCCCGGACAAGTTTTAATTGTTCAGGCGTTGCACCTTGCGTTGTTTGATCATATAATTCTAAATCCATAATTCCTCCGTTTACTTTTGTTCCACCTTGTCGTAAGCCGTAATAATTTTTGCCACGACTGGATTTCTAACCACGTCATCCGCCGTAAACTTAACGAATGAAACGTTACTAATACCGCCTAAGATGCGTTCAGCTTGAATCAAACCGCTAGTCGTATTACGCGGTAAATCGATTTGTGAAATATCACCGTTGACAATCATCTTGGCGCCAAACCCTAACCGGGTCAAAAACATTTTCATTTGTGCATTCGTTGTATTTTGCGCTTCGTCCAAAATCACGAAGGCGTGATCCAACGTCCGACCACGCATATAAGCCAATGGGGCAATTTCAATCACACCGCGGTCCATCAACCGTTGGGTATGTTCGGCACCATAGATGTCATAAAGCGCGTCATAGATGGGTCGTAAGTATGGATCAACTTTTTCTTTTAAGTCACCAGGTAAAAAGCCTAAACTTTCACCAGCCTCAACTGCTGGACGGGTCAAGATCAACTTTTCAACGTCACCGCGTTTCAGGGCAGCAATCGCCATTACCACGGCTAAGTATGTTTTACCAGTCCCAGCAGGACCAATCCCAAAGGTAATGTCGCTCTTATCAACAGCTTGAACATACTGCCGCTGACCAAAGTTCTTGACCCGGATCGGACGGCCCCGGTTATCTTTAATCAAGGTTTCCGAATACAAATCTTTAAAGTAATCCAAGGTGCCCCGATTAACCATCTTAATGGCGCTAATCACATCGGGCGCCCCAATTTGGATGCCTTGCTTAATCAAACTAGTTAAATTATCTAAGACTGCTTGCGTATTATGAACAGCCGCTTCATCATCACCGCTGATCGTCATTTGGTCACCAAACACGTGTAAATTAACGTGTAGGCCATCTTCAAGAAGGGCTAAGTGTGCATCTTCTGGGCCTAACAGTGCAACTGACTGTGCTGGATCAGCAATTAGAAATTTTTGTTCATATTTTGAGTTTTCGGTCAAAAACGTGAACCCCTTTATAAACAGATTTAGTTGCCACTATCACTAATGGTACCCGTTAGCATAACCACGCCGTTTAAACGGGTATTTGTTAACTAATCATAGCATAAAAATGCACCACCTACCAGCACGACCGCCCGCCTGTCAATCGCAATTAACGGGACAAAAAAAGCCGAGGAATCACTTCCCCGGCTTAACCGTTAATTCAATAATGATTTAACTGTTTGGTTGATCAGTTTGCCATCGGCCTTGCCTTTCAGCTTCGGCATGACTGCGCCCATCACCTTACCGAAGTCACCTTTACCGGTTGCTCCGATTTGTTGAATGGCATCAGCCACCACTTGACGAACTTCTTCGTCCGACAATTGTTTAGGCATGTACTTCTCAACGATTGCAATTTCAGCTTTAACACCGTCAACTAAATCTTGACGATTAGCACTCTCGAATTCGCTTAATGATTCACGCCGTTGTTTCAGTTCGCGTGAAATCACGCTAACCTCTTCTTCGGCCGTTAAATCGCGACCTACGTTGATCTTTTCATTCATCAACGCAGCCTTGAGCATCCGCAAAACACTAAGGCTTTGCTTGTCGCGTGCCTTCATCGCAGCTTTAAGATCACCATTGAGTTCATCTGTAAGACTCATTGGTTGCCCTCCTCATCACAAGTTAAACTTAGTAGTCACCTACTAAATTACTTGAAACGACGACGGTTCTTGCGCTTACGAGCTGCTTCAGACTTTAACTTCTTCTTCACACTTGGTTTTTCGTAGAATTCCCGTTTGCGGTATTCTTGTAAAGTACCACTTTTTGAAACGGTACGTTTAAAGCGACGAAGAGCATCATCAAGAGATTCGTTTTTACGAACGACTGTTTTTGCCATAATAAATTCCCTCCCTCCGAGCTTAAAAAGTAACCGTCAAATTATGCATACTTACATAACGCAACTGTTCTAGTAAATTATACATAAATCAAAATAGGCCGTCAACAAAAGTTTTAGAATTCTGACAAATAATCGTTAATAAGTCTATTAATTCGGACAGTAAATCGTTTTCATAACCCCGGCGCTATGCTACACTGAAGACATTATCGAACCGAAATGAGGTTAATTTTATGTCAGAAATTAAAATTTATATTATCTCCGATTCCGTCGGTGAAACGGCCCATAGTGTCGCTCAAGCTGCTGCCGCACAATTTTCCGAGTACGAAATCCGCTATCAGCGCTTTCCGTTTGTTCGGACTAAATCTTTATTACAGACTGTTTTGGTCCAAGCAGAAAAAAATCACGCGGCAATTTTTCACACTTTTGTTGACCGGAACCTTAGCCAAACCGTCAATCAATTCTGTGAATCCCATTCATTACCATACTACGACGTCATGACCCCCGCATTAGATACCTTCTCAGGCATCACCCACGTCCAACCATCGAACCACCCTGGGACGGTGCATGCGTTAAATACGAACTACTTTGATCGGATCAATGCCATTGAATTCGCCGTTACCTATGATGATGGTAAGAACCCCACCGGATTTTTGGAAGCTGACGTCGTCTTATTAGGGGTCTCACGGACTTCCAAGACGCCATTGTCATTGTACTTAGCAAACCGCAACTTAAAAGTGGCCAACTTACCACTCGTTCCTAAAGCTCAGATTCCTGATGAAATTTGGAAAGTTGATCCTAAAAAGATCTTTGGGTTGACCAACGATCCCGAAAAGCTCAACACGATTCGGCGGCAGCGGATGGTTCAATACGGTCTCAATCCTGACACGATGTATTCCAACACGGATAAGATCAAAGACGAATTAGCCTATGCCGACGACATTTTCAAAAAGATTGGTTGCTTAGTCATTAACGTGGCCAATAAATCAATCGAAGAGACCGCGACCCTTATTACAGAGAGCCTCGGCAATTCCGACGCGGATCAATAACCATTTAAAATGTAACTCAAAGTGGCCTGGATTTTTTCCGGGCCATTTTTTTGCTTTCTAACGATTAAAAATAGTTAACTTACTAACTAAACTATTCTGGCCGGTCAATCCCGACACTTGCCTGAAGGTAGTCGTCATCATCAGCGGCATGCATCACTAAGTCGGCGATGGCCCGTCGTGACACGTTGTGCCCGCCGAACGGTTCGCCTTTTTGCGTCACTTCATAATCGTCGCCCCCGTTGTCAAACCAACCTGGCCGTACGATCGTGTAGGTTAAGTCAGACGCTTCGATAACGTCCGCAGCTACCCGGTAACCACGCAACATCGGGTTGCTAGCCAAGTTGCCGTCAGCACCTAGGTAAGCCGGAATCTCGTTATAGATTCCCATGGAAGTAATAAAGATCAACCGCTTTACTTGGGCCTGATGCATCGCTGCAATAATACTTTCTGCCATTGCCTTTAAATCGCCACTTAAAGCGGCAAAAACAACGTCTTGCCCGGCCATCGCAGCCGCTAATTGGTCAACATTGGTAACGTCACCCTGAATCACCGTTTCCCGATCCTGCTGAACTTTAATCCGATTCGCATGACGTGCAAATAAGGTTAATTGGTCCGCACTATTTGTCAAAAAATAGTCGCGCGTCGTTGAACCAACGGAGCCAGTCGCTCCAATAATTAAAACGTTTTTCATTTTTTGTCCTTCTTTTTAAAGTTAGTTTCATTTCTAATCTTACATACTAAACTGAAATTGCCTTTTAATACGTCGTCACAACCGCGGCGGTAATTTGTAATTGGCCCGCAATCCGTTGTATCGACATGACCGTTTTCAGCGGCCAGGCATGGCGGGCACTCCCGTGAATCGAAGCCGTCACCTGATTTTCGCCAGTGACTTGCCAGCCATCACTCAGCTTGTCAACGGTGACATGGTGTTCTTGCGAATCAAAGTAAGCCATCTGACCTTGTTTGATTTCACTAAGCCATTCCGATCGTGGCTGAACGTAGCCAGTCATGTGTGTCAGTGTAAATTGCGGCGCTAACAGTTGGTTAAGTTGGTCAACATCATCTGCCGCTAGTGCCAAATTATAGTTTCGATATACCGTAATTAATTCATTTTCCATTATAATCACCAACCTTAGTTCTCAACATATCTTTATTTTACAGCCCTTGCAGTGAGGTTATTTTCTTTCACCCGGAACAATTAAGAAAATTGCCGCCAACAGTGCCAGAAGCAATAATCCTGACCCGGTTAAAACGGCGTTTCTAAAACCAACTACCGAATTGTTAGTCATATTTTGAACCGCCACTAAAATCGACAAGCCCACCGAACCACCAATCTGGTGCATCACGTTGACCACGCCGGAAGCCGCACCAGCATCAGCACCCTGGGTATGGGCCACGCCAGCTGCGGTGAACGGACTAAGCGCTAGTCCTTGGCCAATCCCAATAACGACCATCGGCAACGCAATCCCTAACCAGTAGCCAACACTTGGCGCAAAGAAGCTCAGCCAAAACATCCCTAATAATGTCAGACCAGTTCCAATCACAAGTAAGCCACCGTTTCCCCATTTAGCCGTCAAACGAGCAACTTGCAACGCCACAATGAAGTTCACGATGGTCAACGGGAAGAAGGCGATGCCCGCCATCAAAGCGCTAAAGCCCAACTGATTTTGCATCAATTGCGGGGTGATGAACCAAAAACCTAACATTGCGCCCAAGTACAGAAAGCGGCCAATATACGCCCCAACCCGTTCACGGTCCGCAAATAGGCGTAGCGGCATGATTGGTTGCGCCGTTTTCCATTCCTGGTAAATGAACCCCGTTAGCATCACAACGGCTAAAACCAAGGCTGGTAGCTTCGCCCAAGTCCCGACAATACTATAAACCAAAGCACTCATCCCGATAAGTGACGTAATCGTACCAACCCAGTCGAGTTTGCCATCAGCTTGGCCATGGTCGGCCTTCAAATGACGAATCGCCAAGTAAAACATCCAAATACTGATCGGCACATTGATGAAAAAGCCGACCCGCCAAGTTAATAAACTGGCAAAGACCCCACCGATAACTAAACTCACACTGGCGCCAATCCCCGCCATCGCCCCGTAATAAGCAATTGCGCGAACACGGGCCGGGCCTTCATAAGTATCCATCAAAATAGCCAGCGTTGTGGGTGCCAAAATGGCTGAGCCAATCCCTTGAAAAGCACGGGCGGCAATAATCATTGGGGCGTTGACCGCTAACCCAACAATCAGTGAACCTAACCCAAAGATAATCAAACCAATTTCAAAAACTCGACGGCGACCAAACAAGTCCCCAGCGCGACCACCAAGCAGAAGGAACCCACCAAAGGTCAACGAGTACGCGCTGCTGACCCAGGAAAGGGTCTGTTGGTTCAGTCGTAATTCTTGGGCGATTTTCACCGTCCCCGTAAAGATAATCGAATTATCCAGTAAAATCATAAAGTAACTGAATAGAATAATTAATAGAATCCAGTCAAAACGTTTGTTTTTAGTCATGTTGTACTCCTTGTCTTTAAGTGAATAAATGCAGTTTAGCCCCTTGAAGCTACTGCAAGGCAAGGAAAAATTCGAAATTTTTTAGGAAACCACAAAAAAACGCCCTGACTTGGTTTAGTCAGAACGTCGGATTAATTTGCTTTTAATAATGGCATCGGTTGCAAAGGGCAAGACGCTTCTCAGGCTTGGCCCGGTCCCACGACCGCATGTCATCAGTGGCAACCGGACTGGCTTATAAATTGACCCTACCGCTCATTTTCAACGTCATCAAGTAAGTTTTCGTTGAATTGACCAGCCCGTAGCATGGCAATTTCATACTTATAAGGCGCGTGTTGGTGCTTCTTGTCTTCGCCAACGTACGGCGTTTCCAAAATTTTACTAATATTATCTAGTTGCGGGTGATGACAAACATAGTTCAAGGCGTCGAAGCCAATGGTCCCCATCCCGATATTCGTATGACGGTCCTTATGTGCGCCCTGGGGATTCTTGGAATCGTTCAAATGAACAACCTTTAGACGGTCCAACCCAATCACGTGATCGAACTCATTTAAGACACCGTCAAAGTCATTTTTAATATCATAACCCGCATCACTCGTATGACAAGTATCAAAAGTCACCGACAATTTTTCATTGTAGGTAACCCCGTCAATCATGGCCGCGATTTCTTCAAACGTCCGGCCAACCTCAGTCCCTTTGCCTGCCATCGTTTCAATCGCAATTTGAATCTTTTGATCAGGACGAATGACTTCATTTAAACCCTTCACGATTTGGGCAATGGCAACGTCAGCACCCGCACCAACGTGAGCACCGGGATGCAAGGTTAATTGGGTCGCCCCAACCGCTTCAGCCCGCTCGATTTCATGATACAAGAAGTCCGTTGCAAACTCAAAATACCCGGGTTTAGTCGTATTACCAAGGTTCACAATGTACGGTGCGTGGACCACGATCTGTTGCAGATCATTGGCCGCGATGACCGGCTGGGCCGCGGCAATGTTTAATTCATCAATTGGTTTACGACGCGTATTTTGCGGTGCGCCCGTATAGATCATAAAGGTGTTCGCCCCGTAACTGGCTGCCTCTTCCGCAGAACCCAGTAACATCTTTGGTGCTTTCATTGATACGTGTGATCCAAGTCGTAACATAACATCCCATCCTTCACTCATGATTAAAATGACACTGGCATGATTGCCAAATCACCCCGGTACCCAACTAAATAGTACGCCTACCTCATTATACAAAAAAATGGTTGCTTCGGCATTAACCGACGCAACCATTGTCGTTTTTAAAATTAAATCATGTCAACGAACCGAGACCGGAACTTGTAATGCAGGTGCGAACCAATCAACAAGAAGAAGAGCACGACGCCCCAGAAAATAAGGGTTAAAATCGGCTGACTCCACATGTAACTGTCTGACCCTTGGTGGAACATCGAATTCCGAAACCCGTTGATCACGTAGAAGAACGGATTTAACTGTAAGATCCGGACAAACGGCGCCGGAAAACCAGTTGTTTGGAAGTTGAACAAAACACCTGATAAGTAGAACAGCATCCGCATCAAGGATTGCAATAGGATCTGCCAATCCCGAACTAACACGGAAACGGTTGAATTAAAAATGCTTAATGCAAACATCAGCGCCATCATGCAAATGAAGTAGTAAATCCATTGCAACCACTGTACAGCGGGGTAAACGCCGTTAAAGAAGCCCAGTGCGATCGAGAACACCAGCATCGTCCAGAAGGAGTTTAAGTTACCAACAATCCGAATCGATGGTAACACCGAAACCGGAAACTTCATTTTAGACACCATGTTGACCCGCTGATAAATACTCTTGGAACCATCCAAGATTGCCCGGTTCATAAAGAACCAAGGGGTAATCCCGATAACCATCCACATTAAGTAGGACACCCCATCGAGATTACTACCTTTTTTAAAGCCACCACTAAAGACGATCCAGTAAATCCCGATTTGAATTAACGGGTATAAATATTCCCAGGCTAATCCCAAGTAATGGTTTTGATAGCTAGCTTGATCTTCATAGTTGGAGATCCGCCAAATGATGCCCCAATTCTGGAATTGTTCCTTAATTATTGATACGACCTCTTTCAAGGCACTGACACTTCCTATCTTTCATTGTGACATAACTAGTTTATTTTGGATAAAAGTAAGCTAAAGTCCGCTCAGTTGCGTGACCGTCGTTGTACGTGTTCCACAGCTGGTTAAACGCTGCGACCCGTGGTGCCGCAGCGGGTGTCGCTAATTCGTCATTCAGTGCAACCGTCGTGGTCACCATCGGTCCCGGCGCCCACGTTTTGAAGTCTGCCTGCAGTCCGACCGCTTGATTGAAACTTTGCCAGTCAAAGACATAGAATACCATTTTCTGGCAATTTGGCAAGAGTGCATAGTCAAAAATAACGGACGAATAGTCACTAATTAGCGTATTGGTGACCGTTAACAACTCGTCGGTACTAAATTCTGGTACCGCCGTTATTAGGTCAGGATATTGCGCCCGAAGCGCCGACGCTTGTTGCGCTAAGTGCGGGTGTAGCTTTACGATCAACCGTTGATTAGGTGCCAACCGAAGCGCTTTGAAATCAGCCGGCAAATCAAATTGAACCCCCGCCCGATAAGTTGGGGCATACAAGATCAACTCGCACCCCTTCAATTCAGGATGCTGAGTATAAATTGCTGCCCGGGTGGTTTCAATCCAACCAGTTTGTCGATAACGGTCTGAGCGTGGATACCCCAACGTCTGCATCCGGCTCATTGGCACGTGATAACTGTCCGCAAAAACCTGGCCCATCTTGTCAGAACCAACCACAAAGTCCGTAATGTGATTATAAACGGCTTGAAAACGGCGCTGATCACCAGCCGACCGTTTAGAAGTTTGCGGGTCACCCCAACCAAACGCCTTGACGGCTCCGCCAGCGTGCCATAGTTGAATCACCCGCTGATGGCGATGCCGGTAGACCCCGGCCGTAAAAGCGTAGTAATTATCGACGTACAGGTCCGCTGCCCGCGTTAACACTGGAATCCCGGTGAATACGAAACCCAGCGAATCGTGAAAAGCCTCCGTTGCGATGCCATCCCTTGCAAGCTTGGCCGCACCCGACTGCGCAGACGGTAAATAATAAACTGTCAACCGACCGGGAACCCGTTTATTCAGTTGCCGAATAAAATCAAGGTTATCCGCGAAACTCATTAAATAAATGACGTGGTTCGATGTCTTAAAGTGCGCTAACCACGAAATAATTCTAATTAGCCAGACATAGATTTCTTTTTTCAAACCGGCCACCCTTTCACACTGTTAAATACAACAATTGATTATATCATATTTTACTTTTACACCCCTTCTAAACATGAATTACTTTATCGTTGCTTAATAATTACTTTTCCTCAAATAAAATTAATTGTTATAGCCAAAAATAACGGGGCCGTAGTCTTCTGCTACTAGTCCCGTTATTAATAATATCTTTATTGATTGCAATGTTTTATGGCTTAGGCTCGTAAAAGTGGCCCAAGATTTTAACCGTATCCGAAATGCTGACAAAGGCGTGTGGATCAGCCTCCGCCATTGCGGCCTTTAATTCCGGCATCTCATAACGCGTGATTACGGTAAAAAGAATTGTCTTATCGTCATGTTGGTAAGCACCCTCAGCATTATGCACAATGGTCACCCCACGGCGAATTCGGTTCTGCACACTATCGATCACCGTCTTCGGGCGACTCGTAATGATCATCACCTGCATCTTTTGCTGACGCGTATAGGTCATGTCAATGACCCGACCGTTCACAAAGAGTCCCAAGGCGGAATAAAACGCGTATGGCCAGCCGTAAACGAATCCGGCAGCCACGATAATGATTGAATTAAACGCCATATTTATGGTCCCGATACTGCGGCCCGTCTTCCGGCGCAAGACGATCCCGATAATATCCAGCCCACCGGTCGAAATGCCATTTTTAAGTGCGGTCCCGGTCCCAAAACCGTTTACGGCACCCCCAAAAATCGCACAGATGATTGGGTCATGTGTCAAACCAACCGGCGCAATCACCTTAATCATAATACTAGACAAGGCGACGGCTAAAAACGTATACATCGTAAACCGATGACCGATTGAACGCCACGCAATGATAAACATTGGCACGTTTAACAGGAACAACAGAGCCGCTGTTGACAGTTCAAATGGTAAGAATTTGGACATTAAACTATTAAATAGTTGGGCTAAACCGGTAATCCCGGATGAATAAATGTGACCTGGTGTCCAAAAGTAATTCATTGCGATGGACACTAGGATGGCGTAGATGAAGGCCGTTGACGCCTTGACCACGTCACGATGATGCTTGGATAACTGCTGAAAATCATCCATGAATTGAGTGCTCCTTTACGTTTTTGCTTTCGCTATTGTAACACGCTTAACCGCTAACTGACGCGGTTTTACAATTTTCTACCAGAAGTCTCACAGTTCTCAGCAAATCCACATTTTATTAATCAACCTTCGGCGTTTCCGCCCATTTATTGGCCACAAACTCGGCCCGACCACCCGCTTCTTGTTCAGCAAAGACGACCGGATTATTTTTATAAAACTGCTGATGCTCTGCCTCAGCCGGGTAAAACGGCCCCGCGTCTTCAATGGTCGTCACGATTGGCTGTTCAAAGCGCTCACTCGCTTGCAACGCTGCTTTTGAGGCTTCAGCGACCTGACGTTGGGCCGGACTGTTCACAAAGATGACCGGGCGATAGTTATCACCCCGGTCTTGAAATTGGCCCATCGCATCGGTTGGGTCCGTCTGGTGCCAATAAATCTCGACCAATTGCGCGTAACTAATCACTTCGGGATCAAACGTAATTTTAACCGCTTCGGTATGGCCCGTCGTATGCGCCTTAACTTGCTGATAAGTAGGATTCTCCGTGTGGCCGCCAGTATAACCCGAAACGACCTGCTCAATCCCAGCTAGCTGATCGAACGGCTGCACCATGCACCAGAAGCACCCGCCCGCAAAAATCGCTGTTTCCATTAAGATTCCTCCAATTAAGTTTTAATATAAATTTAACACTAACCAAAAAGAACGTCCAATCGCTGGATTGGACGTTCTTTCGTTGAGATAACTTAGTCTTGAGTCTCTTCGTCTGGTTGTTTCGTAATCAGAAGGTCCAAGTCGGCCAATTGTTGGTCAGAAACCGTTGCCGGTGCGTTCGTCATTGGTTCGGAAGCCTTGGAGTTCTTAGGGAAGGCAATCACTTCACGAATGTTGTCATTACCAGATAACAACATTGCAAAGCGGTCTAACCCGATTGCTAAACCGCCATGAGGTGGAAAGCCCATGTCTAAGGCGTCTAGTAAGAAGCCAAACTGTTCTTGTGCGCGTTCCTTGGTGAAGTTAAGCGCCTTGAACATCTTCTCTTGCAATTCACGGGTATGGATCCGGATTGACCCACCACCTAATTCGTAACCGTTCAAGATGATATCGTAAGACTGTGCGTGCGCTTTATGAGGATCTTCACCTTCGTTTAAGTAGTGAACATCTTCTTCATTTGGCATCGTGAATGGATGGTGCGCTGGTACCCAACGTTCGATTCCTTCATCGTATTCAAAGAGTGGCCAGTCAACGACCCATAGGTAGGCGTATTGATTTTCGTCAATCAAGTCTAATTCCTTGGCAATGGCTTTCCGCAAGTAACCAAGAGTGTCCGCAACGACTTTGAACTTGTCCGCAGCGAATAACAATAAGTCACCCGCTTTAGCTTCGGCTGCCGTCGTAATGGCTTCAAAATCACCATCATTCTTAAAGAATTTTGCGACCGGGCCGCTAAAGCCGTCTTCAGTAACTTTCATCCAGGCTAAGCCCTTTGCGCCAAAGCGCTTCACGTAGTCCGTGTAGGCGTCGATCTGTTTACGGGAGTACTTGTCAGCGCCACCCGGTACAGCGATTGCTTTAACTTGGCCACCAGCTTCGAGGGCGTTGTCAAAGACCTTAAAGCCAGCGTTCTTAACGGCATCCGCCATGTTCTTTAATTCCATCCCGAAACGAATGTCGGGTTTTTCAGAACCGAAGCGGTCCATGGATTCTTGCCACGTGATCCGTTTGAACGGTGCCTTAATGTCAATCCCCTTAACGTCTTTCATGACTTTTTGGATTAACCCTTCCGTATACGACTGAATTTCTTCGGCCGTTAAGAAGGACGTTTCCATATCAATCTGCGTAAATTCAGGTTGACGGTCTCCACGCAAGTCTTCATCACGGAAACAACGGGCAATTTGGTAATAACGGTCAAAACCGGCACCCATTAATAACTGCTTAAAGAGTTGTGGTGATTGTGGTAACGCGTAGAAGTGACCTTGATAGATCCGTGATGGCACTAAGTAGTCCCGGGCCCCTTCTGGTGTTGATTTCGTCAAAAATGGCGTTTCAATATCGTAAAATTCGTTGTCATCAAAGTAACGGTGCGCAGCCTTAGTGATCCCATTACGAATCTTCAAGCCGCGTTGCATTTCAGGCCGACGTAAGTCTAAATAACGGTACTTCAACCGCAATTCGTCTGAAACGTTGATGTTATCTTGAATGTAGAATGGTGGGGTTTTGGCCTTGTTTAAGATCTTGGCCGAGTGGATTTCAACTTCCACCTTACCGGTCTTCATCCGATCATTGATTGCATCGGCGTTTCGGTCAACCACTTTTCCTTGAACTTCAATCACGTATTCGCTACGTAATTGATCCGCAACGTCCAAGGCGTCCTGTGAAAATTCTTGACTGAAAACTAATTGGACGATGCCTTCACGGTCCCGTAAATCAATAAAAATCAAGCTCCCAAGGTCCCGGCGTTTTTGTACCCAGCCTTGTAAAGTGACTTCTTGACCTAAATAATCTTCATTAACTAGGCCCGCATAAGTCGTTCTTTTCATTAAAAATTCCTCCTTATTTGCTAGTTAAAATTTGATCAACATGGTTAAAAATATCGGCCATGGCAACTTGGCGTTCTTCACCAGTTGCCATTTCCTTCATATTTACGACTTGATCGGCCATTTCGGTTTCGCCAACCGTCATCGTATAACGCGCATTCAGCCGGTCCGCACTCTTGAATTGTGCTTTCGGTTTGCGATCCAAGTAATCCCGTTCAGCCGTGAAACCAGCTTCCCGGACAGCTTGAACTAACTTAAGGGTCGTGGCGCTGGCAGTTTCACCAATACCAACAACGTAAACGTCCAACGAATCATCCGTTGGAACAGCCACGTTTTCAGCGTCCATTAAGACCAACAGCCGCTCAACCCCAAGGCCAAACCCGACACCAGAGACTTCTGGACCACCGAGTTCTTTAACTAGCCCGTTGTAACGGCCACCGGCACAAATCGTCGTGTAACCTTGGCCAAGTGACTTCGAGTTCGTCATGATTTCAAAAATCGTATGGTTATAATAATCCAGCCCACGTACCATCGTCGCGTCAACTTCATAAGGAATGTCTAAAGCTTCCAAGTAAGCTTTCGCTTGGTCAAAGTGGTCCTTAGCTTCTGGCGTTAAGTAATCCAGAATTGAAGGGGCGTCCGCCACAAACTTCTGATCTTCTGGTGCCTTACTATCTAAGACCCGCAATGGGTTTTTGTGTAACCGTTCCTTGGAATCATCACTTAGTTCTTCAAAGTGTGGTTCCAGGTAATCGATCAACGCTTGCCGATAATCATCACGCGTTTGTTGATCCCCCAACGTATTGATGGCCAGTTTTAAGTCGTTCAAGCCAAACTTTTTAAGTAAGTTATAGCCCATTGCAATGACCTCAACGTCTAACGCGGCGCTTTCACTCCCAAAAGCTTCCACACCTAATTGGTGGAATTCACGGAGCCGACCTGATTGGGGCCGTTCGTAACGGAACATTGGTCCCATGTAATAAACCTTATAAGGCTTTAAAACTTGTGGGCCGTATAATTTATTTTCCACGAAAGCACGGACAACACCAGCCGTACCTTCTGGCCGGAGCGTGACGTGCCGGTCACCCTTGTCGTGAAAATCGTACATTTCCTTAGTCACAATATCGGATGTGTCACCAGCCGAACGTGAGAAAACTTCAAAGTTTTCAAACATTGGCGTGCGAATTTCTTTAAATTGATAGGTCTTAAATAAGTCGCGAGCCGTTTGTTCAACGTACTGCCACTTTTCACTGTCACCGGGTAAAATATCTGCGGTGCCCTTTGGCCGTTGGTATCTCATTAGTTACTTCCTCCTTCTAATCAAATCGACAAAAAAAGCGCCCCTGAATATAATCAAGGGCGCTTTTAGCGCGGTACCACCTTTATGAGTACTATCTGATAACGTCTGTAATCACAGGCGGAACGTTCCGTTCACCTCAAAAGCGTCTCCTCATTGCTCGCAATCCGGAATTCTCAGCACTACCGGTCTCTGATTAACGCGTTGCACAATGCTCTTACTTTCTCTGCGGTCGATTTATTAACTTACGATTAAAACTACACGAAAACCGCCAAAATGTCAACTGATGCTCGTAAAATAATGGCAATTACCGCCGAAAAATCATTTTTTTGGTATACTGGGTAAAGTATTCTGAAGAACGCAATTACTAAATTTAGTTGGTGACCTATTCATGCAAGTGTTAAAAAAATTTTGGCGCCAAATAACCGTTTCGCTGGTCTTCATCGGACTCGTGGTCGGATTTGTGGTTTTACTCGCCACGAACAATACCGCTACGGTGAACATCGCAAACGTTAATATTCGCCAAGGTCCCGGAATGAGCTACGCCATTGCGGACGCTACGACCAAAGGGACCAAAGTTCACATTATTAAGCGCAAAAATAACTGGCTATATGTTCGTTATGCGGATCATAAGTTTGGCTGGATTGCCAGCTGGCTCGTCAACGAACACAACACCCAATTAACGCGGACGACCAAAATTTCCGAAGCCACCATCGTCCTCGATCCCGGCCACGGGGGCTCCGATTCCGGCGCACTCTCCAGTCAGGGGAAAATGGAAAAAACGTATACGCTGCGCGTCGCTAAGGTCGTTGCCAAACGGTTACGGGCTGCGGGGGCTCACGTCGTCATGACTCGTGACAGTGACGAATACGTTGGTCTGAGTGCCCGGCCCGCAATTGCCAATAAGCTTCACGCGGATGCTTTTATCAGTTTCCACTTTGACAGTTCGCCCGAAAAGAACCAGGCTTCTGGTATTACAACTTACTATTACCATAAGGCAAATTCATTGACGCTTGCTAATGACCTTAGTAAGAATGCTTCGACGTTACCGATCCAAAGCAAGGGCGTTGACTTTGGGGACTTCCTAGTCATTCGCGACAATTCAGTTCCGGCCGTCCTCATGGAATTAGGCTATATCAATGATAAGTCAGACTTTAAGACCATCAGCTCTAGCCAATACCCTAACGAGGTAGCTCACGCCGTGTACGCCGGCCTCACGACTTATTTCGCCAACCAATGATTTTCTCTTAATCGTAATCGGATAAAAAAACACCTCGGAAATCTAATATTTCTGCGGTGTTTTTTTGGTCTTGGAACTTCATTGATATCCAGAATTAGCACGGCGCTATCACGTTAAATTTATAACAGTTCTATTCGCAATACCCGGTTTTCGTGTTACAACAATCTAAAAGGGGTTATTTAAAATGTCATTATCAAAAGCTTGGTTAGCGCAATTACCGTTAACTAATATTAAAGCTGTCACACCCGTCAGTGGTGGCGATATTAACGCCGCTTACGCCGTTCAAACGAATCAGACCCGTTACTTTCTTAAGGTCCAGCCCCAGCGTGGCGTGGCCTTCTTCAGTCACGAAGTTGCGGGCTTAAACAAGCTTGGGGCCGTCGTAACCACGCCTAAGGTAATCGCCACCGGTACCATCAACGGTGACGGTTTCCTTCTACTCAGCTGGTTAACAAGTGGTGACGGCAGTCAATTTGAGTTGGGACAGGCCGTGGCACGGGTGCATCAACAACACGCCCCCCGCTTCGGCTTGGACCACGATTTTACAGTCGGTAAGATTCCAAAATATAATCAGTGGCAAACAAATTGGGCGACTTTTTATACACAGCAACGACTTGATGTATTAGTCAAGTTGGCGCAAAAACAAGGTTTATGGTCAACTGTCCGTGACGACCACTACCAGCGACTCCGGCAACAACTGCTAGTAGAAAAACACATGCAAACCGTACAACCTAGTTTGCTACATGGTGATTTGTGGTCGGGCAACTATCTATTTACAGCCACCGGTACCCCGGCCTTAATTGACCCCGACATCTTTTATGGTGACCGGGAAATGGACCTCGCGATGACGACGATCTTCGGGGGCTTTGACGACGACTTTTATGCCGGTTACCAACAAGTTTACCCGTTCGCACCCGGATTTGAAGAACGGTTACCACAGTATCAGCTCTACTATTTATTAGCGCACCTCAATTTGTTTGGTGAAACTTACGGTCCCGCCGTCGACCGAATTTTACAGCGCTATTAACCCGAAACTTACTTCACGTAAGGTAATAGGTCCGTTAAGCTAACAACTTGGACTTCTGGCTGACTAGTCACGTCAATCAAGTGGTCCAAGTCAAACAAGTAACCCGCGATACCAGCATTATAGCCCGCTTCAATATCCAAATTACGGTCACCGACCATCACGGCTGCTTTACGGTCAACGTGGTGCTTATCAAGTAAGTAGTTTAACGCCGCTGGGTCTGGTTTCCGTGGGAAGGGTTGTGCCGCCGTTACCGCATCGGTGAAATACGTTGCTAACCCCGTGCGTTGCAAATACTGCTGCGCACTCTGGTCACGGTGCGTCATCAAATAATTATGACCACCCACTTCTTGGACCCGTTGCAAAACTGCCTTAGCACCCTCAAACGCGGCCGGGGCTACTTGGAGCATTGGTTCATACTTTTGATAACCGGCCTTGAGTACGGCTTTGTCCCAGCCAAACCGGGTCGCAATCTCAGCCTGTGCGTATCCCACCGAGTGCTGTCGCATCATCGTATAGACTTCCTGCCGATCGACCGTCCCACCTAGATTAGTGACGGCCCGCTGAAAACCGGCGACCATCGCTGGATACGTGTCCAACAGCGTCCCGTCTAAGTCCCATAAGAATTCTCGCATTTCAATTGCCTCCAAATTTAATTGTCATAACCAAAAAGCTGAAAACTCAATTGCGAGCTTTCAGCTTTTAACTTACTTTTGTTCTGTATCGTACACAATTGTCACCGGTCCATCGTTAACTAATTGAACCTGCATATCGGCCCCGAACTCACCCGTTGCAACCGACACACCGTTTTCAGCTAATTGCTGATTAAATGTATCGTACAACTGACTAGCCACGTGCGGATCACCCGCATCCGTAAAACTAGGTCGATTACCATGCCGCGTATCGGCGTAGAGCGTAAACTGTGAAATCGATAAAATTGCACCACCGACTTGCTGGACGTTCAAATTCATTTTGCCGGCCTCATCACTAAAGACTCGCAGATTGATAATCTTGTGTACCAAATAGTCAATCTCAGCCTGGCCATCACCATCTTTAAAACCGACTAACAATACCAAGCCGTGGTCAATCTGACCCCGAACTTGGCCGTCAATGGTGACCGTGGCCTGCTGACTACGTTGTACTATGACGCGCATTGTCAGTCCTCCTAAGATAGTTTCCGTTCAACGACGTAGAGGTCTTGAACGTTCTTCAAGCTATCAATAATCCGTTGTAAATGGTCCAAGTTACGAACCCCCAAAGAAACACTGATAATCACCATCTTGTTATGGTCAACTTTTCCGTTAACGTTGGTCAAAAACTTCGTATTGTTATTGATGACTTTTAAGACGTCATTTAACATCCCGTTCCGGTTATAACCCTGAATCTCTAGGTCAGAATTATAGTTCGTGCGGTCGCCCTCAACGTCTTCCCATTGCACATCGATGAGCCGTTCGCCTTGCGCTTCAGCACTTCGCACGTTCGGACATTCAACCCGGTGGACGGAGACGCCCCGGCCCTTAGTGATGTACCCAACGATCTCATCACCCGGAATTGGCGAACAACAATGACTCAAGCGAACCAACAAATTATCGACGCCTTGAATAATAACCCCACCAGAGGACGAAACTTTTTGTCGTTTCTTATCTTTTTTATCATGATCTTCTGATTTTTCTTTGGTTTTCTTCTTTGGCGACTGTTCGGTCGGTTCAGCTAAAATTGCTTCTTCACGTTCACGCTGCCGATCAGCTTCACGTTGCTTGCGAACGTCACTCGTTAGCCGATTAGCTATTCCAACCGGCTGTATGTCACCAAAACCCAACGCAGCGAATAAGTCATCCTCGCCGGCATAGTGCATCTTCTTAGCGACAGCATCGAGTTTATCCTTAGTCATAATCGTCTTAGGATTAAATTCAAATTCACGTAACTGCTTCTCTAGTAATTCGTGTCCAGTGACAATGTTTTCTTCCCGATCAGCATTCCGGAAAAATTGTTTGATCTTATTGCGTGCACGGCGGGTATAAACAAGCTTCTGCCAGTCACGGCTTGGTCCCGTCGAACTCGTTGACGTCAAAATATCGACGATGTCACCATTTTTTATCTGGTAATCCAACGGCACGATTTTCCCGTTGACCTTGGCACCCGTCGTATGGTTCCCAACTTCAGTATGGATGGAGTAAGCCATATCCAGTGGGCCGGCACCCTTTGGCAATTCGGTCACGTCACCCTTAGGGGTAAACGCGTAGACCCGGTCACTAAAGAGGTCGCCCTTAACGCCTTCCATAAAGTCCGCAGCGTCTTTACTTTCGTCTTGTAGTTCAATAATCTCTTTGACTAAGTTTAGCTTATTGCCAGACTGAGTGGCTTGAACTTCATCCCGTTTACCTTCTTTGTAAGCCCAGTGCGCAGCAACCCCATATTCAGCGACCCGGTGCATTTCAAACGTCCGAATCTGAATCTCCAAAGGCTTACCTTCAGGACCCACAACGGTCGTGTGCAGGGACTGATACATATTGGCCTTAGGCATCGCAATGTAGTCTTTAAACCGACCAGGCATTGGTTTCCACTGGGTATGGATGGCACCCAAAACGGCGTAACAATCCTTAATGGAATCAACCACGACCCGAATTGCTAACAAGTCGTACATTTGACTGAACTGCTTATGCTTGTCCCGCATCTTCTTATAAATCGAATAAATATGCTTCGGCCGGCCATAGATTTCCGCATCCGGTAATTCTAAATCCGTCAAAGCTTCTTTAATATCTTGAATTGCGATTTCGATGTACTTTTCACGGTCTTCACGCCGCGAGTTCATCAAGTGAACGATCCGGTAATACTGTTGTGGATTTAAATACCGCAACGAAATATCTTCCAGTTCCCACTTAATCGTACTGATCCCTAAACGATCAGCAATTGGGGCGTAAATTTCCAACGTTTCATTTGCAATTCGGCGCTGCTTATCCGGGCGCAAATGCTGAAGTGTCCGCATATTATGCAACCGGTCCGCAAGTTTAACGATCATGACCCGAATATCTTTGGACATCGCTAGCAACAGTTTCCGGTGGTTCTCAGCTAACTGTTCCTTATTGGATTTATACCGGATCTTACCCAGCTTCGTCACGCCGTCCACGATGACCGCGACGTCTTTACCGAATAATTCTTCGACATCTCCGAGCGTCACACCGGTATCTTCAACGACATCGTGTAAAAACCCAGACGCAACGGTCTCCGGATCCATTTTTAACTCAGCTAAGATTCCTGCGACCTGAATCGGATGCATAATATAAGGTTCACTGGACTGACGATACTGGTCACGGTGAACGTAGGTTGCAAAATCGCACGCCCGCTTTACGAGCGCCACGTGATCTTCATTCATATAATCTTGAACCATATTAAGGACGTCTTGAGCCGTCCAAGTAGGTTGTTTTGGCATTCATATCACCACGACTTCCACAGAATTATAATTGCATAAAAGGCACGTCAGTTATTCACCCAACGTGCCTTAGTGACCGGTTTTACACTAATCTTCGCGAGGTGCGGTCAACCCGTATGCTAAGTAAGAGATGCCTAGATCGACTAATGCCAAATAATAGACATAGGTTGGGAAAAATAGGTACAACCCGACAAAACAGAAGACTGGAAATAACCATACTAGCCATCCCGTCCGTACGGATTTACGAATCAACCAACCAACGACTGCCGCTAAGACGAAGTCCATCACGAATAACAGCCACACGATCTGATGAAAGCGACTGATACCCACAAGCTTCAAGCCCCACGGTAATACCACCCCAACGACAAACGCAATGAGCCAATACTGACCACTGTATTTAAGAAACTTCTCCGTCAAACTAACTCCCTCACTTACGCTTAATTGCTAAATGACTATGATTATTTATTGTACACCACCAGCCATTAAATTACACTAGTTCGCACCAAAAAGAAACGCTACTTAACAAGTAAAGCGGCGCGGTTTCAGCCCGCATGATCCGTGGTCCCAAACCGACCGCCGTCACACCAGCAGCCTGTATTTGACTGACCTCATCCGGCGTTAAACCGCCTTCCGGACCAAAGATTGCCAATAAGCGTTGTGGTGGCGTCATTTGTTTTAACGTTTGAACTAACTGACTACTTTCACCCTGCTTGGCCGATTCCTCCCAAGCAACGACGCCAGCGTCGTACGAGACGTTCGTGAGCAACTGTGCGAGGTTAGCTTCGTAACTGACCGTTGGAATCATCGTGCGGTGCGACTGTTCCGCCGCACCCTGAGCGATTTTCGCTAGCCGGGCTAGTTTGCGATCGCGTTTATTGGCTGCCCACTTTGCAACCGCCCACTGACTGTCAAAGAAGACGAAAGCACTCGCACCTAGCTCAGTCCCACGCTGAACGATCTGTTCTGGCTTATCACCTTTGGATAAGCCGCACGCAATCGTCACTGGCAAGGGTAATTCAACTTGGGGTTGCTGAACACTGACGACCTGCGCCGTCGCGTCACGACCATCCGTCGCAACCAGTTTGGCCACTAAGACGGCATGTTCAACCGTCACAAATTCGGCGGCATCCCCGGGCTGAGCGCGCATCACTTTGACCCAGTGTTTGACGCTATCCGTCGGCACGGCAAACGTCTGCCCAACGGTCGTCGGCACGGATTCATTTAAAAAGTATCGTTGCATTATAATCCCTCGCTAATCTTCATCAGTCGGCAAGTACGCCACAATACTGTGCCAATCACCCATTTGGGTATGCTGGGTAATTTTAAACCCAGCTGCTAAAATGGCGTCCATGACCGTCTGGAACTTATCATCAATAATCCCCGACGTAATGAAGTAGCCACCACGCTTTAAGTTAGCCTTGGCTTGCGGAACGAGCGGAATGATAATTTCTGCTAAGATATTCGCCACAATAATGTCAGCTTGGGTATGAATCCCCTTTAATAAGTCGTTTGCCGCGACTTTTATGTCCTTAGCAACGGGGTTCAAATCTAAGTTCGCCTGTGCAGAACGGACGGCCACGTCATCCAAATCGTAAGCTTCCACGTCACCGACGCCCATTGCTTTGGCCGCAATACTTAAAACGCCCGAGCCAGTTCCCACGTCAATCAGGTGTTCGCCACCGTTAATGACCGTTTCCAATCCTTGCAGCGACAGCTTAGTGGTCGGGTGAGTCCCCGTCCCAAAGGCCATCCCGGGATCTAGTTTGATGACTTCTTCACCAGGTTGGGTTGCCGTGTAGCTTTCCCAGCTAGGCACGATCGTTAAATACCGCGTGACCCGCACTGGATGGTAATACTTTTTCCAAGCCGTTGCCCAGTTTTCATCAGAAATGGCCGCCATACTGACCGTCCCTGGTTCTGGGTCCAAGCCGTACTCAGCTAACTTAGCAACCCGTTGCTTAATGGTTGGCAAGATTTCCGGAACAAAGACTGTTTCTGGAAAATACGCTGAGATCTCGGCACCACTCGTAATGTGTGGAATCGTATCTAAATCAATGATTTCACCGTAACGGTCAGGCTTCAAGTTTTGATAATCTAAGGCATCATCGATTTTGACACCACTGGCACCAGCCTCCATTAAGATGTTAGAAACAGCTTCCACAGCCGCATTCGAGGTACTAACTGTAACTTCAGTCCACTTCATTTAAATTCCTCCATTAAATACTGATTAACGATTCCGTTCGCGCACCCGTAACTAATACTACGGATGCGCCGCATGCTTAGCCATTATATAATAAGCGTCGTTGACATTTCAATTCAAACCAGACGCGGGACCTAACCAAACAAAAAGCCGACCCAATCTTCAGATCAGGTCAGCTCCTTAGACGCTTATTGAAATGCCTATTCAAGCGTCCGTTTTGTTAAATGTTTATTTAAATACTTGACCATATCCGCTTCGTGCTTAAAAATTCGTGGGTGTTTCTGCTTATGCAATCGCACCGCAATCTCATTGATTTTGACGCGACCTGTCCAAGTATGACTATACTTCACGACCACGCGATTATTTCGATGGTCCTTACCGAATTTCAACACGTAAACGCTGTCTGGCACCATCAGCGGTCGGATATATGTTTTATCGTATTCATAATGCTGCGATCGCAGAAACTGTTTCGTGCGTTTTAACATGTCGGTGATCTCTCCTTCACAACGTGAAATTGATTGAATAATAAATTAATTCTTTTCGAACGTTTTATTGATATCTGAATGATATTATAACAGATTTTAAACGACTATTGTACCAATTTGCCACCGGTTTCGCAACAAACCATTATTAATTCTTGAATATTTGCTAAAAAGACACCGGCTTAAGCGATGGTTGCCAGATGTATGGTAAAATAACCACAACGTATTAGGTTAATACTCAGGGGGAAACAACATGGTTTTAATTGAAAAGATTTACCGCCACGGTCACGAAGAATTGACCAGTGTCGACCAAATTGAAAAGTTTCAAACCGACGACGGTTACGTGACATCTAACCGCGTCTTAGCGCGCGAAATTGGCGCCGATCGTGAAAATTGTTTTTACAAAAACGAAGAAGGCAAGCGTAAAAAAGTGCTTGCCAAAAAAGATGACGCGGGCGTCTGGCACTTACAGACAGTTGGGACGAGTGACCCCACTACCGACGGCTTACTCAAATTACCACACATGGAAAATGTGTGGGGCTAACGCCACTAAATCGCTTTGCAGCCGGATTACTTCTAATCCGGCTATTTTTATTTTCAAAAGTATTTTGCTAGCCTGTTTAGTAGACCAATGCGTTCCCTTAGCCTTTTTTGTGCCATAATGAACCACAGGGGGCTTTAAATTGCTAAACTATATTACACAAGCACTAGATCATAAACTAGGCGTCACACTTCACCTATCGACGGGCCAATCATTGGACGTTCGCTCAGTTAAATCCACAAGTTCCACTACGATCGAATGCGAATCATCTAGTAGTTCTTCCTTATACTTGGTCCGACTAGACGCCATTATTTTTGTTGAAACTAATCGAATTATCTAAAAGTTAAGTGATTTGGATCACTTAATCATCTAAAGACTGAAAGTGCTAAAACTAGTTCAATCGTTGCCATGGCACCGCTTATCGTTAGAAATCCAGCATTTTTCGGCGCTTCGCTGGCAGAATCAGTGGGCCCTGGGGTCGGCTACAGACAAAGAACGGTCTTCCGCCTCGCTTGAAAGCCTCAAAGGACGAGTCTTTCAAGTCGCCCCGCACTGTAACCTGGCAAACAACGCCAGCTAACAGTGCCGACACGGTCCACTGATCCTGCCGACTACGCTAAGATTGCTTTAAAACAAGCCGGTTAAGTTTAATAGTAACCTCAACATAGCTGGCAATTGCCTATGATAAACGTGACTTTCATCGGATGATCGGAGGTTGCCACTGATGGCATCGGTCGTGAAGGTGTCCTTTGACCGGTGAATTTCCGGCCTTAGACCACGGACGGTCCGGGACAATTGTGTTTTTTGCAATTGTTCCGGGCGAGGGGCAAGACCGCTCCTCAGGCTTGACCCGGTCCCACGACCGCATGTCATCAGTGGCAACCGGAATAGCTTACAAGTGCTAATTTTTATTGGTTTAGATACTGATGCAACAATACTTAATCCTAAAATTTAACTTTCAACTTTTAGTTGATTATCACAACTTGATGATGAGCCCGGGAAACGTTGCCTCAGCTCATCATTTTTTTGTTCCTATTTTTGTCCACTTCACCTTTATAATCTTATGATTCGAAAGTATTTATCATTGTTTAATGCTATTCATACGTAATTTCATATATAATGAAAAAGGCGTCCTTACGCATATATTAACTTAACAAACGATTTTTTATTATTGAACACAGAGAGGAAATTAGCTATGAAGTACCTAACGTTTGCCATTCCGAGCTACAATTCTGAGGATTATCTTCAACGCTGCGTTGACTCATTACTCAAGGGTGGCGACGGGGTCGAAATTTTAATTATTGACGATGGGTCAACGGATCAAACTCCCGCCATCGCCGACGATTACGCAGCCAAATACCCCAACATCGTCAAAGCGATTCATCAAAAAAACGCCGGCCACGGTGGTGCCGTTAACAACGGGCTAGCCCACGCAACCGGGAAATACTTTAAGGTGGTCGACTCTGATGATTGGCTGGACGA
Organism: uncultured Lactobacillus sp.; assembly: GCA_937916845.1. Taxonomy (GTDB): domain Bacteria; phylum Bacillota; class Bacilli; order Lactobacillales; family Lactobacillaceae; genus Lactiplantibacillus; species Lactiplantibacillus paraxiangfangensis. The sequence goes on along the minus strand of CALFSK010000076.1, from coordinate 15,160 downwards.
AAAAGCCCTGCAGTCGGTACTCGCCCACATTAAAGATTGGGATAAATATGGTCAAAACGTCGACATGTTGGTCTGCAATTACGTTTACGAAAATTATTATCAACATAAGAGTTTTGTCGTTAATTACCGCCACGTCTTCCCCAACGACCAAATTTGCGGGTGGGACGATACGAAACGTTTCGGCGTCACTCAATACTTAATCATGCACTCACTGATTTTTAAAACCGCAATTTTACGTCGGAGTGGGGTTAAATTACCTGAACATACCTTCTACGTCGACAACCTTTTTGCCGATCAGCCGTTACCGCTGGTCCACAAGATTTGCTACTTAGATGTAGACCTCTACCGCTACTTTATCGGTCGTGCTGATCAATCAATTAACGAAGACGTTATGATCAGTCGGATTGACCAACAAATTCGCGTCACTTAGTTAGTTGCGGATTGTACCCAACATAACGACAATCCGTCATCGAAGTTACGGACGTACCTCGACCGGAGCGTTTCGGTCATGCTGGCCGTCTCATCCGTTCACCTGCTTCTGATGGGAACGGACGAAGCACTCGCCAAACGGCACGCCATGTGGCAATACGTTAAAAAAGTCGACAAACAACTTTACTGGCGTTTACGCTTGCACTCAGTCAGTGCTTGGACTTACCTGCCAACCAAACTGGGGCGTTTTCTAACTGTCACGGGCTACCGGGCGTCACGTTTACTGGTCAAATTCCAATAAGCTGAGCGGCTAATCGGACTTAACTCGGAGGTGTCAAATACATTGGAAGTGAATTCTCAGCGGCCAATTACGGGCTTAACCACGGCCGAGGTCCAGAAACGGAGCGATCGTGGTCAGGTCAACCGGTACAATAGTCCGGAGACCCCGACGACCGCTGCAATTATTAAACGGAGCCTATTTAGCTGGATCAACTTTTTTTACTTGATCGTCGCCATTGGTTTAATCGGTGTTCACGCCTACACTAACCTACTCTACTTAGTCATCATCAGCATTAACTTGGTCATCAATATTCATCAAGAACTTCACGCTAAAAAGTTGATTGACGATTTATCGATTCTTTCAAATAAGACCACCGTCGTTTTACGCGACGCTAAGTTCAGTGACATTCAATTCACGGACGTGGTTTTAGATGACGTCATTCAACTCACTGCCGGTAATCAAATTATTGCGGACGCAACGGTCCTATCCGGTGCCGTCGAAGTCAATGAGTCCCTGCTGACGGGTGAAGCCGATCCCATCGTAAAGCATCCCGGGGATGACCTCTTATCCGGAAGCTTCGTCGTTAGCGGCAAAGCCCTCACCCAGGCCACTAAAGTTGGTAAGGATAGCTTTGCAGCTGGCATTTCAATCGCCGCCCAAAAAAGTGACGGGGTCGCTTCAGAAATTATGCGCACCATGCGTAAAATCATCCGCATTACGAGCTACTTGGTTTTTCCAATTGGCATTCTGCTGATTCTAGAAGCTTTGTTTTTACGCGACCAAACTACGACCTACACGGTGGTTAGTACCGCAACCGCCCTATTAGGGATTCTACCGATGGGGATGGAGCTGCTGATCAGTGTCTCATTTATTTCTGGTCAGGTCTTGTTGTCCCAACGCAAAGTTTTAGTTCAAAACTTGTATTCGTTAGAAAATCTTGCGCGTACTGACATTGTTTGTTTGGACAAGACTGGAACAATCACTGAGGGTAAGATCTCTGTTCAATCGATGACTATCGTTGACTCAGAGCCGCTGCCCTTTGAGCTAAAAACGGGACTCCGGGCCTTCTTAAACGCGACGGAAGATAACAACGCGACCTTTACGGCCCTACAAAACTATTTTGGACACGCTGCGGACGCTCAATTGGTCGTGACAGCAAGCACCCCGTTCTCATCCGAGCGTAAATGGAGCTCAGTGACTTTTGAAGGACAAGGCACGTTGATTTTTGGTGCTCCAGAGGTCTTAGTGGCGCACCACTTAGAGCAACTCCCCGCTGTCGTGGCTGATGCCGAGCAAGCGGGTAAACGGGTCCTATGTATCGCGTACAGCGCGAAAACGCCGGTTAATAACCAGTTACCGGCTAATCAAATCGTGGCGGCCGTCATCCTTGAAGACGTGATTCGTCAAGACGTGGCGAACACCTTTGCCTACTTTGACCGTGAAAACATTGCGGTTAAAATTATTTCGGGTGATAACCCGATTGCGGTGTCCCAAATTGCCAAGCAGGCCGGTATTCAGCAATATCAAGACTACGTCGACATGTCACAAATCACGACCCAGTCAGAACTCGAAGCCGTCGCTACTCAGTACGCCATTTTTGGTCGGGCGACCCCGGCTCAGAAAAAACAACTGATTCAGGCCATGCAGTCGCAAGGTCATAAGGTGACGATGGTCGGTGACGGGGTCAACGACGTTTTAGCCCTAAAGGAAGCCGCTGGTAGTATTGCGATGAACAGTGGTAGTTCCGCGGCTAAACACGTGGCCCAAGTCGTCCTACTCGACTCGAACTTCAAAGTGTTACCACACATCATTAAAGAAGGTCGCCGCGTGATCAACAACTTGACCCGGGTCGGCAGTATCTTTTTTGTGAAATGTTTATACTCAATTGCGCTGTCGATTTTCTGTTTGCTGATTAACATGCCGTTTCCATTTTTACCGATTCAGATTTCGATGATTGACGCCCTAGTCGAAGGCTACCCAACGTTCTTCCTTCAATTTGAAGTCAATAATCAGAAGCTCGGTAACCGGTCCATTATGTGGGCCTTAAAACGGGCCATTAACTTCGCCATCATGATTACCGTTGGCATCATCGTGACCTATGGCGTCGCTCAGTGGCAAGGCATCGGCACCGGTCAAATGACTAGTCTGATGTTCTTCTACACGGGCTGGGTCACACTGTACGCGTTAGCCAAGGCTTGTTACCCATTTAACGCCTTTCGCACCGTACTGTTAGGATCATCCGTAATCGCGTTTTTCGGTGGCTCTCTGCTCTTGCAAAACATCATCAGTCTTCAATTGACGTCGCTTCCGAACTTCTTTTGGACCATGGGCGTCACCTTCCTTGCTAGTCAGCTCTTCTACTGGCTACTCCGCGGGCTAAAGCCGTGGTTACCATGGACGAAATAAATCACCTTAAAAACCCATTCAGGCGCCCTGCTTGAATGGGTTTTTGATATAATTATAAAGTTACATTTATAATTTATTTTATTGGAGGAGTATCATGCGCAAACATTTTTTAGCAATTCTACTGTTAGTTGCAACGTTAGGGTTAACCTTGTCCGTGGGAACGACAACGGCTAACGCCAAGCGTCACCACTACACGACCGTTCCGACTTCATTGCGGGGACACTGGTATCACTATAATAGTCGGCGGCATAAGTATGACCAGGTCAAGGCAACGAAGTACCACTTCTATACTAAGAGTGCGACTAGTTCCCACTGGTACAAGGTATCAGGCAAGAAGTTCCCACGGTACGCTTACGGTCATTCTGAACTAGGTGTCAAAAAGTATCACGGAAATTACATCGTGGGCAAGTACGCCACGGATGGCGGTCCCCTTTGGAAAAAGGTGACGCGTCACCACCACGCTTCTTTACGGGCAAGTCGGCCCGCAACTATGGAAGATGAAGGTGCCCCAACGAAGTACTACTTCAAGACTAAGGCACTGGCTAAGCGGTTCTAAAACCACTCTGGTGAAGATCATTATTTAAAGCAAAAACAGTCTACTAGTTATCGGTAGACTGTTTTTCTAGTTTTAATTATATTTTTTCGACCCGAAATACATCTCTAAACATTATAATAGTTATATAAGAACAACAGAACTATTGTTTCTTGTCACGGACTAATCATGTCAAATGAAAGGAAAACTAGTAAGGGGCCGTTCTACATAAAAAATATAAAGGGGCTTAAATATGGCTGAATACACTGATGCAAAGAAACGCGCCAATAAAAAATGGGACACAAAAAACAAAGAACGCACGCAGTATATTAATCGACGTTCCGTAGCCCGTAACTTCATTAAAAAAATGGCTACAGCAGATGACTTGGCCGAACTAACTGACCTAATTGCTGAAAGATCAAACTCACTTGCTTTAAACGATAAAGACACTTCAAAATGATCAAATCTAAATAATCCCTCACTAGCCCTATGACTGGTGAGGGATTATTTTGCGCCTTAAAGCCAAAATCAGCTGTTCTTTAAAACCTGCCACCGAAAGAAAAACCCATATACTACTTACTGATGATGACTCTGATATACCAAATTATCAGATATCCGCTCTAACCGTAAGCCGATACTGTCAGGTTCATACTCCGGTTCAGGCGCATGTTCCAAGTAAGCATCATCATAAGCCCTTTCAAAGGGGCGCCAAGCAGCTCTCGCATTATCATGCGTATAACTCAGCTTAATTAACTTGTCTGCACGTAATACATCAAATCCAGAAAATGGTGCATCAGCATATTTACAGAAAAAATTATAATCCGAATTAGACAACATTAAAATCATAGTTAGTCCTCCTTCTCGATGGAATATAGGTACTTAATTACGTTATCTTCTTGATAATCTGTTGTACTAGTGAAGACTTAAATTGCTTAATTATGTCAGCTAAAATGTTTTTCAGGTATTAATGATAGCGCCAACTTTTTTCACGACAAGCTTCCATCACTACCACCGCCGTTCTTTATGCGATAATCAATCTAAGGAGATGATAATTGTGAACCAATTAACCGCTAATGATATTGACAAGGCATTTAGCTCTGCCTTAGAAAAAACAGCCAAGGATTCAAATCTTCAAAGTAAATTCGCTGAACATATTGCAAAAGCAACTCCCTCTGATTCTTCATTTAGCAATGATCAGATTCAGGAAATCGCAGGAATTGCGCTCGTTGTTTCTGCAACCCAAACCCGACTTGTTAAAGAGGCGCTTAAAGAAATCCTTTTAAATCATTGAGATAATTTTAAATAATTTTTGAAATTTCAGAAGTATCTGTATTTAAAGTTTTCTCACTTTCACGCTCAAAGCTACCCTTAAATAGCTTTGAGCGTTTTATTTAATTCTTGAGATTCATTAACACCCTTTTGAACAAAGATAAAGTTAATTAGATTGGTTCTGATAATCTATCTGTTCACCCTTTTCGGTGATTGTATGGGGCTCGTACCGTTTCTAGTAAAAATCAGTGCTAAAGTTATCTAGTGTGTATTGGATACCTATTCTCATGTTACCAATAAAATTAGACGAAATACTGCTGATCTATTTAAAAAATGATTGGTAATGACAAGTAACTAAAATCCTATAAATTTGGTGGAAAGATTTTCACAGATTTGGTAGGAAAGTCGCCAAAATAAAAAAGCTCCGCCTCAGCGGAACCCTTCTATGACGGGTTTTCTTCCTCGTCAGTTTTCAAAACAGCCATGAACGCCTCTTGTGGGATTTCTACCCGGCCGACAGCCTTCATTCGTTTCTTACCTGCTTTTTGCTTTTCAAGTAACTTCATCCGGCGAGTTCGGTCACCACCGTATAAGTGGGCCGTAACGTCCTTCCGGTAAGCCTTGATGTTCGTCCGGGCAATGACCTTAGAACCAATCGTCGCCTGAACCGGAATTTCAAAGTTTTGTCGTGGAATAATCGTCTTCAACTTCGAAGCGATTTCCCGACCACGTGCTGGCGCAAAGTCACGGTGCGCAATGAAGCTCAACGCATCAACTTGATCGCCGTTCAGCAAGATATCAATTTTGACCAAATCACTCGCACGGTACTCGTCAATATCGTAATCAAGGGAAGCGTACCCCCGCGTATTGGACTTCAACTTATCGAAGAAATCAAAGATAATTTCGGATAACGGAATGTAATACACCACGTTGACCCGGTTATTATCCAAGTATTCCATCGTATCGAATTCGCCCCGCTTACGTTGGGCCAATTCCATGACAGCCCCAACGTATTCGTTAGGCACCATGATCTGCGCTTTAACGTAAGGTTCCCGAATCTCTTTGATTGACGACGCTTCCGGCATTTCAGCTGGGTTTTCGACGTCTTTTTCAGTCCCATCAGTCATCAGAACGTGGTACGTTACTGACGGTGCGGTCGTGATCAAGTCTAAGTTGAATTCACGTTCAAGCCGTTCTTGAACGACGTCCATGTGCAGCAACCCTAAGAAACCACACCGGAACCCAAAGCCTAACGCCTGTGACGATTCAGCTTCAAATTCCAACGCCGCATCGTTTAACTTCAGCTTTTCTAACGCTTCACGTAAATCGGTAAACTTGGCATTATCGGTTGGATAAATCCCGGCGTAAACCATTGGGTGCATTTCGCGGTAACCCTCTAAAGCTTTTTCAGCTGGACGCGCGGCGTTGGTCACCGTATCACCCACCCGGGTATCCTGGATGTCCTTGATGCTGGCCGTGATGTAACCAACGTCTCCAGCCATTAAGAAGTCCCGTGCCAATGGTTTGGGCGAGTTAACCCCAACTTCGGTTACTTCGTACTCACTACCACTATTCATCAACCGAATCCGGTCACCGGGACGGACAATCCCTTCGTGCACTCGAATACTCAAGACAACCCCGCGGTAATCATCGTACACTGAATCAAAGACCAACGCCTTTAACGGTGCGTCGATGTCACCCTGTGGTGCTGGGACCTTCTTCACGATTTGTTCAAGGAGGTCCTCAATCCCGATTCCGGCCTTAGCAGAGGTCAGGACGGCGTCTTCCGCGTCAATGCCAATATCGTCTTCGATCTCTTTACGGACCTTTTCGGGTTCCGCAGATGGCAAGTCGATCTTATTGATTACTGGAACAATTTCCAAGTCATCGTCAATTGCCAAGTAAACGTTCGCCAGTGTCTGAGCTTCAACCCCTTGGGCTGCGTCCACAACCAATACGGCGCCTTCACAGGCCGCTAAGCTCCGCGAAACTTCGTACGTGAAATCGACGTGTCCCGGGGTGTCAATCAAGTGAAAAATATACGTTTCACCATCTTTAGCCTGGTAATGCAACTCCACCGCGTTTAACTTGATGGTAATCCCACGTTCTCGTTCTAGATCCATTGAATCCAGTACCTGATCCTGCATTTCTCGTTTCGAAATGGTATCCGTTAATTCAAGAATCCGATCCGCCAATGTTGATTTACCATGGTCAATATGGGCGACGATTGAAAAATTCCGGATGTGCTTTTGTCGATCCTGCATTGTCGCTTTATCCATTGATTTTCCTACTTTCTTCCTAATTCCTAATCCTTACAATTATACCAACTAAAGCAAGTAATCTCAATTTATCCGCAAAACTCAAAATCGCACTAACCAATTGGCTAGTGCGATTTGTCATCACTATTTAGTTTCAAACGTGCCCAACTCATCCGGATCCAACTGTTGCCACTTGTTCGAATAGAAGTCGTCGTTGATTTTATATTTCGGTTTTGGTGTATTGGTCTTGCTTAAGAACGGATTGACCTTTTGATCAACCGCTAACCATCCACGCCAACCTAAGTGAATTGTATCGGTCATGAAGTAATCTTCGTTACCGTCTTGGGTTAAATCAACAATGTTGTTGAACCCTTGGCTGGTTAACTGGTAACGAATTTTCTGATCGAATTTTGCAATCATGTCCATCGACAAACCGGTGTAATCCGACCACCGTTGGTTAATCGGTGGAATAATGAATAACACGTCGGTATGGGTCTGGGCAAATTGGTTCAAGACTAACTGGAAGTCAGCAAATTCTGGTGACTTGGTATAGTTCAAGTGCGTCTGGGACCCTTCTAAGCGTTTATAGTTACGCTTCAGCTTGGTCTTCCAGAACCGGTTACTAATTTCCAAGCTATTAGAAGTTGTTTGCGACTTCCCAATTTTACCAGCTAACGCATCTAATTTATTAAAATCGTAAGTTGCTGGTAACTGTTTAGCCTGCTGATTAACGGTATTCAAGTTCTTACCGGAAATCCCAAACCGGGAGAAGAATTCATCTTCACTACCTAACACCCGCGCCTTGTAGTTCACGTAAGCCATCTGCGCGTTAGTTGGTTTAAAACCAGCGGCGACCCGCGCTAACGCACCTGCTAACACCTTGTCAGAAGAACCGGATGGCATCTGTAACAAGCGTTTTGCCGCGTAACGATCCATCTCAGTATTCTTTTCCGTCTGGAGCCAGTCAATGGTTTGTAGTGGTGAGTAGTAGTAAGCAAAAGCATCTTTCGCAGTACCTTGTGGGACGAACCACTGTGGCGAAATTACGAAGACGGCCTTCTTATTTGTAATCTGCTTCTTAACCGATTGCATCACGAAATACTGGGTCAAAGATTGCGTTCCCCGTGCCCCCAACAAGAACGGGCGGTAATCACGGTGATACTTTTCTGCCAATACGGATGGATGCATCGGGTCAAACCGAGACCATTCAGATGAACCGAAGAACGGCACGTAGCCATCACTCAACGCTTGACGCTTAATCTGTCGACCCTTTAAAACGTTGGCTGACAAGGACACCGCTGCGCTACGTTCAGTATCTTTAGAAACGTGGTTTAATCCAAATGAGAATGGTGAAAGCAGAACGGCCAATAATAAGATTGCCGCCAAAATAATTGGCCCAAAAATCTTAAAAAGGCGTTTGGAAACACTCATTGCATACTCTCGACCTTAGCAACAATTTTAGCCGGTGTGTCCCATTCTGACCGTTCGAATTCTGAGACCGGCACTTCAATTCCTAATTGGTTTTGTAATTCCAATAAGAGTTGAACTGAACCCATTGAATCAAGGATACCTTCGTCAAACAAGTTTGTGTCCATGTTACCTGACACGTCTTCACCAGTTAAATCTTGTAAAATTGATAAGACCGTTGCTTTTGTATCATCCATAATAAATTACTCCCTTAAATTAAATTTATGGCCGAGCTGTGAAGAATAACGTGTTCAGGAATCCTGAGAAAATCAAGAAACTGAAACAAACCACGTTAAACGTCAGGAAAATCGCAAAGTATTCCGTAAACTTATTGGACGGAATCTGCGCCTGATGCTTCTTCTTGTAACGTAGCCAGGCATCGTTGACGACCATTGCCAAACCATGGAACAGCCCATAAACGATGTAGTACCACGTTTCCCCATGCCAGAACCCCATAATCAGCATGTTGATGACATAACAAACGTTGGCAGTCGTGATCCGACTCTTGAAGACCTTATGCTTCATGAAGAAGAAAACTAACCGCATGTAGATAAAGTCACGGAACCAAAATGACAACGTCATGTGCCAACGATTCCAGAAGTCTTTGATGTTCTTAGACTTGAAAGGTTGGTTAAAGTTCATTGGTGTTTCCACACCCATCAAGTAACTGATCCCGACGGCAAACAAACTGTAACCGGCGAAGTCAAAGAACAAGTCCATACTGTACACGTACATGACACCGACAAGCGCCCATGAAATACCGTGTGCTTGTAAAGCAGCGTGTTCAACAACGGGTAACATCCTGGTCCCGAAAATATAAGCCAGGATAAACTTGTAAAGGAAGCCCAAGAAAATGTATCGAACCCCTTTTTCAACTAATTCCAAGTACTTACTCCGAGTCGGTACACTATCATAGTCCTTAACAAACCGCCGATAACGGTCAATTGGACCAGATGAGATGGTCGGGAAGAACAGTAAGAACTGCCCAAACAAGACCGGATGGAACTCTTTAATCACGCCATCACGAGTTTCCATGATGGTTTGAACTACTTTAAAGGTTAAATAAGAAATCCCCAAGAAACCAATGATCGAACTAGCGCCGTGACTGACCGCCGGCGTAATTTTAACTGCGGCTAACGGTGCAATCGCCAAAATAACACTGACCACGAAGATCCAGCCCTTATTAGGTGAATCCGGTCGTTGACGATACTTGGAATACAGCCACACCAGTGTGATCTGGTAAATCAGGTAACAAATTAACGCGATCCCGGTATGCCATTTGACACCACCGAACGTTAACAGTAAGAAAATGAATGAAATGATTGATTCGTAAACGTGCGAACGCCGCCCGTAAAGCAGACCAATCATTAACGGTAGCAACGCAATAAAGAGCAATACAAAGTACGTTGGGTTACCGTATGGGTCAAAAGACATCATTCTGGATTAACCTCTTTAATGATCGACTTGACATCAATTTTACCGTTAGGCGTTAATGGCAAGCTCTCTTTGTAGACGAACCGTTGGGGAATCATGTATTCCATCATCATTCCTTGAAGGTCCTTTTTAATCGCCGTTGTCAGCGCAAAGTCCGTTTCAAAATCATTGGACTTCGGCACAACGTAGGCAATCATCTGTGTGACTTTATGCTCTTTATTATATTTTGGAACCGCAACAGCTTGTTTAATGTGCTGTTGTTGCCCTAAGAAGTGGTCAACTTCTTCCAATTCAATTCGGTAACCGTGCATCTTGATTTGAAAATCGACCCGGCCCCGGTAACGGAACAACCCATCGTCATCCATCGTCCCGATATCACCGGAATGGTAAGCGCGTTGACCGTCTAAGCTAAAGAACGCTTTTTCAGTCTTTTCAGGATTGTGCAAGTAACCCTTTGAAACGCTAGGGCCAGAAATAATTAACTCGCCCTCCGTACCGTTAGGAACTTCGTGACCGTCTTCATCAACGATCATCATTTTAGTATCAGCTTTAGCGTAACCAATTGGTAACCGGTCAAACTTAGCTAACGCGTCATCAGTAACTTCGATCTGGGTCACCGCAACACACGTTTCAGTTGGACCATAAGTGTTAAAAATCCGCGCATCTGGGAAACGTTTCTTTAACGTTGCCGCGGTCTTATGCGTCAATTCTTCACCACAGAACAAGAAGTGCGTCAAGCTTGGTAAGTGTTCAGCATCAAACTTGGGTTCTAGCAAACAGATATCCATGAATGATGGCGTTGAGACCCAAACGTTGATTGGCAACGTTGGTAAAGCGGCAAATAATTGCTTGAAATCATCAGTAACCGCCTTTGGTAACGCGTAGAGCGTCCCACCCATTGCAAGGGTTGGGTAAAGGTCCATCACGGATAAATCAAAAGAATACGGTGGTTGCGATAATGAGTTTGGTTGCTTTGGTAGACCAAAATCATCGCTGAGCATCCAGTTAACGTAACTTAATAAGTTGTCGTGACTGATTTCAACCCCTTTAGGCTTACCAGTCGTCCCGGAAGTAAAGATAATATAGTAATCATCGTCTCCCTCGGCCGCATGATCAGCCTGATAATCAACGGTCGTCTTGAAAATGGCGTCCAATTGATCTGGCGTAATCACTGGCGTCGTGCCGACACCAGTTGGTAAATCAACAACGGCAATGGCCGCCGCTGGCTTTGCAATTTCGTTGATCATCGTCAACCGTTCGTTAGGCGAATGGGTGTCAATCGGGATATAAGCCCGACCAGACTTAACCACGCCTAAGAAGGTGGCGATCATTTCAAAGGTTTGCCCACCAAAGACAATAATTGGTGCTTTGGCTGGTAAATCTAAGGTATCTAAATGCGCTGCTAGTGCGTCTGAATAAGCTTTTAATTCAGCATACGTGTGCTGTACGCCTTGAACGTCATACACCACTTTAGTGGGTTGCGTCCGTGCGTAATCATCGATTGTTTTGATGACATTTTTAATCATTATTAATTTCCCCCAAACAATAAATTAACGCGTCCACCTACTAGAATTCATTGTAAATGAACTTGGCCTGGTTGATCCCACTGTACCCGTATAGGTAAACCAAAGCCAGCATGACAGCAAAATAAAATACTGTTAGCGCAATGAATTGAACCACCGGACGTTGAAACCAGCTTTTCAATTTTGCGAACATGCCTTCACCTCCTCAAATTATTCATCCCAATGGCGTTTATAAATCACCAATCATTAATTCACTAAATATTTTGTTGGCGGCAAATTCGATACTAGCCGACCGGCGCCGGTAATTACTGAGTAGTACCACGCCGCTTCGACCATCCGCCGAAACGTGGACGTCGGACTCATAGCCGTAACCTAACCCGTGTGACCGGATCCCGTTACTGATGTTATAGACCCCACCGCCATATTCGCCGGTCGCGGTCCGCGTATGCAGAATCGCAACGTTGGCCTTCTTGATCAACTTGCCCTTTAAAATTGCACTTTCAACTTTGAATAGGTCACCGGTCGACATATAAATCTGACCAGTACCAAGTTCACTATGCATTTGGGCCTTCGTCTCATGCTCTTGGTGTTTATACTTAGGAACAATCTGCTTAGCCGACGCTTTGTAGCCCGTCGTCGCATTAGTTCCCATCCCGTTAACCACAAAACCGGTGTGTTTCAATCCCAGCTTATGAATAATCTGTTTATTAATAAAGTGTTGGTAAGATTGACCGGATACCTTGCGAATAATCCCAGCGAGTAAAACGTAGTTCGCCGCGGAATAGTTGAAAATGCCGACCTTTTGCTTACGATAAACCATGTGATCTAAGACGTAATTAACCGTTTGTGCCTCGGATAATGGCTTCTTAGATCCCTTTTTTAACCAGTAACCGGTCGTCATATCTAACATCTGACGAATCGTCGTATCACGACCATACTTGATAGTTGGATAATACTTCGACACCGGATCACTTAGCTTCATCTTTCCCGCTTGAACCAGTTGCATAATGCCCACCGCGGTAATCGACTTTTGAATCGATAAGATTTGGTACTTAGATGCTGGCGTGTTCTTGATTGCCATCGCATGATCAGCGTATCCAAATCCTTTTTGGTAAATCACCTGATCATTTTTGATGACCAGCGCCGTTCCAACAAAATGACTCAATTCGAGCGTCTTGGTAATTTGTTTTTTCGGCGACTTTGTATTCACAAATTCTGTTCGGTTAACTTTACGACTCAGTTGCGAATTTTTCTTTGCAACGGCCTTGGCCGTCTTTTTCTTTTTGCGTTGAATTTGCTCGGTCTTTGCGGTACGTGCTTGGTGTCGAACAAACCACGTTCCGGCACCACCAAGCACTAACAGCCCAAGAACGATTACGATTAATCCCTTATTTGACTTCAAATTATTAACTTCCCCACTAGTCTAATTTATCACGGACTCTTTTTGATCCGCGTATAGCTTCACTGCGAGTACGCTAAGTTCAAGGATAATTCTAACAATCATCCTAGCAAATTCACAACTCCCATTCGAAAAGGATAAAAACCCTGCACGTCCGTTTTAACCACTGACATTACTGTAACGATTTTGTAACATAACCGTTAAACCATCCCCCACAAAGATTGGCTTTCCTTTACCTCCTTGATTAATTCTAGCACTGGACCGCGTCCCAATTACAGCAGAACGAAACGGTTTGTCCCAAATCAAGCACTCTGAAAGGTTAGTTAATAAACGGTAGTGGCCACTTGCGGGTACCCACAACAAAAGGGACCATTCAGCCGATTGGTGTCGGTTGGACGGTCCCTTTGATCAAATCTCATTTGTACAGTGCTGAAAAGGTTAAGAAACCCTTAAACACCACGTAACTTATCGAAAAGTGAGCTCTTTCCATTACCAGCAACGGTCTTACCACTGGCTTTGGCAAAAGTCTTCAAAGCTTCTTTTTGTCCCTTATTTAGATGGGTCGGTGTTTCAATCGCGACGGTTACCCGCTCATCACCATTGCCATTGCCCCGTAACCGCGGTGCACCCTTCCCACGTAAGCGGAAAGTCGTGCCCGTTTGGGTGCCGGCTGGAATCTTGAGTTTGACGTCACCATGCACGGTCTTGACCTCAACTTCGTCACCTAATGCGGCTTGTACAAAGTCGATTGGTAACTTGAAGTAAATCGTCGCACCATCCCGTTCGAAGTCTTTGCTAGGCTCAACCCGGAAAATAATGAACAAGTCCCCGTAAGGACCCCCATTAGCCCCAGCTTCACCTTGGTTTTGAAGACGCATTTGTTGGCCTTCTTCAACCCCAGCAGGAACGGTAACCTTGATGGAATGGCTCTGTTCAGTATGACCAGAACCACCACAGGTTGCACATTTTTCTTTAATTTCTTTCCCAGTCCCATGACAAACATCACAAACTTGTTGACTCATCATACGACCAAGTGGTGTATTCGTTTGAACTTGAATATACCCGCTCCCGTGACACTTAGAACAAGTAACTGGTGAAGTTCCTGGCTTAGCACCGGAACCACCACAAGTTTCACATTGTTCTTCACGGTTATAGGTAATATTCGTCTTCTTACCAAAGATGGCGTCCTCAAATTCTAGCGTCATCTCATATTGTAAGTCGCGGCCTTGTTGCGGCGCCGTCGGGTTAGGACGGCGGCTACCACCGCCTCCGCCACCGAAAAACTGACTGAAGATGTCGTCGAAACCACCGCCTCCGCCAAAACCACCAAAGTCTTGACCGCCAAAGCCGCCAGCGCCACCACCGAAACCTTGCTGCCCGCCAGCGGATCCAAATTGATCGTACTGGCTCCGTTTTTGCGGATCACCTAACGTTTCATACGCTTCATTGACAGCTTTAAACTTTTCTTCTGCACCGGGTTCGTGGTTCAAATCGGGATGATACTTCTTTGAAAGCTTGCGGTAAGCTTTTTTGATTTCATCCTGACTGGCGTCTTTTTCAACACCCAGAACCTTATATAAGTCTTGTTCTGCCATCGTAACCTCCTAATGATCCCTTTAAAGTCTCATTAATATTAGCATATTTAAAGCAAAAAGGCCAAGACCGCGCGGCCCTGGCCTTTTTTGTTTACTCGGTATTACTTCTTATCCTTATCTTTATCTAAGTCTTCGAAGTCACCGTCAACCGTATTGTCATCGTCACTCTTACCTTGATCAGCAGCCTTGCCGTCAGCGCCAGCTTTTGCGCCTTCAGCTTGTTGGGTCTGTTGATAAAGTTTAACTGACAAGTCTTGCACGATCTTGTTCAAGTCGTCCTTCTTGGCCTTCATTTCGTCAACGTTGTTGTCGTCTTGGGCTTTCTTCAAAGCGTCACGGGCATCTTGAGCCTTCTTGACTTCTTCATCAGAAACCTTACCTTTGAGTTCCTTCAACGTCTTGTCAGTCGTGAAGATCAATTGGTCAACTTCGTTCTTCAAGTCAACTTCTTCTTTACGCTTCTTGTCGGCGTCTTCGTTTTCTTTAGCTTCCTTGACCATTTGATCAATTTCATCGTCAGAAAGACCCGATGAACTCTTGATGGTAATCTTTTGTTCTTTGTTCGTGC
>CALFSK010000075.1 GCA_937916845.1 uncultured Lactobacillus sp. | reverse complement strand
GGCTCGTGTCAAAGTTATGGAGATCGAGGGCAGCCAATTGACTGACACCCTTGAACATACTGCTCACATCCGTCACTTGACTCGTCTTGAACCCATCACTCCAATTCAGATTCGTCAACGCCGCCATATCCATAAACATTTGGGACATATCAACCACATGGCTCGTATCAAAGTTCGTTAAGTCCAAGTTCGCTAGTTGGGCGTCGCCAGCGAACATTCCAGCCATGTTTGTCACTGTCGCCGTATCGAACAAGCTCGAAAATTTTAAGCTCTTGAGTTGTTTAATATCCGCAAACATTCGTGACATGTTGGTCACATGACTCGTCTTGAAGTTAGAAAGATTCAACGTGACGTCTTTTGGCTGATCGACATAAGAATCAATACCTTCGAACATGGAAGACATGTCGGTCACATTTGCTGTATCTAACCCAGCAATATGGTCATCAACAACCCCATTACTCTTTGCAAACATGGAAGACATATCCGTGACTTTATTCGTATCCAGTTCCTTTGGCCACTTAATTGTCACTTCTTGACGTGTCTCCCCATTGACGGCATAAAACATCCCCGTCATATTCGTCACATTACTCATGTCAAATGAAGAGATATCTAAAGCGTTTAAGTACGCATCACCACTAAACATATTTGACATATCCGTGACTTTCGCTGTATTAAAATTAGATAAATCAATAGACTGGTGACCAAAGGAATTATAATGAAACATTGAAGCCATCGAAGTCACGTTACTCGTGTCGAATCCTGATAAATCCAAAGTGTTCACCATATGGCATCGATCAAACATATGGGCCATCGTTGTTACTTTTGAAGTGTCAAATCCTGGCAACATTAGTTCGGTTACATCTTCCGCACCATTAAACATGTAAGACATATCCGTCACATGACTTGTATCAAAGTCTATTAATTCGAACACATCATAAGCACCCATAAAGCCATCAAACATATGGGCCATCGTTGTTACTTTTGAAGTATTCAGCGGTAAATAAAATCTTCTCCCTCGATGTTCCTTAACCGAATGCGCAAACATTCCCGTCATATTGGTCGTCTTATCCGTGACAAGATTGCTAGTATCACCCGCTTTATAAATATCAATCCCGACCTTACTTTCATCATCGAGAGTTAAATACGAAAAGGCGTAGCTAGCATCAGCATCCATAGTGACTGGCCCATCTAACCGCAAAAGTGGCAGATTCGTCCCCTCAGGCGCTTTATAATTATGCCAATCTAAAGCACCCCAATCAGTGACCTCATTCGTAGTAGCATCCACTTTTACGCCCGTATCCGTAACCGTTCCGGCTCCAATGTGTAGAACGTTGTTTATCGTATCAAGCGTCCACTTACTCGTTCCCCAGGTCCCCGAAGTATGGTCATTAACCACAGTACTTTCTACTTGCGGTGTCGTAGCGGCTGAGCGATAAGCCCTAGCTTGGACCTTACTTTCAACAGGTTTTACCTCGTCGGTCGCAGGTGCTGATTTAACAACATCCTTTGGCTTGTCTGGTTGTTCAGCTGGAGGAGTAAGTTTTGAATCTTCTGAAGCAGCCGCCGGAGCCGGTGCTGGTTTCGGTTCTGGCGTTGGTGCCGGTTCATCCGATTGCTTCTGTACCGGTTTTGGCTGGTCTTCTTCCGGTGTTGACCCAGCTGGTTGTTTCGTTGTCTCATCCTTGCCAGTATTCGACTGTATCACCACTTGGTTAGGCGCTTGAGCGGTCGGCCCTGCGACTTTATCCGAAGTATTAGTCGAATCCACATCTTTTTGCACACTAATTGCCGTATTGTCCTTTGGTGCAGGCGTTGTATCCGCTTGGACAACCTGATTGTTGATTTGCCAAGTCAGTAGCGCGGCCCCCGTCATCAGCCAAAAACGTCCCGTCGTTTTCCCTGAAACAACTTCAGATTGGAAATTCCCTTTTATTTTCAAAATCGATCACTCCTCCAGCAATATAATTTATTAGTTAACTTTACATAATCATATCAACAGTTTACCCCATTATCCACACTTGTGAAAGCGGTAACTAAAAAAACTAGCCACCGAAAGTCCGAAGACTCTCAGCGGCTAGCTTTACCTAATTAACGCTATTTCAATGTCACCGTTGCAACAGGACTTGACGCCGTCACAGATCCTGCCGCCGCAACGTCCAACTGATCCACAAGGTCCATGTTGGTCACGACGACAATGACGGTCGTGCTCTTACCAGCCGCTTTAACCGCAGCTAAGTCCATTTGAACCAATGGCTGACCCGCTGTTACCTGATCACCGACTTGGGCTTGCACGTCGAAGGGTGCGCCCTTCAGCTCCACTGTGTCTAACCCTAAGTGCAACATCAGTTCCAAGCCGTCCTTAGTCGTCAACATCACGGCGTGCTTAGTATCTGCAATGGTCTTAATTTCACCATCGGCGGGTGCCGTAATCGTACCGTCCGTGGGATCAATGGCAAAGCCGTCACCCATCATCTTTTGTGAAAAGACCGGGTCGGCAACCGCCGTAATGGGCATCAACTGGCCACTCGCAACGGCGTTTAACGCCACCGCCGTCTTCTTTTTCTTAAATCCAAACAAATGATCAACTCCTAATTAAAATGTTTTCGAATCGCGTCACGCGACAAGACTAATTGCTCGATATGATGGTCATAATCATTCGCTATAAACGTGTAGTACAGCAAGTCGATCACGTACAACTGGGCCATCAGAGAAGTCGTTGCCGCGGCGCGCGCAGTCTGGCCTTCCTCACTGTCATCATTAACGAGGACAATCGTCGCTAGTTTACCCAGCGTACTGCCAGCGTTTCGGGTCAAGACGATGATTGGAACGCCCATCGAATGAGCCAGCCGCGCTAATTCCAAACTTTCGGCCTTTTCTCCCGAATTGGAAACTAAGAACAGGACGGCCGTTTTACGTTGCGTGGTTAACCCAACCGCTAATAAGTGCGTATCTTGCGAGTGAATGACCGCCTTGCCGACACGAATAAACTTCTGTTCAAAGTCCGTCGCCGCCACGTTAGAAGCACCCAGACCATAGACATACACGTTATCCTTTTCAGCAATCAGCTGACTGGCTTGCACCAGACTAGCATCGTCTAAACTGGCATTCGTTTCTTCAATGGTATGCGTAAGCCGCAGTGCCAGCTTCGATTTAACGGCGGTTAGATCGTCTTGCGGATTGATTTCATCATATAAACTCTGATCAACGTTACACTCCGCCGACAAGCGTAATTTCAACGCGGGGTAGCCGCCATCTGGAATCAGCGTCTTCCCAAACCGGGCGACCGTCGCAGTACTGACATCCGCAGCTGCGGCGAGTTCGGCGGTGCTCATCTGGATCACGGCGTGCGTGTGATTCAGAATATAGCGGCCAATTTTCTGTTCAGCATTCGAAAAACTGGCTAGTTTCTCGTGAATGGTAAATAAAACACTAGTCATCTAAATTCCTCCTAAATCTCACACGCAACGTTTAAGCTTAAGCAGCGATTGCGTGACCTTCTTTATCCTTCGGCATTCTGGCACTGGCTGGTACCCCAAAGAAGTACGTCGCGACAAAGCCACCTGCGTATGCGGCAAGTAAACCTAAAACGTAGCCCATCCAGTGACCATTATTAATTAATGGAATCAAAGCGACCCCGGAAGGTCCAATGGCAATGGCACCAATGTTGCCTAAACCACCGATGACGGCACCACCAATCCCACCACCGATACATGCGGTAATGAATGGCCGGCCGAGTGGTAAAGTCACCCCGTAAATTAATGGTTCACCAATACCTAGAATCCCAACGGGTAACGCCCCTTTAATCATGTTTGTTAATTGATGATTATTCCGGCAACGAATCCAAAGTGCTAACGCGGCACCGACTTGACCAGCACCCGCCATTGCTAAGATTGGCAGTAATGGCGTCATGCCTAATTTGTTGATCATTTCGATATGAATTGGCGTCAAAATTTGGTGTAACCCAAACATAACCATCGGTAAGAAGAATAGACCTAAAATGAAACCGGAGAAGGCCCCACCAACGTTCAAGACCCATTCAACGCCGCCAACCAAGCCGGTTGAAATGACTCCAGCAATTGGCATAACGATAAAGATGGTGAAGACCCCAACAACTAGCAACGCAATCGTTGGCGTCACAATAATATCAATTGAATCTGGAATTACCTTGTGTAACCATTTTTCAACGATTGAGAGCACCCAAACGGCAAAAATCACACCAATGATCCCACCTTGACCAGCTGATAAGGCTTGGCCGTTAAAGATGTTGTGGATTGGTGCTTGTGGGGTGACCCCAGTTAGCAAGGTAACCGCACCGATGACCCCACCTAAACCAGCGGTGGCGCCAAAGACGGTCGCACTGTTAATCCCAACGTAGATAACTAAGTAGGAGAATAAGCCACCGTTAATGACTTTCAAGACACTGATAAAATCAACCCAGTTTTTACCAATATCGCCGGCAACCAGCATGTTTGACAAGATCGCAGCGATCCCGGAAATTAAACCAGCCCCAACGAACACTGGAATTAATGGAATAAAAATACTAGAAATTGCACTTAAAATTTTGCGCATTGGGGTCTGTTTAATTTTTGCCTTCTGTTCAGCGTGAACTTGCTTGGCCTTGGCTTCAACCATTTCCTTGTCGCGTTGGTGTTCCGACTTTTCGACACCACTACCTTGCGCCGTAAAGGTACTTGGATCTGGGAACGGTTCGCCTAACCCAACACCGACTTCTTTGACCATTTCATCGGCGACTTTATCAACGGTCCCAGGCCCGACGATGACTTGGAGCGTGTCTTCTTGGACAACGCCCATGACGCCGTCGATTGCCTTTAAACCGTCCATATCAACCAGTGATTCGTCCCGAATCGTCATCCGTACCCGGGTCATACAATGAATCAACTTTTCGATATTTTGTGGGCCGCCAACGTGATCATAAATCGCATGGGCAATCCGAACATATTTATCTTCAGCCATGGTAAATCCCCTCCTATTTCACTGCTTGGCGAACAAATCCCTTTGCCCGTTTCAAGCGTTCTGTGGCTTCATCTTTACGCATATCCGTTAATACCATTACAATGGCGAGTTTGACGTCTTGGTCAGCTTCAGTAAAAGCTTTTTCCGCCGTCGCTTGCGAACAATCCGTTGCTTGCACGATGATTCGTTTGGCCCGTTCAACGAGTTTCTCGTTAGTTGGTTTAACGTCCACCATGAGGTTCTTATAGACTTTACCGATTCCGACCATCGAGACCGTCGAGAGCATGTTTAAAATTAATTTTTGTGCCGTACCAGACTTGAGTCGAGTCGAACCGGTCAAGACTTCGGGACCAACGTCCACTTCAATGGCCGTCTCAGCGTGCGCACTGATCACGGCAGACGTATTGCAGGACAGGCTCACCGTGGCCGCCCCAATCTGCTTGGCGTAGTCGAGGCCACCCACAACGTAAGGGGTCCGGCCACTCGCCGCGATGCCAACAACCGTATCATGCGCCGTTAATTTCAACGCCACTAGGTCTTTTCGGCCTAATTCAACGGAATCTTCGGCGCCTTCAACTGCGACCGTCATGGCGGACATACCGCCGGCAATCAAGCCTTGGACCATTTCGGGGTTGGTTCCAAAGGTCGGGACACATTCGGCGGCATCCAAAACGCCCAAGCGACCACTAGTTCCGGCGCCCATATAAATCAACCGGCCACCCGCTTGAAAGTTTTTGACGATCACTTTTACAGCGCTTTCAATTTGAGGTAGCACTTTTTCAATCGCCAGGGGAACCTTTTGATCCTCCTGGTTCATCAGGCTCAAAACTTCTTTAACGGATAACGTGTCGAGCGTCATCGTCTTTTGATTACGCGTTTCCGTCGTTAAATTTTCTAAATTCAATTGCCTTCATCCCCCCTGATAAATTGGACTGCCTGTCCACTACCAATTCCCGGTAACAGCGCTAAGTCAGCCTCGACGACCTGGCCCACGACGTTAACGGCTTCGTTAGCGGGGAGCGCCGTCTTTACGATTTGAAGCTCACCCACGTAACGACCATAACGATCGTTGTCGATCGTAACGGCACCAACTTTGCGCGCAACCGTGTTTGCGGGAGCTAACTGGTGAATCTGCTGGCGACCTTCAACCAACCGAACCACGTCGCGAGCGACGTCCGGACGGTTGTGCCAAACGGGCCCCACTAACGCGGCGGTTGTCGTGTGAACGGACAATTGCAAAATATGATCGTTAAAATACCGTTTAAATTGGTCACACCGCGCGGGACTTAAGACCGAATCCCCAACGTACACTTTGTCGACGGCTAGGTGCCGCTGCAAGTTTAACGTTGCAGCTAGCGGTTGGGCTTGGCGGTCAGCTTCTAACGTTGGTAAGCCCGCGTGTAGCGGTCCCCGTAAATCGGTATCGCCCGCGACAAATGCCATCGTGGTAAACCCTTGCGCCTTTAACCACTGATTTTTGGCCAAGACCCAGTCAGCATCTAGCCCCGTTTCCGGTCGCGGATAATAGTTATGCCAAGCTTCCAAGTGGTCAAAGTCCGCGTTTGCGGCCGTTAAGGCTTGAACGTCTGCGGGACTAATCGTGCTAGCATTTAACGCGATGGGCATCTGTCGGGATAGGCGGGCAATTTCGGCCATCTCTAAGCCATCGTCAATTCGCAAAGCCGTCAATCCGAGCTTAGTTAGTGCGGCAGTATCATTGATATCAATACCCATCCGTTGCATGCCGGCGGCCGAGACGTCCGCGGTCAGTTGCAAATTTAGCTCCCGGCAGGCCTTTCCCAGCGCACGCACCCGCGTCAAATATTGTTGCGGGTCATCTTCGGGAATATGCATCGACGTGAAGACGCCGGTAAAACCAGCTGATTTCATCATTTCCATCTGTGCGATCCGCGCCGCAGTTAACGGCTGATTCAAGTACACAGAAAAACCTAACATTCCTTATTCGCCTCCATTTTGTTAACGCTTACATTTATAGCTTAAATATAGCATCGTTGTAATTAAATTACAATATACCGTTTAAATTTATTGAATTAATGTAATTATATTTCTTTTATAGAATTAATTTTCAAGCAAAATTAGCACGCTTTTTAAAACGCCTCATAATATTAGTTGCCAATAAAACATCATTTATATTCTAGCCACCACGCCGGTATTGAACCGGTGAGACACACTTCTTCCTAAATATCCGGCTAAAATAAGTTTCACTGACAAACAATCAAAAAGACAATTATGGTAGAATTTCAGTCATATAAGCATCCCAACGGCAATGATAAATTTTTAGCATAGATTCAATCTTTGCCTATCAAAGGTCGAGCAAGGCTGGAGCAAATATTCAGCGTGCTTTATATTTTCATATTATTCGCGATGATTATCTCATCACACACGGCTTTACTAAGAAAATACAAAAAACACCGGTTCGCGAAATACAACATGCAACGGAACTCAGAAAGGAATGTTATAGAGACCATGAAAATTGACAGTCTAATTGATGAAGAACTTAAAAATCCTGAGTTTGCAGCGGCGTACCGTGATGAAGGAGAATTGTTAGATACTGCCATCACCTTATATCATGCACGCGTGGCTGCTGGATTAACTCAAATTGAATTAGCAGAACGTGCCTCGACCACTCAAGCAACCATTGCGCGAATTGAACGCGGTGACAACGTTTCTTTCGCAAAGTACGCTCAAATAGCGCATGCACTTGGTAAACGCGTTAAGGTTAGTTTTGAATGACCCTACCACCTTGTGACAACTCAGGCAGGTTTCCCCAAGCTATATCCCAGTTTATTCACGGAAAACATTCAGTGAGTGCACCTCACATCATAAACACCCATCAAACACGTAGCCGTGCATTAAAGAAAAAATAGACTCTTGATAAATAAACAAGTCCCGGACAAATGTGAACCGATCATTTGTCCGGGACTTGTTTATTAAATTATTAGTTTGAATTATTTGTTTTCAATATCGTCTTCAGAAATATCAGGCATATTCTTTAAAATCCATTGTTCAGCTTCTGGTGACCAGATACCGTCGTGCTTAGCCAAAATTTGACCTAGTTCAGAGCTTGGATCGACCTTAGCTAACTCAATCCGATCGAATTTCTTCTGAGAGTAAACAAGTTTTTTGCCGCCACCAATTTTTGGTTGGTTCAGCGTGGTTTCACCCGCAGCGTTTAACCCCAACACATGGGTAATAACTTTAGCAACGTTTACTTTACGGTCCGCAATTAATTCAGCAGCAGTGGCTTCATTTTCTGCATTTCCACCTGAAGTACCGGCAACGTGAGTAAAGTTATAGTGTACATCATAGAAGTTCAACTGCGCTGCAAAGTCCTTGTGAATTGGTCCTGCAAATTGATTTAAGCAACCATCTGGATTTAACAATTCACCGGACATCGTAACTAAAGCAGGGACACTAATCATACAAAAGATATCGTCAAAGCCTTCGCCACCAACAGTCTTCTTCAAAAGAGATTTTTGTTCATCAACAGATAAACCGTTTACATTTACAAACGAAACATTCACTTCGTCAGATGGGTAAAGTTTCTTAGCACGATCAAGCTTACTTTGATCAATATCTGTAACCACGAGATTCTTAGGCTTTACATCAGAGTGTAAAGCATAGTCGATGGCTAATAACCCCATTGGGCCAGTTCCACCAAGCATTAAAATATTGCCCTTTGGTTTGATGCCCATCTTGTGGTTATAGGTATGAGGGATTAAATGAAATTGTGCTTCAAAAGCTGCAATGACACAACTAAGTGGTTCACAGAGGGAGCCTTCATAGTAAGCCTGGCCATGGAACGGCACTAAGCAATTTAATTCCATCACTTCTTTAGGAATGATAATAGCTGTGGCGTCACCACCGATATATGGATATGAGTACCCAGGAACAAACGGAGTATCATCACGCGCTAAGTTAGGTTGGACAACGTAATCATCACCTGCTTGATATTGATCTGCCCACTTGGAACCAACCTTTAAAATTTTACCAGAAAATTCATGTCCAACCAATGCAGGGTTAGCATCCAAATTATCAGGAGTCTTTTTGTGGTCCTCACCTTCCTGAGCTAATTTCCAGGAAGACATGCACATTGTGTCGCTAACGACAGTTGCTAAAATTTCATCATCTTTAATTTCAGGTAGTTCAAATCCTTCTACCCGCATATCTTTTTTTCCATGAATACGTAAGCCAATACTGTTCATCATTTTTCCTCCTCACAAATGTGAAAGACTTTTTTGAATCCGTTTACAATGCTGATAGTACATTTGGCAGAGAGATTAGTCAATAACAAAGAACACCTTCTCACAAATGTGAGAAGGTGTTCTGAAATTAACGCATTAGCTTTTTAATAGCGATAGCAGTTTTGTCGGTTGTAATCAGCACACTAGGAAGTTGTAGCTTAAGAGCACCGAGTATGGCTTCAGCTTTATTTTCCCCAGCTGCGATTGCAATTCTAAGAGGAACTTTTTTTAGATTTTCCAATTCCGTAGCAATTAGATTCTTATTGAACGTTTTAACAACTTGACCATTGATGGTGTAAGGCTGCGATAAAATATCTCCAACAGTTGGCCCGCTGAACACATCACGGAATCCGGTGCCTTCATAAAATCCACGCCAAGCTAGATTATTTGTAATCTCAGAACTACCAATCCCAAAAATAGCAATATCCATCTGACGCCAAAAATTGACGACAGCTTTACTATTTGGGCTAGCCAACAATTCATCTCGCAACGCTGAGTTGCTAACCATCACTGGAGCATCTAGTGTATAGGACACCGAATTTTTAGCCTTACTGGCGAGTGTATGAACTAAGTTATTCGCTTGATAATTAACATCCAAGGTTCCAATTGGGCCACCAATCATCGGTACAATGGTGACGCCTGAAGCGTGTTTGATTGGACTAAGGGCATCAAATGCAGTAGCAAGTGTTCTCCCCCAGGACAAACCAATTACACAACTTGAGAAGACTTGTTTTTGAATATAGTTTGCGGCATAAGTACCTATTAGTTTTAAGTCATCAGCGTATAGACTATGGGGTTCTGTCGGGACAACAATTGCCTTTTTCAAGCTGAAGTATTCTTGCAATTCATTAGAAAGGTTTTCGCTAGCACCAAAAGATGTATCGATGCTGATTTTAACAATTCCAAGTGATCGTGCTTCCTTTAACAAACGGCTAATCTCTGTACGGTGTACGTGAATCTGATTGGAAATTTCAGTTTGGTTTAACCCGTTTTCGTAATATAGTTGAGAAATTTTAATTAGTTGATTGATTTTTTCGACGTCGAATTTTGACATTCCTAGCCCTCCCTAGAGTGTTTTGTTAGGCATATTGTATCTCTAATGGTTATGGATAGCTATTCAGTCATTTATGATAATCACAATTGTGCATAAACGTTATGAAATGTTGAAAAAGCCTAAAATGGTGATACTATAGCAAGTGAAATAAATAATTTGATAATTCAACACATTTGTGAATGGAGGAAACATTATGGAATGGCTTGGATTAACGGGTAAGACTTATATTGTAACGGGTGGTTCATCAGGTATTGGGGCCGCAATCGTCCATGAATTAATTAATAATGGCGCTAACGTTGTTGATGCGGACTTAAAAGAAAGCGCTTACAAGAACGACCATCTATTATTTGTTCAAACTGATGTAACTAGTCGAAATCAAATTAACAAGTTGGTTGATAGAACCATTGATGTATTTGGCAACATCGACGGTTTAGTTAATAACGCCGGTATTAACCTACCACGGTTGTTGGTAGACAAAAAAGAAGCCAACGGTCAGTACGAATTGGACGAAAATGAATTTGACAAGATGTTTACCATCAACGTTAAAAGTCAATTCTTAATGTCACAAACCGTAGGACACGTACTAGTTAAAAATGGTAAAGGCGTCATTGTTAACATGTCTTCCGAAGCTGGCTTAGAAGGTTCTCAAGGTCAAAGTGCCTATTCAGCAACGAAAGGAGCCATTAATGGGTTTACCCGCTCATGGGCTAAAGAATTAGGCTCTAGCAATGTTCGAGTCGTAGGTGTAGCGCCTGGAATTATGGAAGCTACAGGATTACGGACACCCTCTTATGAAAACGCATTGGCATACACGCGAAACATTACGGTTGATACATTACGTGCAGGTTATAAGAGTACTAGCACGACACCGATGGGCAGATCTGGAAAGTTAAGTGAAGTTGCAGACTTGGTTAATTATTTGCTGTCAGACCGTGCAAGCTACATTACCGGTGTCACAATCAACGTCGCCGGTGGTAAGTCTCGGGGCTAATTAAGGGGATGAAAGACAATGAAAATCGTGTTAATTGGACATGGGCACACTGCTGAGGCGATGAAGGGTGCCGTTGAAATGATTTTTGGTAAAGTACCAGACTTTTATCCAGTGGCTTTCCTACCCAAAGAAGGACTACAGGATTTAACTCAAAAACTGGAAGGCGTTATTGAAAATTTTGACAGTCAGGATACGTTAGTTATTGCAGACCTTTTCTCCGGAACACCCTATAACGCTGCTGCTACGCTCGCCTTGGAAGGAAAAGTAGCCGATGTGATTGCCGGTATGTCGTTACCGATTTGTCTTGAAGCCGCTGCTCAAATGAATACAATGTCCGTGGAAAAATTAGTGCAATACCTTAGTGAAAACAGTGCCTCATACACCAAAGTATTGAGTGTTATTAATAAGGAGCAAACTGAAGAGGAGGATGATTTCTAATGATTGTTACGCTAGCAAGAATTGATGATCGCTTAATTCATGGTCAAGTTACAACTGTTTGGTCAAAAGAGTCCGGTGCTGATCGAATCATTATCGTCAGTGGAGAGGTTTATAAGGACACGATTCGTAAGACTTTATTGAAGCAGGCTTGTCCTCCTGGTATGAAGGTCAATGTTGTTGATGTTCCCAAAGCCATCGCAGTATTTAATAATCCTAAGTACGCTAACGACAAGGTATTTTACCTATTTACCAATCCAGCGGAAGCGCTAGAACTGATACAAGGTGGCGTTAAATTAGACACTTTAAACATTGGTGGAATGCAATTTTCTGAAGGAAAAACTCAAATTACTAAGTCAGTCTCATTGGATCAAAAAGATGTTGATTCATTCCGCGCGCTGGGAAAGTTAGGCGTTAAGCTTGACTTACAAGTCATTAAAACGGATCCCCACACGGACATGATTAAAAAAATCGATGAAACTTTTAGCAAATAAGTGAGGTAAATAAAGAATGAAAATTACAATTTTTCAATTGGTTTTGATTTTTATTTGGTCTTCAATTACTGGTGCCGGAAGTGTTCTTGATGAATTTCAAACACATCGACCTTTAATTGCATGTAGTGTCATGGGACTAATTTTGGGTGACCCAGTTAAAGGGATTATTTTAGGTGGGACGTTGGAATTAATTGCCTTGGGCTGGATGAATATTGGGGCCGCCCAATCACCTGATTCTGCATTAGCAAGTACGATTTCAACCATTCTGGTTATTGTTGGTAGTCAAAGTATTCAAAAAGGGATTGCAATTGCTTTGCCAGTTGCTGCCGCCGGTCAGGTTCTGACCGTTTTCGCACGGACAATCACCGTTGCCTTTCAACATGCTGCTAATCGCGCTGCTAAGGATGCCAGGTTTAAAACTATTGAGTGGCTGCACTTTTCAGCATTATTCGTTCAAGCACTTAGAGTATCAATTCCAACTACGTTAGTTGCCATTTTTGTAAGCCCTCACATGGTCCAAGCCATGCTAAACGCTTTGCCAGACGTCGTAACCGGTGGTTTAACAGTTGCTGGTGGCTTTATCGTGGTCGTTGGGTACGCGATGGTTATGAACATGATGAGTGTTAAATATTTAATGCCATTTTTCTACTTAGGATTTATTTTAGGTGGGTATTTAAAATTAAGCTTATTGGCATTCGGTGGTGTTGGACTAATTTTAGCCTTAGTTTATGTTCAGTTAAATCCGAAATTTAATAAACCAGCCGTCAGTGCAGTATCGTCAACCGGAGCATCGGAAGATGAGTTGCCAGAAGACGAATTAGACGATTAGAGGGGTGAATAAGATGAGTTCAGCAGATGAAATTGTTAACCAATTAACCAAACGTGACATTTTTCAAACTTTCGTATTTGAAAACTTTCAACAAGCATCGTTTAACTACGAAACAATTCACGGTTTAGCTTTCTGTGTCGATATGATTCCTACCATTCGTCGAGTCTACAGTGACAAGGATGATCAGGCTGCAGCCTTACAACGACACTTAACATTTTTCAACGTTACACCCGGTGTTTGTGGACCAATTGTTGGTGTTACCATGGCACTGGAACAAGGTAAAGCCCAGGGTGAAGATATTGATTCCGGGACGATTCAAAGTTTCAAAGTTGGTTTAATGGGACCGTTAGCTGGTGTCGGAGATCCTGTTATGTGGGGAACTTTACGACCAATATTGGCCGCATTAGGGGCTTCACTAGCCGTTAAAGGCTCCTGGATGGGACCATTTCTTTTCTTCTTTGCCTTTAACGCTATTCGGTTAGCTCTAAAATGGTACGGATTAAAATTGGGTTTGAACCGTGGACTAGCATTAGTCAAAGATGTTTCTGGTAATCTATTACCCAAATTAACTGAAGGTGCTACGGTACTTGGACTGTTTGTAATGGGGGTTCTAGTAACTAAATGGACGACCATTAACATCCCGTTAGTCGTTTCCAAGACCCAGAATGGTGGAAAAGAAGTTGTCACCACGGTCCAAACAATTTTAGACCAATTATGTCCAGGTTTACCCGCGTTGGGACTAACACTTTTGATGATGTATTTCTTACGTAAGAAAGTTAACCCGATTATTCTTATTTTTGCCTTATTTGGTGTAGGTATCCTGGGTTACTGGTTAGGAATTTTGAAATAATATAATTCTATATAAGAAAGGAAATTAACATGAATCAAACGATATTTGCATTAATAATTGGCATTTTCTTATTATTTGCCGGTTTTGTTAGTAAAAAAAAGACTGGTAAAACTGATAAATTAAGCGTTGGAATGGGAATTGTTATTATTTTGTTAGCGTTCCATGTCGTTCCTTTCTTATCGTATTAATAATCCTCTACAAACAAACAAAAACTACAACTCCAAGAATAGTATCAGCTATATTACTCTATATCAAAACAGTGGTGGTGGTGAATCTGAAGAGTTCACCACCACCGCTGTTTTTTAATACTTACATTTTTACAATTTAGCTTAAATCAAGTTTACTCAAATCAAGCTCTTTTTTGACAGCCTTTTTAGGCTTTTCCAAACCATTATTCTTAATTACATCTTGATACCAGTAGAACGACTTCTTCGGGTAACGTTTCATTGTCCCCTTACCCTGGTCATCAAGATCAACGTAAATAAAGCCGTAACGCTTGCTCATTTCACCGGTCGAAGCACTGACAAGGTCAATGCAACCCCATGGTGTGTAACCCATCACATCGACCCCATCATCAATCGCGCCAGCTAATGCCTGAACGTGTTGCTTCAAGTAGTCAATCCGGTAATCATCTTCAACGTAATGATTTTTATCCGGCTTATCGATTGCTCCCAGACCATTTTCAACGACAAATAGTGGTTTTTGATAACGGTCGTAGAGTTGATCCAACGCAATCCGTAAACCGGTTGGATCAATCTGCCAACCCCAATCACTGGCCTTTAGGAACGGGTTCTTCACGCCGCCCATCAAGTTACCAGCAACGGTTTCGGTGTTTTTGCCAGTCGTTTCAACGGCCGTAGACATGTAGTAACTGAAACCGATGTAGTCAACTGGGTATTGCTTCAATAAGGCCAAGTCGCCATCAGTCGTTTCCAAGTCTTCAAACTTCAAGCCGTATTCAGCCAATAAGCGCTTCGTGTACGCTGGATAAGCGCCCCGAACTTGGACGTCGGCACAGAAGAAGTTTAAGTCCTGGTTGTGGTGCAAGTTCGCCAATTGGTTCACTGGATTTGCGTCGTAACTATAGCTCGTTGCGTAAAGGATCATACAACCAACTTGAATATCTGGACGCAATTCATGCGCGATTTTAACGGCTTCAGCGCTAGCAACGAACTGGTTATGCCAAGCTTGAAAGACGTTCTTCTTATCATCGGCGCCAGTCGATGGAATTAATCCTTGGCCCATAACAGGAAAATGAGCGGCACTATTGATTTCGTTGAAAGTCATCCAATACTTGACTCTGTCAGCGTACCGGTTCAAAACGGTCCGGGCAAAGTTTCCGTAAAATTCGATCAAGTAGTGGTTCTTCCAACCACCGTAGCGTTTAGCTAAGTTTAATGGTAATTCGTAATGCGAAATCGTAATTACTGGTTCGATGTGATGGTCCAAACATTCGCTGATCACATCATCGTAAAACTTCAAACCAGCTTCGTTAGGACGCGGTTCGTCACCGTTGGGAAAGATCCGGGACCATGCAATTGAGAAACGGTAGCATTTAAAGCCCATTTCAGCAAAGAGCGCGATGTCTTCCTTATAATGATGATAAAAATCGATTCCTTCATGGTTCGGATAAGTATATTTATTTTCGTCAATGGTCCAATCAAAGTCGGGTTGACTGACGATTTTAAAGCGATCTTTACCGCCAGGAAGTGCGTCGGCGATTGATAAACCGCGGCCGCCTTCCTCGTAGCCACCTTCTAGTTGATTAGCGGCAGTAGCGCCGCCCCATAAAAAGCTTTCTGGAAATTTTGACATCTAATCAGCACCCTTTCTGGACTATCACCGATAATGACAGCCCTTACATTACAGTATAGTCAATTTAGGTTATCAATATCAACTTGCTTTGTTTGCCAAAACCAATAGAAATATTCTATGAGAAGCTTTGGTTAACGATCGTAACGGCACGATGCCAAGATTTTAAATCTGCCTGTCGTTGTTCAGTCGCCATTTTTGGTTGGTAACTTTGATAGGAAACGTCCTGCTGATAAGTTGTCGCGGTGTACAGGCCTAAAGCCATTCCGGCAGCATAGACTGCACCGAAACCACTCAACTCTTCAAAATTAGGTAGTAACAATTTAGCATCGGTAATATCTGCTTGAAATTGCATCAAATATTGATTTTTTGTGACACCGCCATCAACCTTTAAGACGGTCTGCTGGCAACCAATATCAGCTAACATTTGTTGGATAACATCGTTGATTTGAAACGCAATGCTGTTCAAAGCAGCTTTAACAAACTCAGGTTTACGCGTTGTTCGCGTCATGCCCCATACCACCGCTTGGGCTTTATCGTTCCAATAGGGTGCACCTAATCCTGAAAAAGCTGGTACCAAACAGGTTTGATCTTGCGGATTGGCAGCCATTGCTAGCGTCCCAGTTTCCGCGGCGTCATGAATCAAATCAAGGTCTTCTTGCAGCCATTTTACAACGGCACCCGAATAATTCACATTACCTTCGAGAACGTAGGCGGCTTCGCCCTTAAAACGCCACCCTACCGATGTCATCAGCCCGTTTTTAGACCGAACGTCGTGCTCGCCAATATTCATCATAATTGACGATCCCGTCCCATAAGTTGCTTTGACATCACCAAAATTCACACAATGTTGTCCAAAAAGTGCCGCCTGTGAGTCGCCTAAGACACCGTGGATGGGAACGGCGTGTGGCAACCGACCACCCACATCCGTCATTCCAAACAAAGCATCCGAGTCAACCACCGTACCTAAACTTGCCATTGGAACATCAAAAACATCACAGAGCTCCTGGTCCCAATTCAGTGTTTCGATGTTTAATAGTTGGGTCCGGCAAGCGTTGGAAGGCTCAGTTTTAAAACTTTTTCCGGCGGTTAACTGGTAAATCAACCAACTGTCCATTGTCCCTAAACACAGGTCATTTTGGTTCGCAGCAGCCTGGACAGCGGGTTCGTTTTGCAATAGCCACGCAAACTTAGCCGCCGTAAAGTATGGCGACAGGGGCATGCCGGATTTTGCTTGTACCGTCGCACCCACACCACGCTTAACAAGCTGGTCACACAACTCAGTCGCACGGGCACATTGCCAAACGACCGTTTTTGCTAGCGGACTACCATCCTTGCGTGACCAAGCTGCGGCACTCTCACGCTGATTCGTGATGCCAATTCCGACAATCTCATCCCCATTGGCACTTACCAACTGTTGGGCTTGGGTGACCAGTGACAGGACGTTTTCCCAGATTTCAGTTAAGTCATGGCTGACCCATCCCTGGTCATTAATTAATTGGCAGTGATTTTTAGAAAATCGCCGGTATAATCGACCCTCACTATCAAACAAAAGAACCTTCGTCCCCTGTGTGCTTTGGTCAATGCCTAACATTAGTTGTGCCATGGTTATACCTCCAAATCAGGACAGCATGTTAACGGCTTGCTTAGCCACGTCCACACCATCGATACCATAATACTTAAAGACTTCAGCTTGCGTTCCGGCAATCGCTGGTTCATCAGGGAAGCCCACAATTTTTAGCTTAGTGTTCCCGTTAGCCGCGACCCGTTCCGCAACTGCTGTCCCAATACCATTGATAATACTGTGTTCTTCAATCGTAATCAGGGCCGGATAGTCTGAACAAAGCTGATCGATCAACTCAGTATCAAGTGGTTTCACACTGACTAGGTCCACTACCGTCGCAGATACGCCTACTTTAGCTAACTCGTCAGCCGTATCAAGTGCAGTTTGAACCGTTTCACCAGCCGCAATCAGGGCAATGTCTTTACCTTGACGAACCACGTTAGCTTTACCAGGCTTAACGAAGGCTTCGGCCTCATTTGTATAAATATCAGACAATTGCTTTTTCCCAATCCGAACGTAGGCTGGAACGTCAGAATGCGCTAAATATTTAAAAAGCCCCGCCGTTTGATATTGATCACTAGGCATGTAAACTTCTAAGTTTGGTAAGGCCCGCGTAATGGCTAAATCTTGCAATGAATGGTGGGTGCTGCCCAAAACACTGTAGGAATTCCCGCCACTGATACCAATTAATTTAACGTTGGCATTCGAATACGTGACGTCCACTTTAACTTGTTCAATGCTCCGCATCGTTAAGAAGGATGCTGGTGATACGGCAAAGGTTCGCTTGCCGCTATGTGCTAGCCCAGCACTAATCGTTACTAAATCTTGTTCGGCAATGCCGACTTCTACAATTTGCTTTGGCAAAGCAGTCGCAAAGGGAACAAGGGATCCTGATCCCCGTGAGTCACTGGTTAAAACGACCAAGTCCGCATTTTGCTTAGCTTCATCAGTTAATACACGGCACATCACCGTGCCTGCTTTTTCTCCCATATTACTCATTTTGCGACCTCCTTAAGTTGTCGATCAAAGTCATCCAACGCTTCTTGATACTGTTCAGCTGTAGGTACTTTGTGATGCCATTCCGCCTTATTTTCAGCAAACTTAACACCGGAGCCCTTCGTCGTATCAGCCAAAATCAAAGTTGGTTTACCCGTCTGTGGCTTTGCTTCTAAAGCATCCACCAGCGCCTGCATGTTATTGCCGGGAACTTCAAGAACGTGCCAGCCAAACGCTTCGTACTTCGCCTTAAGTGGTTCGCTATTCATGACATCTACCGTTTTACCCGTAATTTGTAACCCGTTGTGGTCGATGATGGCCGTTAAATTATCAAGCTTGAAATTGCTTGCTGCCATTGCGGCTTCCCAGACAGAACCTTCCGCCTGCTCGCCATCACCCATTAAAGTATAAGTATGGTAGCTTTGGCCGTTCATCTTAGCGGCCTTGGCAATCCCAACGCTCAATGCCAACCCATGGCCAAGTGAGCCCGTGTTCATTTCGACACCTTTAACATGATTATTAGGGTGACCCATGTAGGGCGATTTAAATTGAGAATAAGTCTTTAGGTCAGATTTTGGGAAATAGCCGCGGTCTGCTAAAACGTTCCATAAGATTTCAACTGCGTGACCCTTTGATTGAATGTAACGATCGCGGTTAGGATCCGTAAAAGTTGCCGCGGTTTGATTCATGACTTTGTAATACAGTGCGACCAAAATATCAGTACACGATAGGTCAGAGCCCGTATGCCCCGTTTTTGACGCATAAATCATCTTCCAAGTTGCTTTTCTAAGTTCGATTGCCTTTTGCTGTAATGCTTGGATATCCAATATGATTCATTCCTTTCTAAAATCCCGTTAGTCTGTAATGATTGAATCCGTGTCTCCACGCAGATAAGCGTGCACATCATCTTCAATTGGGTCATAAAAATCAGGACTAACACCTAAATACTTGCAAGCTTCATATAAGACCGGAACAACGTCATCACGAACAGCAGCCATGTGGTGAATATACGGGCCGTAAACTAACTTAGCTTCAAAGCGGTTTAGGTTCGCAAATTCTAGCCATAGGTAAGTCCCCTGCTCATATGGGCCTTCTATTGACTTTGCGTTACCCATTAACATTGAATATTTGCCGTGGTCACCGTCAAAACGGCATAACGTATAGTGGCCGTCCTGGGCTTCAAAGCCAACGGAACCTGGATAATCGAAGACAAAGTGTGATTGTGGCAAAACCGGTTTGTTTTTGGCTGTTGAATATGGGAAAACGCCTAAATGTTGTAGTAATTCGCCATTCTCATTTTCAGGGTGGCGGCAATTAACGTCCGCAAAGACTGCGCGGTGTTCGCCCATGGTTGCAGCCTCTACCAATAGTTCTGAAATGACACCATGAATATCAGTTTCACAGGTTACTGGAAGACCTTCATCTTGTAATAATGATTCACTGGCATAGGGTAAAATACCAATTTCATCTTGTAAGGCTGTCCAACACTGAATTGCACCAGCATTGCAGCCATATTGCTGACAAAGTCGCTTAATGGCCGTCTTTAGTGCGGCAACCATTTGTAGGTCTTTATCACTAATTTGGATTGTTGCAATTGCCTTTAAATGGGCCATTGTTGTGTTGATCTCATCATCATTCGCCTTAATCAAAGCGTGGATTTCTTCAACTAATTCAGTCATTGGAATTGGTGATAGCGAGATGTTGAACTTTTCAAGCAGTTCGCCTTCGTTTACCATCGTTGACCAAAAATCAAACGGCCGGGGACCAACTTGTAAAATTCGCGTGTTCTTAAAGGTCTTCACAACGTTGCAAACTTTAATAAAGTCGCGAACGCCACGTTCAAAGGCTGGATCTTCTAGGTCACAGTTCTTGATATAAGTGAATGGCACGTTAAAGCGTCGTAAAACTTTCCCGATGGCGAATAGGCCACATTGGGTGTCGCGTAAACGCGAACCCTCTGCAGCCGGCGCTTCATCTTTTGGCCCCCAGAGTAAGACTGGAACGTCAAACTGCTTTGCGAGTCGCGCGCATTCATATTCAGTACCAAAATTTTCATTGGCTAAGAACAAACCGTCAATCTGAGCATCTTTGAATTTTTTAGTGCTTTTAGTCATACCAGCGTCATCGTAAAGTAGACCATCATCATTAACATCTTTAATATCAATATAATTAACGTTCATTGCGTCTAATTTTTGCCGTGTATAGTCAGCAAACTCAATTGCTGCGTCCGCAGAAAAGATATTCCGCCGGGTTGGCGCAAAACCTAAAGTAATTTTGTCTGTCATAAGAATCCTCCTAAATTCATGTAACCGTTTTACTAAAACTATGGTATTATTCTAGGTGAATACTTACAATAGTTCAGCTAAAATATCTTTTTAGTTTAGTTTTATTCTAGTTAATTATGAGGTGATTTTATGTCAATTAAAATGGAGGACATCGCTAGGCTTGCCAACGTTTCTAGGTCGGCCGTTTCCCTTGCCCTAAACGGCAAAGAAGGTGTGAGTGAAGAGACGCGTAATCGTATTTTTAAAGTTATTGATGATTATAACTATCAGCCATTAAGACGCCGACATCAGGGGACTCAGCATAAACTAGCAACCGTTAATTTTTTAGCCGTTAAATCTGCAGGTTTAGTTAGTAATAATTTCCGGGCGCTTCCCTTTTTCGACAGCTTAATTTCAGCATTGTCAGAACACATTACAGAATTCGGCGGTAATTTACAAATTCAGACAGTGGATAGTAGTAAATTAGCCTACCCCGTTGCAATGTCTCAAAGCCATCTAAGTGGAACCATCGTTCTAGGAACTGATCTTTCAGAACAGCAGGTTAATACCATATTGGACAATTATGAAAATGTTGTCTTCATCGATACTTATTATCCAAATATCACGGCAGACTTTGTAACCATGGATAATTATCAAGGGGCCTACGCAGCTGGTGAACACATTATCGAAAAGGGCTACACCAACATTGGTTACGTTGCTTCAAACAAATTGATCTCTAACTTTAATTACCGGCGTAAAGGGTTTGACGATGCGATGCGCAAACACGGCTTAGAAATTAGTAACGATCATTTTTACACTAGTGAACCAACTGAACTGCGTCCGGAAGGCCTTGATATTGACAAGATTATGTCAAAAAATGCTCCTGAAGCTATTTTTTGCGAAGATGATTACATCGCCATTCGGTTGCTTAAGGCTTGCTTACAAGCCAAAGTCAGAGTGCCCGATGACTTAGCTATCATGGGATTTGATGATATATACGAAGCCCGATTACTTTCCCCTGAATTAAGCACCATTCATGTCGATACTAATCAAATTGCCGTTCAAGCACTTTCCCAATTGCAAGGCCAAGTCTGCAACACCACTTGGTCTCCTCAAAAAACGCTGGTTGCAACTAAAGTCATCGAACGAGCTTCAATTTAGCTAACTAAAAAACAAGAAGCGCTATGCAAATATAGCGTTTCTTGCTTTTTTCTTGTACTATTTAAAAAATTCTAGGATTCAAATTTAACTTTGATTATCAAAAAGCAGATGCGAATCAATTGATCCACATCTGCTTTTTATACGCCATAGGAAAAATCTAGTATTCACCGTTTACTTGTTGCAATAAGCTATACAATGCGCCGTATAAGTTTGCATCGTTACCAAATTTGGCAGAGATTATTTCCGGCTTAGTTAACGTGTCTCTGATGATTGGCGTCGCAGCTAACATCCGATCATATTCATCGTTAATCGTTGCCACCACTAAGGGTTGTGCACTGATACCGCCACCGATTACATACCGCTGCAAATCAACAACGGATTGAATATTTAAAATCGTTTTAGCCACATAGTTACAAAAATGACGAAATATTTTAACAGCTACTGGATTACCCGCTTTAATCTGTTCAAAAACCGCAATACCGTCACTTGGGTCAGGTAAAGCCAAACTCGTACCAATATTCCGAATCATGCCCACCGCCGAGGTATTACCGCCGACCGCCGCTTGTACGAAATCAGTGTTATCAAAATCATTCAGCATAAAGCTGAACTCACCTGCTTGAAAATGAGTTCCATACAGCAGTTGCCCATTTAGGACAATCCCACCGCCAACACCAGTACCAAGTACCACAGCAGCAGAATTAGGGGTTGATTGTAAGTTTCCTAACCACAGTTCAGCCATAGCAGCTGCCTTCCCATCATTCTCTAAGCCCACTGGTAACTGATATTTTTCGCTAAGTTTGGCACCTAATGGAAATCCATCTAAAAAGGGTAATGAGCCGCCAAAATAAACGACACCCTTCTCCACATCAATTTTTCCAGGAACTGAAATTGCAATCCCACGAATCCGCCCTATTTGAGCATCAATTATTTTTGTTAAAACCTGCATGAAATCTTCCAAGCTATTAGTCGGTGTAGGAACCTTATCATGTTCAATCAGCTTCCCTGCACGGTCCAGTAACCCGTATTTCAAGTTTGTCCCACCAATATCAATACTCAAATAATATTTCATCGTGTCTCATTCCTCTATTTTTTAATGGTCAGCAATAAAGCCTGTCCTTCTGCCTTTGGTAATTGGAACATATCCTTGTTATTAACTACCAAATCAGTATCTTTAATCGTCATATTCCAAGTATCAACCAATTTAACTGAATAGCTTTTATCAGCAGGTAAGAAATCAAAGACCTCAAATTCTGGCTGGTTTTCGCCAAAGTAAACTAATACTTTGGATTCATCAGACGACGCGCCAGCTGCAAGTTCCCAGTGTGGTCCTTCAATTGCGTATGGAATGACATAGTTGAATTTCTGATCATCCAAGAGCTTCTTGAAAAATGCAATCCGTTTTTGGCTCTCACCGTAAAGGACACCACCGTGAGCCCACCAAATTGAGCGTGTCGTGTTCGGCCGATCAATATACGTTTCCCCATGGGTTGCATATCCACCTCGCAGAACCACTCGATAGAAACTATCCAGCATGCCTTTAGCAGTATTGTCGCCCCAGCCGAATTCAATATTTCCTTCATACCGGCATTCATCCACAACAACTGGCTTCTGATATTCTTGAACCCACTTTGGCACTAAGTAGAGATTATCCGTCTGGACGCTGACATGAGTGATCCATGGCTTAGTATGATCGTACCAATTTGAGCGAGTATCCTTGTGCTGTGGCGGATCATAAAAGTTATGAATCGATGTTAGATGGTTACTTGGATCTTCTTCTTGCACAGTCTGACCGATAGCATCCCAAGCAGATAGATCCTTTTGACCTGCCAGAGCCATTAAATCATATTCATTAGCTAGCGCCCACCATACATTTTTATAGCTTCCCAATCGAGCAATAATATATTGCAGGTATAACTTATCAAAATTGGCGCCCATTCTAGCAAAGCCCCAATGATCATACGGATGGAAAAGAATTAAATCAGCTTCGACACCTAATTGATCTAAATCTTGAATGCGCTGTTCTAGATGTTGAAAATAAGCGGGTACAAAGCGCGAAAAGTCAAACCCAATATCCTTTGGATCCATCATCCAAGAATCAAATGTAAATTCCTTTTCAACCTTTTTAGGAGCGCCTTCATAAGGATACATTGCAGGTTCAGCTGTGTTATAGCTATAATTCTTTGGAAATACCGTCATTCGAATCTTATTGAAACTATTCTCTGCCAGTGTTTTAAGTGTCTGTTCTTGCCGTTCCTCACTTTGAACCGTCCAAGCATAAGCCGTCGTTCCAAATGGCATATAAGCTTGACCATCTGCATATGCAAAATGAGTTTTTCCTTGAACGCGAACTGGACCGTGGTTACCTTCAGCTGCCGACACACATTCAAATTCAGCATTTTTCCCACTAAGTTCAGCAACATTGGAAGTTGTTGTTAATTCCCAATCGCCTAACATTTCAGGCATGTAACGTACTTTATACTTACCGTTTCCATCATAGAAACCTCTTACCTTGATACTAAATCCTTCATGACGAAAAGTGGCAAAGAACTGCACGTCCGTGAATGGGTTACCGCTAGTAGGTCCGTTTAGCGTTAACTCATATGATCGCCAACGTTCACATTTATCCATAGTTCAAACCTCCTATTTTACTTGGCTACAGTAACATCCTTTTTATCGACTTTTTTAGTACTGCGTCCCATTAAAACTAGCATCAAGACAACGGCTAGAACTACCATAATTCCCGCACAGATTACAAATGAAGCAACTGGATCAGTGTGATTAAACATTTTTCCCAAAAATGACAAGGTGTATGGTGAGAAGTAGGCGCCTAAATTATTCAAAACCATTGCAGTTGAGATAGCGAAATTCTTAGAGTTTTCAGGAACACTATCCATAATGACACCGTATACATAGGGAACTAATAAAGTAGTAGCAGTAACTAGCACAATGCAAATCGTGAAAATCCACATATTACTTGCGTTTGCCATCCCGAAGAAGCCAACTGCACCTAACAGACAAACCACAATCGGAGTCGCATGCTTTAAAGCTTTATAGATTGGTCCATACATCATCGTAATGACACCGCCAATCAAGCCGGCAGCAGCCAAACTTGTTCCGAGCATTCCTTGACCATTCATATTCATTTGCTGTAATGCCAATCCTGAATTAGTGTATAGCGCCATAATAGTATTGAAATAAACAAAGAGAATTAAGACTCCAATAATAACCATGAGTGGTAGTTTATGTGACGCTTTATCCGCTACAGTCGTTGTTTTTTCTTGATCTGATTCAGAGTTGTCACCCGCTTTAGATGATTTGGGGTATCCGATAGCAAATAGAATAATGACTGGTAATAACATAAAGTAAACTAAATAAGTACTCTGCCAGCTAATCCCGACCAGTAAACCGGCAACAAATGTCGCTAAACTAGAACCAAACGTTGCAATAGCAGATTGTAATCCTAGCAGATTCCGTTGTTCATCTCCGTCGAACGAATCACCAATCAAGCTGACACATAAAGAAGTGTAAATACCAGTACCAGCACCAAATAAGAATCGTAAAATTTCAATAACTAGAAAATTAGTTGTAAATGCAGGACCAATCCCACCAACTAGAGCAATAACAGTACCCAGGAAAACAGTATTACGCTTACCAATCACTCGAATAATCCAATTGCTAATAAGAATGAACAGCATGATGGAAAAAGATGGAATTGTGACTAAAGCTTGAACTGATGTTGCGCTGTGACCACTAAAACTTTTAGTCATCCCCGTAACAGCAACCGAAATCGCACTTGCTGCTTGAATCATTAGAGAGACAGCCAGAATCCCAATCTTTAGCATTGTTTTATGTGCAGACTTTGCGTTTGTCATAATGAACCTCCTCAAAATTTAGCGAAATTATATCAGACTCAGAAATCGCTTACAAAAGCTTATCTAAGATTGAGCGTCCCCTAGGGTGGGCGCTCAATGAATTTGTATCCGCTTTCTTTCTACACTTATAAATTAACACATGCACCTAGACCATTCAATCTTATTTTACTAAACTAGGGCTAGAATAACTATTATGTAATTGAGTAACTTTTACTTCACAATTAGTAGATAAATCTATAATCAAGTTAGTCACTTAGAAATTTATGTATCAGAGTATTGAGGCCTACTTCAATCAAAATAAATATTCTTATTGCAAAACTTCCGTGTTAATTTGATATAGTTCATAAGGTCATAAACAACGAATTAACAATACAAAGTACATGCTTCGTACACAACTAATCCGGAATAAGAAATATACCTGCCAGTAAAGGTATCCTTTCATTACTTCGTTCTTCTACATGAATAATCCATGTTACAATAAAATTTATACAAACGATTCCAAATTGATTCTAGAAAGGACTCTCTTATGACATACAAAAACGTTCTTTTCGATGTCGACAACACATTGATTGATTCTGCATCCATTGCATCTACCGTCCTACACAGCATCACCACTGAATACGGTTATGATGTTCCTACGTCAACGCTCCGGGGACTAGTAGGTATTCCCACAGACAAAATTTTAAAGCGCTTAAACTTAGATCACGTTGAAGAAATCACTAGAAAGTTTACCACTGCAATTGGCGCACACAAGGACGAATTGACCTTCTTTACTGGTATTCAGCCCTTACTGTCGAAACTGGAAAACGCCGGCTTAAACACGGGGATTGTTACTTCTCGAACTGCTGCAGAAGTTGACAGTGATCTCGGTGCGTTTCCAGAAATCACATCTTCTAATATAATTGTTACTGCTGATAAAACTACAGAGCATAAGCCTAACGGGGCACCCTTAGAATATGCGATTAATCAGTATCATTTGGTAAAAGCAGAAACAATTTATGTCGGTGATACCATCTACGATATGCAAGCTGCTCAAGATGCTCAGATGGACTTTGCCAGTGCAACCTGGGGTGCTCTTCCCACTACAGACTTCTCCACTGCAACACTTCAGCCAAAGACGCCCAACGATTTACTCTCAATGTTGACTGAATAGACCTATTCAATTCTGACCATAATTTGAAGTAGGTAAAATTCCATACAATTCAAAGCGCCCCATAATTGTTAGAGAGAATCTAACAATTATGGGGCGCTTCATATTTATCGACAATTTGTTTCATAATCTATCTATAAACTATGTTCATGGGTCATCGACTTGGGATTGGTTTGCCCATAATAAGCGTTATTGCCATGTTTCCGATAATAATGCTTATCTAGAAGATACTGTGGTACGGACACATCTTCATGTCCTGAAAGTTGCATTGTATGATAGCTCATCTCTGCAACTACTTCTAATACCTTGGCATTATAAACAGCCTTATCTGGGGTAGTACCCCAAGTAAATGGGCCATGATCTTGAACCAACACTCCCGGTACAGCTTCAGTATCTAACTGGCGTTTTTCGAAAGTATCCACTATAACACGACCAGTATTTCCTTCGTAATCTTCTTCGATTTGCTCCTTACTCAGGCCTGGCGTAACAGGTACGGGGCCATAAAAGGTATCTGCATGGGTCGTTCCACAAGCGGGAATATCCATACCCGCTTGTGCAAAGGAAACAGCCCACGGCGAGTGCGTATGAACAATCCCACCAATATCCGGAAATTGGCGATACAAAATGGCATGAGTTGGTGTATCACTAGAGGGATTCAATTTCCCTTCTACAATTTTGCCATCCAAATCAACAACGACCATATCCTCTGGGCGGAGTTTATCGTAAGCTACACCACTAGGCTTAATGACAAACAGCCCTTTATCGCGATCGATACCGCTTACATTTCCCCACGTAAAAGTTACTAAATTGAGTTTAGGCAACTGCATATTGGCTTCATAAACTTCCTGTTTCAACTGTTCAAGCACTGAAATCCACACTCTTTTCTGCTTTTTTAAAAGCATCATCAATAAATGCTTTTGCACGCTTAATTTCATCTACAGGATATTCACTATTTTCGCTCCACATTTCAATCATGTACGGGCCCCGATATCCAAGACCTTTCAACATTCGTAAGTCACCGACAAAATCCACAGTACCCTCACCAAACGGAACATTTTTAAATTTTCCAGGAAAATCGTCACGTACAGGTAACGTATCTTTCAGATGTACCGCAGCAATATTATCAATACCGTGTTCCAATTCATATCCAACGTTATTTTCCGGCCATGCCGTCAAATTACCGATGTCAGGATACGCCTGTAACCAAGGACTATGAATTAATGATTTCAAATGCTGTACTTTTGAAATTGAATTGATAAATGGATCATCCATAATCTCAATTGATAACATTATTTCATACTTTTCGGCCATTTGAACACATTTTTTCAAATTTTCAATAAATAGTTGCCGAGTAAGTGTCGATTTGTCTTCATAATAAACATCATAACCGGCTAATTGTATATTACGAATACCAAGTTTAGAAGCTAAACGGATAGCGCTCTGCATTATTTCTAAAGCATGTTCCCGTGTTGCAGCTGAATGGGACCCAAGTGGGAATCGCCGATGACCGCTTAAACACATCGATAACAGAGGAATATCATTTTTTATCATATCACGATGAACTTCTTCAATTTGTTCATCTGTCCATTCTAATCGCGCTAACCGTTCGTCACTTTCATCAATTGAGATTTCAACGAAATCAAAACCTAAAGACTTGGCTAACGCTAACTTCTGATTCCAATCCATTTGATGCGGTAAAGCTTTTTCATAGATTCCTAACATTTAACTCAGCCCCAATACTTCGTAATTTCATCACGTAAAGCTTTAGCAGCAGCATGTGGATCATCCGCACCAGTAATGGCACGACCAGCGATAAACGTAAAGACTGGTACACCCTTGAAAAGCTTCAAAGTATCAACTGTTAATCCACCAGTAACAGACACTTTAAATCCCATATCAATTAACTTTTTAACAACTGATAAGTCTTTTTCACCCCAGACTTCACCTGCTAACAAGGCATCTCGGCTTTGATGGTAAACCGCCTGATCAATACCAATTTCACGCCATTGTTTTGCTTGTTCCCAAGTCCAGTCACCATATAACTCAACCTGCAAGTCTTTTAATTCTTTTTTTGCCGCCTTCATAGTTGGGATGGTAGCACAGCAAATCATCGTCATCCAATTAGCACCTGCATCAGCACTGTGTTTTGCAACAGTCCCACCTGCGTCTGCACATTTTGTATCAGAAACAACGATCTTTTCTGGAAACATGTGGCGCAAACAACGAACTGCCTTAACACCCTCTTGCAGTTGTAGAATAGTCCCAGCTTCAACTACATCGACTTCAGGGCCTGCCTGCTTAACAATTCCTAATGCATCTTCAAGTGAATCTTGATCTAAAGCAATTTGTAAATTTGGACGTGTCATAACTCACAATCTCCTAACTTCTATTCAATATTAATATCAATATTTAAATCGTCATTGACATCTTCTGCTT
The DNA here is from genome assembly GCA_937916845.1 of uncultured Lactobacillus sp. Lineage (GTDB taxonomy): Bacteria > Bacillota > Bacilli > Lactobacillales > Lactobacillaceae > Lactiplantibacillus > Lactiplantibacillus paraxiangfangensis. The sequence goes on along the minus strand of CALFSK010000075.1, from coordinate 20,245 downwards.
TTGTTGACTCTTTAATCTTTGGTTTGAGCAACGAAAGCGTGATTCCTGTAATGCAAGCACCAATTAATAAGGCAGCCAAGTAAAGAAATGGATTACTTGCGACTGGAATTGTAAATATCCCACCCGAGAGCAATGGAACCGTTACGCCCCATGATAAAATTAATCCATCGGCGATCCCTGATCCCAACACCACTGATGGTATGACTCGTACAGGGTCTGCAAAGGCAAACGGTAACGCACCTTCAGTAACTTGGCACATGGACATAATAATCGCGGCCTTAGCATTTTCTCGATCGGCTTGCGTATACTTCTTACGTGCAAAGACTAATACAGATAATGCAATTCCAAGTGGCGGCGCCATGGCAGCAACGTTTTTACCAGCTGCTGGTCCCCAAACACCAGACGATGCGAATGCAGTAACAATAGCAAATGAAATTTTATTAACTGGGCCACCCATATCAAACCCGGTCATACTACCAAGTAAGAAACCAAGTACAAATCTAGATGCGTGATTCATGCCCATAAAGAATTTAACAGCAGATGTCGTCAATGCTGCCAATGGAGGACCAATGACATACATAACTAATAAACTCTCAATAATCCCACCAAGTAATGGAATAATAACTAACGGAATCATTGATTTTACTGTCTTAGGTACCTTCCAACTGTTACACCATAAAACTAGTATCCCTGAAGTAATCCCAACGATAATGCCGCCTAAGAAACTGGCATTAACAACCGTTGACAAATATCCACCTAACAGACCTGGTGCAATTGCTGACTTACCAGCAATTGAGTATCCAATTCCGGCAGCTAGCACCGCAATCATAATTGAAAAACCAGCATTACCTGCTTGTAGCAAATAATATGCGACCGAGCCTTTTACATCTGTACCCCCTATAATACGGGCAATGGCTGTACAGAATCCGGACATGATGATAAGAGGAATCATGTAAGACAATCCGCTTAAAAAATGGCGCTTTAAGTTCTCAATTTTAAATATATCCCGATACATTCCGTATCACCCCTTAAGTTTATGACGTACTATCAAATGCTATTTGGCAACTTGAAGTTTCTTCTGAATAGTACGTAATAAGCTTTCTGGAGTTTGAATTGCAGTATTAGTCGGCACTTTAACTACGGACTTCCCTTTAAAGCGATCCTCACCAGTAATTGCTACATCGGCTGCAATAATGACAATATCTGCATTCTTAATTTCTTCTTCAGTTAATTGATTTTCCATCCCGGCACTACCTTGAGTTTCAATATGGGCTTCCATCCCTAACTTTTCAGCAGTATTAACGAGCTTTTCTCGAGCCATATAGGTATGTGCAATACCAACAGTACATGCAGTAACTCCAACAATTTTTAACATAATTACATTCCTCCTGATTTTTCTAAAATCTTTTTGAATTCGTTTACATCATTTTCCGCCAATAATGCTTGTTGCACATCTTTGTGTGTCAACGCTGCCGACAGATGCGATAGTATTTTTAAATGGTTCACATTCCGATCCTTAGTAGGAACGACTAACAAGAAAATTAGTTTTATTGGTTTTCCATCTAAGCTATCCCATTCCAAATCACTCGTCGTCTTATAAACGGCAATTGCAGCATCATTGACAACATCAGATTCACCATGTGGAATTGCAATACCATTTTCCATTCCAGTTGGGCCAATGGCTTCACGATCTAAGATAGCTTGATAAAACGCATCTTTATCGCTAACAACCCCATTAGCTTCCAACATAGTGCTCATCTGATACAATGCCTCTTTGCGCGTTTTTACATCAGCCCGCAAATTAATATTGGCTTTTATTAAATCATTCATCGTTTCACTCATAGTCTCACTACCCTTAATTTATGCTCTTACTCATCTGGTTTCCTACACCGCAACGTACCAAATCATTTAACCCAGATTTCCAGAGGCTTTCGAAATGAATACCGATACCCCGTAATCTTGCTAATTGATTCCTTTCGATGAATTTTAACTAGTAGGTCATGGTTTTTGTGCAAGTACGAGAAATAGATTACACCGTACGTTAGCACCACCATCAACGCAATAACATAATGATTTTGTACACAAAGTATAATGCCCGCTAAAATTAAGAATATTCGTATATAGCTAATCATCGTATTCCAACAGTAGACGGTCTTACCTTTTTGATGCTGAATGCGATACCAGTAAAAGAGCTTACGCTTCTGGCCGATAACCGCCTACCTCCTTTCTTAAGGAATTGATGACCCGTGCATTGAACGTTTCTTGTTGCTGAGTTCGCTGACGCATAACCAATGTCAATCCAATCGTTGGAATTGGAATATTCAGTTCCATTGCGGACTTCAAAGCATCCGCACAAGCACTGCTAGAATGAATTACCGTACTTACGTCATCTAATTTCTTGTTTTGTGACAAAGCTTGGTACATCAATTCCATTAGCCAACCCCGAATTACCGCGGATTTATTCCAAGTATAAGCAACATCTTTCAGGTTGTAGTCAAATGGACTAGCATGCAATAGGTCAAATCCCTCACCCATGACTTCCATCATAGAATGTAAAATAGCATTATGGATTACCTTAAGATAATGACCACTACCGGATTTACCGGTATACAACAACCCATCTTCAGCCGCCATATCATTTAAAACGGGTTCAATATACTTATAAGCGCTTTCATTTCCGCCAACCATGAAACTTGCACCGTTCAATGCACCGTAAGTACCACCCGAAGTCCCAATATCCATAAAGTAAGCATCTACCTTTGAGAACTCTTCAGCTCGCTTCATTGACTCATGATAATCTGAGTTCCCACCGTCCACGACAACGTCCTTTGGATTTACTAATTTTTCTAATTTAAATAACGTTGAATTAGTAATCTTACCGGCTGGTAACATTACCCAAATAATTTTCCGTTCTGAATCATTCTTCAATTGTTCAAGTGTATCGATGGTCTCAAATCCATCTGCTTGTGCTTTTTTTAATACATCTGCACTAACATCGAATCCGACAACTTCATGTTTATGAGCCTTCATATTAAGTGCCAAATTATAACCCATTTTTCCAAGTCCAACTAAATATACTTTCATGACTGACCATCCTTTATATAAATTTGTTATCTTCACTGATAAAACTGGTGAATTACTTCTATTATTTGTTCCGAACTTTTAGCTGCTACAATTTCCGACATTGTCTTTTTGGAAGCTAATAAACGGTCAAAATATTTATAAACTTCATCAAGCGATAACGTTTTTAAATCTTGATCACTAAATCCAATAAAGAAAACAACCTTAATCCGATCATCACCCCAAGTAATACCAGCAGGATTAACATAGATTGAAATACTAGAATTCAAAATATATTGACTTGCTGTATGAGGAATTGCTGCTAATCCTTTTTCAATCACAGTTGACGCAACTTGTTCACGTTCTAGGGCGGCTTCTATCACGCCCTGGTTAGCAAAATTATTTCGAATTAACTGTCTACCAACATAATTAATAACCGCCGTTTGATTATCCAAGGTTCCATTAGCAAAAATCATTTTTTTATTCAATAATTTAATGAACGCATTCGAACCTGCTTGCTTCCGCTTCCTAATTTCAATAATTTGCTTCTTCAATAGCTCCCGCTCATCCTGACTGAAGAACGGTTCAATCACAATAACCTGTTTATCAGGAATTTCAAGCGGCAAGGTACTGACAACCAAATCTTCTGAAATTTTTGTCCTCAATAATTCCGAAACTGAAATAACTCTTTTTATCGTTACTAACTGACTAAAATAACGTCTGATACGTTGTGTTAACAGCCTAGCCGTTCCCATTCCAGTACTACATATAACTACAATCGAAACGGTATTTTGTGTCGCTGTATTTGGTTGCTTACGCTCTATGAACGCTTCAAAGTGCAAGGCCAAGTAAGCGATTTCATTTTTGTCCATCCGAACCACAAATCGTTTATCAATAGCTTGACTAAGCTCAAATGCCATTTCAAAAGCTTGAGGATAGAGCTTAATAATCTCACGTGTATACGGATTAAACGCTTGTAGTCCCACTTGAAACCGGTGTAAAGCTGGCTCAAGATGAATTGAAAGGTCATTAATCAACTGATCATCTGCGTCTGTCAATTCATAATTCAAAAAATCTGAAATTGTCTGTAACTTAGAATTCAACTGAGTATGCTGTTCAAAATCAGTAACTTCAATCCGGTTCTTCTTTGCTGCTAAAATATGAATATTTAAATATTCACGTTCGGTATCTGGGATATGAATATTTAATTCTTCTTCAAGTAATCTAACTAGTACAGTTGTTTCAGAACAAAACTTATTTGCACCGTAATTACTATCTTGTAAAAACCGATTATCTTTAATTCTCAAAGTTGAAATACAAATATGAATCAGTAACGATTGATATTGATACTCCGTAAAACTTATTCCAGTCTGCCTTTGTAACCTGTGTAAGACTCGTTGAACTTTAACTAATGACTCTTTGTCGATCAAATCATTTAACGAATCTGGAAAATTAACAACTCGCAAATTTTCTTTGACTGATTCCCGCCAATACTTTGCAATAATTGTACTTGCTATGTTGCGTTTATCTCGTTCAGATCCTTTGACATACAAGCCATGATTATTACTCGTGAGCTCTAGGTGTGCTTTAGCTAGCCGCGGTTTAATTAACCTGATATCACGATCTAACGTACTACCACTAATAAAGAACCGCTGGCACAACTCAGCCATTGTAAATTCACGGGTTGCGATTAGCAATCTCAACAAAATCAGATTTTCACGACCAATTGCATCCAAATTCAACAGTTGGCTTTCATCTTGAAAACGTTGCTTAAACTTCTCAAAGTCGCCCTCAAAATAAATACCTACGTTGCGTTTTCGAACAAGTTTGACATCAGTTCCTTGCAAAGCTTGCTCAACTAAATCTAGGTAATCCGGAACCTTCTTTCTAGAAACATTTAATAATTTCATCAATTCTGAATAGTGCACTACATCCTTAGAATAGATATATGCAATAACTCTCTGAACGTCGCTACTGAGCTTTTCGTCCGTATCATTATTAGTTGTCACATAATCACCTCTTGGCTACATTTATAATATAATCTATATTCTACAAAGTTCACACGTCATCACGGGTACTTTCATTAGTTCCCATAGTTAATATGATAATATCTTTATCAAGCGTTGTTAGAACAAAACTAAAATGGGGTAACCGAATTAAATTCTCCCATTCCTCACTCACTACCTATACCTCTTTCGAAACATTATTAAAGGACAACATATACTATTTGTTCACCAACAAGAAACGACCTCACTCCGGAGTATACTGGAATGAGGTCGTTTCTTGACGCTATTTAATTATATTGTTTCGTATGAAAGATTAGCAAAATTCGGTACATAGCAAATTCATAACACTTTTTTGTCGTATATTTGTCCTAATACTACTTAGCAATAATCTGAATCGTGCTACCCACTTTAAAGTCTGGATAATCACCTTCGGAAGTGTATAACGATCCTGCTAGTTTAGCATCAGTGGCACCCGTGAAACTAATTGCGGTGTGGCCTAAGCGTCCTAAGTTGGTTTGAACTTCATTACCAACCGCCGTAATCGTATATTCACTGTCATCGATTTTTAAAATCATCCCACTGACAATCTGTTCCTTAATTGGTTCCACTTTAACGATGAAGCAAGATGGCCGTAAAGCATCCGGTGCTTCATCCCCAAATAAAATTGCCATTTTGATTGACTTAAAATCTTCTGATTCTGCTCCAACTTCAACAACCTTCGTTGAATAAATCGTTCTTTCTTTTGTCATCATTCAGACCACCTTCAAATTCTTTCCTCTATTATTTATTTTATTTCGTATACAAACCAAAACTTGCAATCCAAGCAACAAATACCCGTGGCACACCATTAATAAACCGACTGTATAAGACTGATGGTACCCCTACTTCAACGGTCTTAGAATCAGCTTCAGCCAATCCTAAACCAACGGGGATAAAGTCACAACCGTTTTGAGTGTTAATGGCAAACAGTGCTGGTAAAGCGTACTGTGGTGGGATATTCCCCTTACCAATTTCAACACCAATCAAAGTCCCAATAACTTGGCCAATAACGGCTCCGGGTCCTAATAATGGTGATAAGAATGGTAGTGAACAGATGAAGCCTAAGATCATCAGGCCCCAAACGTTCCCAGCCAATGGTTCCATGACGCTCGCAAAAGCCTTACCAATCCCAGAACCATTAATAATACCAATAATCAGTGCAACGAAGGCCATGAAAGGAATAATCGTGTTGATAACGGTCTGAACCGCATCTTTTGCGGCTTGGTTAAAGGTTGCAACGACTCGCCCAGCGCCAATCCCAATCTTAGTTAAAATACCAGGATTTTTAGTTTGTGCCGTTAAGGTCTTAGAATTATCAAACTTAGAGCCGTCATCCGTCGTTTCTTCAACGGATTCGGTAGCGCTTTCATTTTCGTTGGCCTTTTCAGCTTCAACGTCGCTATCTTCTGCTAACGTAATTTGGTCCAAATCAACGTTAGAAACATAGTTCCCTTCGTTCATGAATTGGGCTAACGGGCCACTCTTCCCAGTAGGTAAAACGTTAATTGTTTTGATACCCTTCTTGGGGTAGATCCCACAACGTAGCGTCCCACCACAGTCAACAATAGCTAATGCCGTTTCTTCATCTGGAATGGAGGTCTTAAAACCATCAACTGCTTGCATTCCAGTTAACTTCGCAATTTTATCAACGATTGCAGGTTTGTTCCCACCTGTAATGTATATAAACTTATGTTTTTCAGCCGTTGGGGTAATGGTCAGTGGGCCGCCCCAACCACCAGAACCTTTAACAACTTTAATACTCCGATATTCTTTTGTCATTGTCATGACCCTCGCTCTCTTTTAACTAGCCGGCGAATTCAACTTTCTTAGAAAGTGAAATTCCTTGTTGCTTGCAGACATATGCCGTCGTAAAGTCGGTGATCCAGCCACCGATAAAGTTCATTACGAGCCCGACTAGCATGTAACGAATGGCTAAATCCATTGTATTTAATCCTAATTTTTGGACCCCTTGTGCAATCCCTAACCAGATAAAGTATTCTGACGGGTTAATATGTGGAAAGACCCCGTTACTAGTATGACAGAATTGCGCAATCGCTGCGTACCAGCTTGGCTTGTAGTATTCAGGTAAGAACCGACCCATGGAGTGGGCCATTGGGTTCCCTAGCATAAACGCTGAGACAAATGGCAAAATCAAATAACGTGTTACTGGATTCTTTGCTGAAGCTTTGGCGAGTGACGCCATCTTCTTTTCCCCAACAAAGGCAATAATTGCGTTCATTAAGACTAACAGTAAGAGGACAACTGGAATAATGGAAGTCATCCACCCAACCAGTGTTTTACCCCCACTTTGGAAGAGGCCCATAAACCCTGAAGCTAAATCTGTAACTACTTTCATAATATCGATGCTCCTTTTAATTCATTTGTTTTTTCCGCCGGTTACCAATGGCTTTGTAATAGATCGACTTAATCTTGTCGACCATTGGTAAACTCCAAATCTTAACTGATCCATCGAAATCTTCCGGCTTCAACTTATTAACTTTATAGTTGATGTAGTTCCTGTAAGCATCTAATAAGCAAACCCGCGTCAACTTATCAAACTGCTTTAATTGATCGTACGACGCCGCAATTTCGGCAAGGTTTTGATTACGAAGCGCTTTCACTTCTTTGAACTTTGCAAAGATTGTTACGCCCTTCATCATCTGTGCTTCCGCAATTGTGCCATCATCTTTGACGGCAATTAGAATCAACGTCCCTGCACGTAACTTTTTAGGATTTTTCCCAATAGCAACGGGTGCTAAGAGCCGCAACTGATGGAACGTTTTTGAGAAATTCTTGATTTGTTTTAAACCCAAGACCCCTTGAAATAGGAAGGCGCCTACTAAAATAATTCCGAAGTAAATTAACATTAAATCGCCTCCATTAACTGAATCAAGCCACGATTGTCATCATAATTCTTTAAATTATTGAATATATTGCTATTAGCAGCAATGCTTCTAATTAAGTCATACACTTGCGATAAGATTCGACTGAGTTCGGCATCTAATTTATTGGGAATCGCCACTAGGAAGACCACGTTGACCTTTTGATTATCAAAGACAACGGGATTTTCGAATAACCCCACGGTGACCAAGATTCGGTTCAACCCGGATTTATCAATCACATGGGGTAGTGCGACCCCATCACCGAAGATACTGCTGGAAAGCTCTTCTCGTTTTACCCAATCGGTAAGGAACTCGTGGGTTAACTGACCACAGTCAATTTCTTGATTAATCAGTTGTTTGACCCCCGTGGTATACGTCGGCTTACCGGTAAAATGCGTCACATCGAACTTACATAGTCCCCGCTTGACCGCCTCATCAACTAACGAGATCTGCAATCGCTCGCGCAAAGTACCTTGATTGAACACGGAATTCAAGCGAATGATTGGTGCATGTTGAATTAGGGCATTGCCAGTTAAAAAACTATTGGAAAAAATTAGTAAATACTTTTCAGGACTTTTTTCTAGATCACTTTCAGAATTAAAAATGTCAATCTGTAAATCATCGTTTAGCAGCTCTTTCAGTTGTTCGGTGATAAACTTCTTCATACTATTACTAATTGGTTTAACTAATGCCACCCGGTGGATCACTGGTGCTGACATGTATTCTTCTAATTCCATTTGGAAATAGACGGTTAGGTAGCCCACTTCTTGCGTTCCAATTTTGACATTCAGCTTTTTCGCAATCGATGAAAGACATAGCTGCGCCAGCTCAGTTGAAACGGGGTACTTGTTAAGCATGTCCACTGAAATGAAGCCTTCAGTTTTAACACCGAAGATGGCACGATTAATCAAGAATAACAGGTGATAACGTAATTCCATCAGCAACCGTTTGAAGTCTAAGTTAACATCAAACTTTTGCTTAATAATTGGAAAGACAACTTGCATTAAATGGTCAACATCCGTTAAGGCTAACTTAACTAACTCATCGTCATCAGCGTTGAGCTTTTTGATGTTAAACGGGTATGAGATGAAATCCCATTCACCCGGACTAAGCGAGCTACTGATCATTTCCGTAATCAGCTCACGTAGCGGCTCAGTCGCATCATCTGAAAGTAACTGATGGTAATGTGGCACCTGCTTATCAATTCGAATGTCATACTTGCGTAACCATTTAATGACCGCGATATTGCGTTTAATCGCCGTAACCGTATCAGCATTGAAATCCAGTTGCTGGATCAAATTTGTTAATTTCACATCCGTTGGACTATCCCAAGTTGCTTCCAATTCATAATACTTACCAACCAAATTCCGCGTAATAACGGCGTATTTGTAGTCTGAACCGGCTTTTAAATGCATCCCGCGATTGGTTTTAGTTTCAATCTTGACATCGTAGAACGCCAGGGCCGTTTTCAAAGCCCGTAAATCTTTGTTAATGGTTCCGCGACTAACGACTAAGGCATCTGCCAAATCGTCCACGATCACGTACCCATTAATATTTTTCAACAGTTCCTTTAAGATGGTTGCCTGACGTTTTGCGGGATCGTTAAAGTCTAGATCCTGCTTTAAAAAATTCGTTTGTAATTTAGCAATGGCGGAATAATCTTTAATTACTAAATAGAATTTTGATTGATTAATATTAATTTTGGCAACGCCATCTAAATAATCATTAATTTCCCGAATGTTTTTGGTAATTGTCACTCTTGAAATTGAAAAATGGGTCTGAAGCTCTCGTAAAGTTAGCGCATCATTATTAATAAAAAAGTTCAACATTTCAAAATTCTGTCTGTCCATTATTCCACCTATCCCCTTTTAAAAACTACGGGGCTAGCCGCGACTCTTACCACCTGCGATGTTGATCGTGACACCAGTAATGTAACTTGCGCGGTCTGATAGTAAGTAGTTAACTGCATCAGCTACTTCAGAAAGCTTACCGCTACGACCCAATGGTGTTGTCGTCGTGCTCTTGTAGCCAGCCCGAATATCTTCAACTGTCTTATGACGTGTGTAAGCCAATGATTGTTCATATGACAAAGTCCGTAAACCAGTTGCTTCCATGATGCCAGGTGCAACCCCAACAACGCGGATGTTATGTTCCCCGAGTTCTTTAGCCCATGAACGAGTGAATCCGTTGATGGCACCCTTAGTTGCGGAGTAAACGCTTTGGCCTTGTGACCCTTCCAAACCAGCTTCGGAAGACATGTTAACAATGACCCCACGCTTTTGCTTTTCAAATTGATGGGTGACTGCTTGAGACATTAGGAAGACACTCTTAACGTTAACAGCAAACATTTTTTCAAAGTTACCTTCAGTAAATTCATATTGCCCATGAGGATCATCAGCATCGGCTAATAACCGTGGCAAGTTGATTCCGGCGTTGTTAACTAAACCATCAATGTGGCCCTGTTCTTCAACAACTTGATCAACCAAAGCATCAACGGCTTTTTGATCGGTAACATCAGTTTCAACGAAGTGCAAATTAGCGTTCTTTAATTCGCCTTCCTTTAAATCAGCATTGTAAACAACCGCACCATTGTTTAATAATTCAGTGACAATGGCATTCCCAATACCTGAAGATCCACCAGTTACAACGTATACTCGTTTTGAAATATTAATCCATGACTCACTCATTGAAAATCGCTCCTTATTTGTTCATTTCCTTTTCTTCATAAACAAATATACATGAAAGCGTGTTCATGGTTAATTCACATATTTTTCAACAACTTTTTAAATTGGTATACTAATGATTAATCGATACACTTTATTAATACGGCCAAGACCCTGTTTCTGCTATATAACGGTACGTTCACACGATTCATAAGAATTATTTTAATTCCAGAAAATCAATTTAATTTTTCGCAACAAAAAAAGCTCCTAGATATCTATTATCCAGGAACTTTACAATATTAAGCAAGCGACTTAGCTATGAAAATTTAATTTCAGTCCCAAATACATCCGTCTTACCAGCAGCTAAGGTGTTAACTGCTTTCTTATCTTGGAGCTGTTCGGGGTCGCCATAAACGTCTGGAAGACCATTGAATGGTTCAACACAAACGAAATCGGCATTCTTCTTTTCGGGTGACCAGATGGCAAAGTATGGGAAATCGTTGAGATTCAACTCAACCGCATGCTTAGCTTCATCACTGACCAATTGGACATGTTTCAGGCCCTTGGCGGAAAAGACGATCAAACCGGCGTCCAATTTGTCATGACTTAACCCATATTCGCCATCAGTCAACTTGACCATGTGCGTTTTACCACTTAATAATGGCGCAGGATCAACTTCCTGGTTTTCCAATTCGGTCACGGCTGGATCAAACTTCAACCGGTAGTTAGCAAAGTCGCCGGTGGTGTTAAATCCAGGATGAAGACCTAATGAGTAGTACATCGTCTTCTGGTCTAGGTTTTCAACGTTATATTCAACCTTAAGTGCACTATCGTCTAACCGGTAACTGATCGTGACTTGATAATCAAATGGGAACTTTGCCTTGGTATCAGCATTGGCCGCACTCTTCAGGACAACCGCATCCTGACTCTGGCTAACAATCTCAAAAGTTTGATCGCGTAAGAAGCCGTGTTGGGTTAACCCATACTTGTGACCATCAAAATAATAAGTGTTTTGATTAATTTGGCCAATGATGGGGAACAAAACGGGCGCGTGGCGGCCCCAGTACTTCCCAGTGGTATCGTTCCAAATATAATCAAATCCATCATCAATCCGGGTCACGCTTTGAATTTCGGCCCCTAATAAACTGATAATAGCACTAATTTTTTTGTTTTTTAATTCGACAGTTGCCATTATTAAAACCCCTCCAACTTTATAACCGCTACGAAAAAGCGGTTTCAATTCTACAACTTCAGTATGGACTTGTTTGTTTCAGTTTCAAGGGGTTTTCATTAATTATTTTATATTAAAACCATTGATATAACAGCGATTTAAGCCGATTTCGCCAATACCAATCATACGTTACCTTTCATAAACACGGCTGTCATAACCATAGATTGGAATATACCAATTTTGAGGCTTTTCCAAGTATTTTCGGACGATTAACGCAAAAAATCCAGCTAGATTATCCTAGCTGGATGATATAAAACAACTTATTTATCTTAAACGCTTACCCAACTAATTTCTTCACGCTCTCAAAGAGTTGGCGCACATCTTCAGGACGGGTCATCCCGGTATCCTTATCGATAATGGAGGAGTAGATATGGGGAATAACGTGTTTAACACCGGCATCCAACGCAATTTGAAGGATTTCTTCAAAGTTATCTAAATCGATACCGCCAGTGGGTTCCAAACTAAAGTTATTTTCGGCACAGGCCTTAGCAACTGCTCTGAATTCGTCTTCGTGGGCCAAACCCTTCATTGGGAAGAACTTAATTGAAGTTCCACCCATATCCTTCAACAACGCAATCGCTGTTTCAATGGAAACTTCACCAGCTGGGGTCTGTGAGCTGAGGGCCCCCGTCGCAATGTTGACCTTTCCAACAGTTCCGGTAGGTGATACTAAGCCGTTAACGACCGTATCATCTTGCCCTAACAACGCCCGACTCGTCCCAACGCCCGTAAAGACTTGGTTAACGTGTTGTGGTTGAATCACTTTTGAAACCCGACTCACCATCTGGCTTTGCTTAGGGTCACCCGCACCCAGGCCTACTGAAACGGCATTATCGATCTGGGACTGATACTTCAGCATATCTTCGATAGCCAGTTGATCATTCGCATAGTTTTTCGTCAAAACGCCCAGAATAATGTGTTCGCTCGCTGCCTCATAACAATCAACTGCATTTTGAACGGAACCTGCTAAAACGTTTAAAGCAACCCGGTCTTTGTAATAGTTTGGTGTTTTTTGCATGGTATAGCTCTCCTTTTAGTTAATCTAAAATTTCGTGTAATCGTTGCGTAATGGCCGTCATTTCAGCCGCATCAACGGCTCGAATATCAAACTCAATAATCCCCACGTTCGCCCGGTACTCGCGGGTATAAATCGCGGGATTACCCGCCTTCAATTCCGCCGTGACCTGTTTAGCATTCTTAGGTGAGTCCGGTTTAATGACCACGCTCGCCCGGTAAATATCCCGGCCAGCACCGTCCTGCACCTGTTCCGCGTCAACGTAAGGCACCTGATTTAAGCCCGTCAGAAATGGCGCTAAGCGGGCTTTCATCTGATCCCCGCTTTCAGGACCTTCTGCTAAGTAGTCTTCAATTGCCTTAGTGAGCCCAAGAATATTTTCCTTACCGATCTTCATGGCCCGGCCTAAACCAAGGGACTGTAGCCGGACCCATTCAATGTAGTGCCGTTTCCCAAAAATCAACGCTGACGCTGGCCCTGCTAACGCTTTGGCGCCGGAGAAGATGATGATATCAACACCCATCTCGATGTATTTCTGCATATCTTCCTCCGCAGCGGCGTCCAAAATCAGCGGTAACGCGTGGTGATGCGCAACTTTCAGCGCTTCTTCGACGGTCAACATACTCTTTTGCACGGCGTGGTGACTCTTAACGTATAAAATTCCGACCGTCTTATCGGTAATCACCATATCGAGGTGTTCTGGGCTACACATGTTGGCATAACCGGCTTCCACGACTTGGCCCCCACCGACGTTGATCATCACTTCTTCAGGGGTCCCGTAATCTACGTTTTGGCCCTTAGGAATCGCGATTTCACGTTTGGTATAACGCGCATCGTAAGGGTGATAGGCGTGGTACTTACTCCCCGCACCAATCAACGCCGCCACGGCTTCCGCAATCCCCGCCGAAGCGGAGTTGATCACGATGGCGTCTTCCGCCCCTAATAGTTGCGCTAAATGGTCCCCCGTCTTCTTAACCAGGTCCGCCATTTCAAAGAAGTGTTCATCCCCAAATTTTTGCGCGTCAATCACGGGTTGCGCTAACTTAGAAACGCCTAAAATAGTCATCTTGCCGCTCGCATTGATCACTTGCTTTAAATGGTACTTATCGTATACCGTCATTCCTTAGCCTCCACTTCATAGACTTGACCCGCCACGACCGCACAACACGGTTTGATTGTGGTCGTGGTCGTGCGCTGATTGCCATTCGAATCGGTCAACGTTTTGTCCGTCTGCTCAACACTGAAAATGGTCAGGTCGCCATCCGCACCTACTGCCAATTCACCCTTATGTGCTAAATTGAAATTATCAGCCGGGGCTACCGTCACCATCCGGATTACCGTTGGCAAATCGAAGCCTAGCAGCATCAACTTATCAAGGGTGGTCGCCATGTCATAGACGGGCCCGTTTTCCCGGTTACGGTGATAAATATCCGTACTAATTGATTGGGGGACGAGTCCGTTAGCAAACGCCGTTGCGGCCGTTTCAAAATTGAAACTGTCGGTTCCGTGACCAACGTCAAAGATTACACCGCGATCATAGGCTTCACGCACAAACGGTTTAACCGTGCCGTCCGCAGCCAAGATGCCATTCGGTTTGCCGTTGTACGCGTGGGTCAATACATCGTCCTTCGTCATTAAGGCTAAAATGGCTTCCAATTCAGGCGGGTTGGCCCCGACGTGAACCATCACTGGCAAAGTGCGTTCAACTTGGCGTTGGTAGTCCTTGGCTTTAATTAACGGCTGAACCCCATTATCCACGACCACCGAATGACTTTCGCGAGCTTTGATCCCCACAATAAAGTCTGGGTACTCGTCTACGGCCCGTTTGAAAGGTTCCCACTGAACCCGACTCATATCGCCCAATTCATCTTGAGCCAGGATTCCGGTCTTAGAAATATTGATCATGGCGTACACGTTCGTCCGCTTGGCACGCGTCCGTTCATAAAAATCACCAATGTTATCGGCACCCGTAGAACCCGCGTCAATAACGGTCGTGACTCCGCTTTGAACGCCGTCCGCGTCCGCATCGTCATAGTACAGCGTCAATTGATCGTAGCAGTGCACGTGATCATCGATCCACCCCGCCGAAACGTAGGCGCCCTTCACGTCCATCACCCGCGTTGCCTCGACGTCGGTCAGCTTCTCACCAATGGCGGTAATTTTACCCGCGGTAATTGTCAGTTCCAAGGGGTCGTCATTAACACTGCGACCATTTTTAACGTATAAATCAACCATCAATTGCGCTCCTTTACAGTTTAACCGGGAAGAAGAATCCTAAAATCATGGCGCCGATAATCGCACCACCGGCAATCGGCTTTTTCCAAGCGTAAAAGATTGCCGCACCAGCCGTCGCCCCGATTCCAATTGGAATGGACGCCGTTACCGCGCTCAAGATGATCAAGGGCCCTAAGAAGCGCCCCGTATCATTCCCAGCACCCATCATGACGTCGGCCCCAAAGGTTGCCTTGGATTGGCCTAACGTGAAGTGCCGCACGGCGTAGATAATGGCCCCAATAATGAGTCCAATCACTAAGCCAGTCAGCAAAGCTAACGGAAAGTTTTTAACTGGCGCTTCAATGCCCATACTGAGCAAAATTGCGGGAATCCCAATCCCGACCCCGGTCAGAATTGAACCACCCAAGTCTAAGATTCCGACTAAGGACCCTTCCAAAATCCGGGCAAATAAGAAACTCGCCCCAAACGCTGCGGCCGCACCGTAAGAACCACCGGTCATCCCGGCTTTTAGCATGGCGACAATGGCCACTTCGTTGAAGGCCCCGACGCCGTAGTTGTAATACATCGAGGTCCCGGCAAAGACCCCGGCGGACATGATCCCCACGATTAGCGGAAACGACCAGTCTGCGTACCAAAAGCTATGTGCGTGTTCTAAATCTTTAATATCTTGATCCATTTAGTCCGCTCCTCTCTTAACCGCCAATCGCGTTATGCCAGCCTTGAAGCCATTGCGGCGCGCGCATGCCGAATTCTTTTAATAGTTGAATATCGAAACTCCGGAAGAAGGCGCTCAAGACGAACAGTAAGATTACCGCCACTAGCATGATGCGCGTGATCCGGGTCCACCCAATCTCTTCAACACCCTTACCGATTAAAATTCCAAGAACGACCCCGGGAACGGCGTTACCCATAATGAGGGCAGCCATCCCACCAAAGACCGTGCCGAACAATCCAGAACGCCGGCCCGCATCAATCGCCGCGAGCCAGAAGATAATCGGCATCACCATGTTGATCAGGACCGTCGCCGCTGGAACTAACACTTTGACCGCCGTCACTTGTAAAGATGCTGGAATCGAGGACGAGGTGACGTTTAAGAAGGTCACCACAACGACCCCGATTAAGGCACTCATAATCCCCATTTTCTTAGGATTATGCATCGTTTCAGCTAAATTCTTATTCTTAATTAGTAAAATGGCGGCCGACCAGTTAGGAATAACCCGGTGCGTGACATCCTGAGTGAATGCGCCGGCACCAACCGTTGAAGCCCAAGCGTTAAAGAAGAACCCCAGTCCAAATGAAAAGTGTGACGCGGGGTCGCCCTGAGCCGCATTCATTTCACCTAAGGTCCGAAATGCGCCTAGCGCTTGGACCGTTGGTGCGTTAAACATTCTGGCAGCACCAATCCCGGCTGAAAAGCCGACCAGGCCACCAATAATAATTGACTCGATTAAAATAACAACAAAGTGCACATTATTTGCCCCCTTTCAAAACATCCACGGGTTTCCAAGCTGCGTTCTTCGCTTTTTCTTCGAAGGGCACCTGTGTTAGATCAATGGCGTTGATCGTGACCAACACGTCAATCGTGGCGTGATAAGTCGTGCGTGTCCGTGGAAAAAAGAACAGCAAGAAGCGTTCACGATAAGTCTCCGACTGTAAACTAACCGGGGTCACTTGCCGTGGTGTAATTTGCAGTGTGACGGCATCAACGTTCTCGACGACTTGTTTTTGAATTTGACTCAACGCCTGCGCAAACGCCTTTTGTTTCGTATCACCCTTACCGGTAACGCGCACTGTCCGTTCGTGCGTCGTGTTGATTGCGGTTGCCATGTTAAGGCCCTCCCTTCGATGATCAGCGATTACTGGTTATATTTTTTCTCGAACGCTTCCGTGAGTGCCTTGCCTAGTTCTGGCTTATCCATAAAACCGAACCCGAGGACCGTTTTGCCTTCTTCAATGGCCGTAATGCCTTCTTGAATCGAGCGCATACCGTGACGTTCTGGGTAGCCATACTTAGTGCTGGCCGTAATGGCACCCGCACCACCGCTACCACAGAAGGAGATTCCCATATCGGCTTGCTCCTGGTTCATAACGTCACCTAAACGCATGTCAGCGCCCATACCGGGAACTACAACCGCCGTACCGCCAGCTTCTTCGACACCAGCCGCAACTTTTTGGCCCTTACCCATCCGATCTGCAATCACAACTTTAATCATGTTTGTTACCTCCTATGAGTTTTGTAGTGCCGTTTCAAAGTGAATTGAAACGACGTATTTTTCTGAATCCGACAAATTACCAAGGTGATCGACGAGTTGCCCCGCAATTTGCAACGCAACTGGGGAAACGCCCGCAAACATTTCGGGTTCAACAGCGGGAAGCTGTTCTCCCGTAATTGAGCGGTCCACCATTTCACTAACGTGGTTAATTAAAATAACTAACTGTAACTCGGTAGGTTCAATCTCAGCTTGACGCATGAGCCTAAAGACATAGGCCAACGCATCCGCCGTTTCGGCTTGATGGTGTGCCTCTCGTAATACTTTTTGAACATCTTCCGTGAGCCATGGTTCATCCATGCCACTCATCCTCCTTTTTGGGACAGTTCATGTACGCGGGTATATTGCAACAACGCGCCAATTTCCGGTGCATTAATACTGAGCTGATTTTCTAAAAAGATCCGCTTGATCGTTTGGACATCCTTAGTTTCTGACGACGGGGTGACCTTCAAGGTTGAATCGTAACTGTGATGATAATAAATCCGGTGAACGGCCATCATGACGTGAATCATAAAGGCTTCTTGGTACCCCACTGGAATGCGCTGCCCAAAGTAACGACTAAGCGCTTGATAAATCACTGACCCATTAAGCATGAGGGTTCGGGTTTCTTCTTCAGCGTCACTTTCCTTACCCACCCTGGGGCGAAACGGCGTTAGGCTACTCATCGTCACTTTTAAGACCTTCGCCACGGCCGACCGAATTCGTTCGATATCGTCGTGACTAGGAAGTGGGTTAACCTGAACGACTGGAAGCTCGCCCGCGGTAATGGGGAAAATACTAATCAGCAGGTCTGGGTGAAGTGCCGCAACTTGCTGGTCAACGGTTGTGATGGAGGCAAACCCGGCAATCTCAATATTAGAAACGTGCCGCTCAATTTCTCGTTTAATTAAGCCAGTCACGCCAAGCCCCGTTGAACAAACGTACAGGACCCGCGCATACCTAGTCGTTTGATGGCTTTCTAGGGAAACCATAAAGTGCAAGGTGACAAAGGTTATGAACGAGTCACTCACAACGGCGGGGTTAGACGAAATGTTATCACGTAAGGCAACCTGAACGGCTTCAAACAGGGGTAAGTTGCGCTTCTTAAGGTCCGTCACAAAGGGATTATATTCATTGGTAAACTTGTACTTGTTACTTAACTTGGTTAGCAGGTGTGAAAATAGGTTCACTTTGAGCTGTCCGTCCGTATCAAAGGGGTACTGGAGTTGCCGACTAACTTGCTTGATGATCTGATTTGTTAAGGCGGCGATGTTCTGGTCGTCGAAACGGGGATTCACCCCCCGCAACAAGTAGTCGTACTCGTCTTGTAGCACGGGAAATTCGTAATGGTGCACCACTTTAGTAAATAGGACGTACGGGAGTTTCTGCTGCTCCGTTTGCGCAACGGCTAAGGGGGTGTAGCTGTTGATAGGATGGTTCATGCTCAGACGAATCGTGCAGATGACCATCCGGACAAGCATGGTCAGGATGTCCTCGAGGTCGAAGTCTGCGTGCGTCGGGGCGTGTTGAACCTCCAGTTCATTCACGACGACGTTAAACACGGTTTGAAGCTCTGGCACCGCTGGAAATTGAATCTTCTGAACATCTTTTAAGGGATCCGTAGAAGTGAGCATCGGTGCCTCAAACGTGTGCAGGATTCGATTTAAGATGGCTTCCAACGCTGAACGAATATTGAGTTCCGTTCCGGCAATGCGGTAGCCATAATAATTTTTACGTTCAAGAATCAACTGAAATTTTTGTAAAAATTGATCCACCCGGTCGAGGTCCGCAACGACCGTGTTTTTGCTAATGTCAATTTTGTTTTCAATCTGTTGCGTCGTCATAAATCCTGGATTGATTGCTAATAACAGTACAATTTGGGCCACGCGTTCCTGCGGTGTACAAGGCAAATTTTCAACTTGGTTAGTCATTAAGCGTTGCTTAAGCATGGCCCGCGCCGCCGGACTCGCTTCAAGCCAAATACCAATGCGCGGCTTGGACCGGTAGTAGTCACCGTAGTGTGCAAACCAGTCCTGAATCCCACGTAGGTCATTTTTGACAGTGCGTACACTGACGTTGACTTCGTCGGCCAACATTTGAGTCGTCACGGCCTGTTCCACTGTGATTAGCTTAGTGATAATGGTCATCTGGCGGTTGGACAGTTGCACGATTTCACCCCATCCCTTCGTTTATTGCAACCCCTTACATGATTCATGATACTGATTTTATACAGCATAACAATACCAAATCAATGCACGATAATTAGTGCAATTTATAAATCCACTTTTCCAAATTCATTATCATTGTAATTTCAAGCCGCCGAATGAACAAACATTGCCACGTATAAATTATTTAATGTCTGTCGAATAATAATTTTAATTATATAAAAAGAAGGCACTAGTGCGCTCTGTTAGAGAAGCTTACAGCTACGAAAATGATTGCTTGTTAATTGATATAGTAACGGTAGCACCGATAGAATTGGTTAAGTTTCCCGCTTCCGGTCGTCCGTTATTTCATCTGCCGTGGCGACCGGTTCAAGCCAAAAAGCGGTCATGAACCTCACTTGAGAGCCGAAAAGCCACGTCTCTCAAGATGTCGGTGGTGTACACCGGAAAATCACCGGTTAACGCCACATTCACGGCAGATTCATCACGGACGACCTCCAGCTATGTTGAGGTTGCTGACAAACTTAACCGGTTTGTTTTAAAGCAATCTTAGCGTAGCCGGCAGAACCAGCGGGCCGTGTCGGCACTGTTAGCTGGCGCTTTTTTGCCAGGTTACAGTGCGGGGCGACTTGAAAGACTCGTCCCTTGAGGCTTTCAAGCGAGGCGGAAGACCGCTCTTTGGCTGTAGCCGACCCCACGG
>CALFSK010000074.1 GCA_937916845.1 uncultured Lactobacillus sp. | reverse complement strand
AAAATGAATTGGTTTCCTCATAAAGTTCCTCATCAACAGCCGTTGACAAAGAGCCGTTATTTTTTGATGATACGAACTAATTTTTAGTCTGAGTTGTGAAAGCTATAAAGGTTAAGGCCCATGTAATTAAACTAAGAAGACTAATCAGGATAATAGTGGGCATGTCTGTCCAAACAAAAACGGTTATTTCAACGTAACAGACACTGATTAAGGTAATAACTGCGATCAGTGCAGTTATCACCTTAACCCAATTATTTTGAAACCAGAGTCCGGTTAGTTCAATTAAGAGTAAAATGCCCGCTAACCATATCATGAATTGACCAAAGTCGAAGTGGTAGCCTTGACTACCAGTATTAACAAAGCCGTTTAGGAGAAACATAAAGGAGATATAGGCGGCAATTAATGAACCAATGAATTTTAAACTGACTTGTAATTTTTTAATATTCTTAGCCTTCATAAGGATCATGTTTGAACAGTTGTGCTGCTTTAACGGCTGTTTGCCAGCCCGTGTAGAGGTTGTCGCGTTCTGCGGCACTCATTTTAGGTTTAAAGACGTCACCAGTTTGATGGATCGACTTGATTTCATCGAGGTCTTTCCAATAACCCACGGCCAAGCCAGCAAGGAAGGCGGCCCCAAGCGCGGTCGTTTCCAAATCCGCAGCCCGGTGAATCTGCACGTCTGAAATATCAGCTTGGAATTGCATCAGCCAATCGTTGCGGGTCGCACCGCCGTCGACCATTAAAATCGGCATGGCAATGTCGGCATCTTGCTTCATCGTGTCGATAACGTCGCGTGATTGGTAGGCTAACGACTGCAGGGTGGCTTTAACGAAGTCCGCCCTAGTGGAACCGCGGGTCAGTCCAAAGACGGCTCCGCGGGCGTCAGAATCCCAATACGGCGCACCGAGTCCGGTAAAGGCTGGCACAACGTAGATTTCATTATGGTTGTGCGATTGTTTGGCAAGTGTCTCCGATTCCGGCGCGGATTTGACTAGTTGCATCCCGTCGCGCAGCCACTGAATTGCGGAACCCGCAACGAAAATCGATCCTTCCAGTGCGTAACTCACATGACCGTCAATGCCGTAAGCAATCGTGGTCAGCAGGTTATGGTCGGACAGTTGGGGTTGTTCGCCAAGGTTCATGACGGTGAAGGCACCGGTACCGTAAGTGTTTTTGACCATACCGGGTTCAAAGGCCATTTGTCCAAAGAGCGCGGCTTGTTGATCACCAGCCATCCCACTGATTGGGACTTGGCAGTTATAGAATAGGTAATCCTTAGTGGTTCCGTAAATTTCCGAATTGGACCGCACCGTTGGTAGCATGACCTTGGGAATGTTTAAGAGGTCCAAAATCGTTTGGTCCCATTGTAAGTCGTGAATGTTAAACAGCATCGTTCGGCTAGCGTTAGTGTAGTCGGTGACGTGGGTCATTCCCCCGGTTAGCTTCCAAACGAGCCAAGTGTCGATCGTTCCGAATAAGAGCTCGCCACGCTCGGCTCGTGCTTGAGCACCGTCGACGTGGTCCAAGATCCAGCGAATCTTCGTGGCGGAGAAGTAGGCGTCGGTCACGAGTCCAGTTCGCTGGTGGATCATCTCACCGGCACCGTTTTCAACTAGTTGGTCGGCAAGGGGCGCGGTCTGGCGTGATTGCCAAACGATCGCGTTGTAAATGGGTTTCCCGGTTTCCTTATCCCAGACGACCGTGGTTTCCCGTTGGTTAGTAATCCCGATGGCCTTGATTTGACCAGGCAGGACGCCGGATTCAATTAAGACGTCGGCGATTGTACTAGAGACCGCGTTCCAAATTTCATTTGCATTATGTTCGACCCAGCCGGGCTGGGGAAAGTATTGGGGAAACTCGCGTTGTGAGTCAGCGAGTTTTTGGCCCGCGTGGTTAAAGATGATGGCCCGGGTACTCGTGGTGCCTTCATCAATGGCCATGATATATTCGGCAGGCATATTCAATTCCTCCAAAAATTATTTTTTTAACGAAAGTATTATGAATTGATACTAGCACGCCTACCGGATTTTGTGAATAAATATAAGGAATTTAATAAATGATCGATAAGGATAAGTTGGCGGATGATTTATTGAATTGTAGCTATACCAATTTGTTGAAATGGTGACGGTGATTTGAAGAAAGTTTTGTGACAAAAAGCCTATCATAATGGTTCGTAACCTAATCAAACGTAAATGTGAGAATGCTTTTATAAATAGACCAATCCGAATATAATTAGAATTCAATTTAGCGATTCTAATTTATAGGAGGTTCCTGACATGCAAAAAACACGGTTCTTTTTAAAGGGTTCTGTCGCTGAAAATACTTGGCTCAACCGGCAAGCACAGCGTGGGTATCAATTAACAGCAATCAAAGGGATGACGTACCATTTTGAGGCCGTTGCGCATGCAGAAAACGTCTTAGCGGAATACTTACCCGTGAAGGTGTTAACGGCGATGAACGACGTGTTTCCCCCGCTGACCAGTTTCACGTTTCGTAACGGAAAAGTGGCGGTGGCCTATTCGCCAGTCCGACCGGCGCAGCGAATCGTCAGCAATGATAACCATTGTCGCTTGGCCGTTTACCGGCATGCGCGAGAAGTTGCCTTAAATTGGATGAATGGCTTAGTCATTGGTATTTGGCTCTTAATGAGTGTCGAGGTAGTAGCCACGACGCGGTTGGCGGTGACACCGCTGTTAACAAAGCTGTTATTAGGATCGTTTGGCGTTGGGGCGGGATTGATTGTCGCCGCAATCGTTATTTGTGGAACGGCGGCGGCTCGGTTTCACGGTCAAGTACGGCGGTTGATTCGACTGACCGGTGAAGACAAAGAAGCGTGGAAGCCGACGATGCACATTATGTTCAAACACCAGAAACAAGCCCCGGATACGGATGTGTGGGCTGACTTAGGGGCGTGGCAATTGACGATGCAAAATCAGAAGGGGGAATACTACTATAATTTGCAGACTTACCTTAGCGAGGGAGAAATTAGAAACGCGATTGCTAAAATTATAAAACAAAAAGATTTTTCTGTGATGTCATGGCTTGGACTCTATCCGCTATAGGGATAGTCAGTTTATTAATTATGTGGAAATAATTTGAAAAAATTACAAAAAAGGTTGTAATTATGTCCAAAAACGTGTATAAATACAGTCATAGGTTATTGCCCGGTAGTTCAGCGGTAGAATAATTGACTGTTAATCAAGAGGTCGCTGGTTCGATCCCAGCCCGGGCAGTTAGTATCGTATAGTGGTAAAGCGGTATCTCACAGAGATACCGCTTTTGTCCGTTGCGATTCTAAGGGCATTGTTAGGATAAAAATGGTCAAATAATCGTCACAAATAAATCAAGAAAAAAGTTCTGACAAACCTTGACTATTCTTGACTAATCTCGTATACTTACTATATAAAAGTAAGTGATAAAGTAACTTACTGTAAACTTAGGAGGAATTCATCGTGACAGTAAACTTATATTATTCAACATCTAGCAAGTCTAGCCGTAGTGCGCGTGCATGGTTGGTTGCAAACAACATTACTTTCAATGAACGCGATATTATTGCTAACCCTCTGGATCGCGATGAATTGAAACAAATCCTCCGGCTCACTGAAAATGGCTTCGAGGACATCGTTTCAACGCGTTCTAAGGCTTTCAAAGCACTGCACATTGACTTGTCTGACCTTGGCTTTAACCAATTGTTAGATTTATTAGTCGAAAAACCACAACTACTAAAACGGCCAATCATTTATGATGGGCGTCGTTTACAAATCGGCTACAACGAAGAAGATATTCGGGCATTCTTGCCACGTTCAGTGCGTAAGTCAGAATTACGCGAAATTCAACAAAAATTATACGATGACGACCAACAGGCAGTTGGGTAATCACCGTTAACGCGGGTGTTGCTGTTATTTATAACAGTGACACCTTTTTTGTTGGAATGAGTTTTAGGCAAAATGGTTGGTTAAATGAGAAACATTGCGTACAATGTAAGAAAAATATGAATTGAGCGTAAAGGAGTTTTTTGAAATGAGTGAACAAGATCAAGTTGCGTGGGCGATTCAAGCATTAAAAGATTTGCGTACGGACGGCAACCAATACACCGTTGACGGCATCATTAAGGTTCTTAGTGACCAACAGGCTGAAATTGAAAGTTTGCATGGCTCGATGGAAGGGCAACTATGGAGTCCAACTAGTTGGCATCAGGATCGGGCCGCCCAACGCCAAGCTAAAAAAGAGGACTAGTAGCAACGTTATTGTAAGAATTACTCAAACTAATAAGAATTAGTCACCTATAACATAGTCCGGTCGACGCTGATGGCATGCGGTCGTGGGACCGGGGCAAGCCTGAAGAACGTCTTGCCCCTCGCCCGGAACACTTGCAAAAGCCGCAATTGTGGTCTAAGGTCGGCAAAAAGTCACCGTCCTAAGACCACCTTCACGACCGATGCTATCAGCGTCAACCTCCGAATACCCGACGGAGCGGATTAATTAAAGCAATCAAAAAAATCTTCCTACAAGGCAATTCGCCTTGTAAGAAGATTTTTTAGTCGCGGAATTAATCTGCTGGCGCAGTTTGTTTCTTGTGCGCGGCTAACTGGGTCAGGTGTTCGAACAGGATACCTTCACGCAACCCGTTTTGTGAGAAAATCATCCGATCGGAGTCTAAAAACCGCATGAGGGTGATAGCGGGAATCATGCCGCCGACAATAATATCGGCGCGATCCTTAGCCAAGCCAGGGACTTCAGCTCGCTGAGTGGCATCCTTGCCTAAGACTTCATCAAAAGTTTCGTAGATGGCGGTGTCCCGTAGCCGGTAACCGTGGATATCTTCAAAGTTCAAAAAGTCATTTTTACGCCGGTTGATTTTTGCCAAGGTTCGGTTACTCCCGCCAAGACAAACTAAGGGAAGGTTTAACCCGTTGCGTAACCACCAGACGCTGTTAAACAGCTTATCCACAAAAGTCATCGTTTTAAAGAGCTCGTTAGCTGCGACCTTGTCGCGCAAGTCGAACTTTTCCGATAAACTAACGGCGCCAATCGGTAAGCTGATTAGTTCCTTAGCTTGCCCGTTGATGATCAAGACGAGTTCGCAACTACCGCCGCCCGTGTCGACCATCACGCAGTTGGTCGTTGGCAGGGTGTTAACGACGCCAAGATAATCATAATAGGCTTCGGTCGTTCCCGGAATGACGTCAATGTCTAATCCGAGCTCGTTTTTGACTTGTTTCAAAAACTTCTTTTGGTTGCTGGCTTTACGCGTGGCCGCGGTCGCAACCGCAGTTAGCGTTAAGTTGGGTAACTCGTCGTACACGGATTTGAACGATCTTAGTGCCGTCAGGGTGCGTTCTATGGCGGCGGGCTGTAAAGTCGGCACCTCCCCGATATTTTCATTTTCGGATAAACGAACCATTTCCTTCAACCGGTGGGTCACAGTGTAACTACCATCCGGTTGAATTTGGGTAATCGTCATCCGACATGAGTTCGAGCCGAGATCAATGACGGCAAAATTTTCCATACTAATCTTCCTCTCCGTTTAAGGGATTGGGTTCATTTTTAGGACTCATCATTGGAATAAATTGGTGACTGTTACTGGTGCGCTGCGCTTCACTGTGGTCAGCTTGTGCTTCTTGTTCAGCTTCGTGAATGAAGTGGTCCTGAGAATCTAACATTTCTAAGCCCCGACCGTCAACCTTTGTATAGGTGTTATCGGCTTGCAGTACCCGGGTCTTAACGTTGTCTTGCCACATCGTTTCAAAAATGGCCATTGCACGCCGGCTGATTTCTGGCTGAAGCAGTGGGAAGAGTAATTCAACCCGCCGGTTAAGGTTCCGCGTCATCATGTCAGCACTTGATAGGTAGATCTGTGGTTCGCCATCGTTGCTGAAATAGTAGATTCGGCTATGTTCCAGTAGGCGACCAATGATTGAATGCACCTCAATGTTGTCTGAAACACCCTTGATGCCCGTCTTTAAGCAGCAGATACCCCGAATGATCAGTTGAATCTTCACACCCGCGTGGGATGCTTCGTAGAGTTTGCTGATAATTTGTGGGTCGGACAACGAGTTCATCTTCATCCGCACTAGGGACGGTTTGCCAGTTTTAGCGATTGCAATTTCATCATCGAGTTTTTCGTTGATAAAGTCGCGAATACCGTCTGGTGAGATGTGTAGTTTATGGAAATAAGGTGGTTCCGAATAACCGGAGAGCATGTTGAAAATGTTGGAGGCGTCAATCCCCATGTCGGTATCGGCCGTAAACAGGCCCATGTCGGTGTAGAAGTGGGCGGTCACGTCGTTATAGTTCCCGGTCCCCATGTGCATGTAGCGTTTGATACCTTCATTTTCACGCCGAACGACTAAGGCTAACTTACAGTGTGTCTTTAGTCCGATTAAACCGTAGATGACGTGGCAACCCATTTCTTCGAGCTTCTTGGCCCAGTGGACGTTATTTTCTTCGTCAAAACGGGCCTTCACTTCAACTAAAACGGTCACTTGTTTACCATTTTGCGCGGCTTGCCCGAGGTATTTGATGATCGGCGAATCCGCGGAAACCCGGTAAAGGGTCATCTTGATGGCCAAAACGTCGTGGTCTTCAGCGGCTTCGTGAATGAAATCGACCACCGGCTTGAAATCATCGTAGGGATACTGCATTAAAACGTCGTGCTGCTTGATGATGTCAAAAATCGGGTGTTCCTGATAAACGGCCGGGTAGTTGGCGTGATACTTTGGATAATTTAAATCATCGTGACCACTGACGGCCTTAACGAGTTTCGATAGGAAAGTTAAGTTCAACGGTCCGTTGATAATGTATAGCGCACTTTCTTCAATACCGAGGGCTTTAGATAAACGGGCCCGTTGGTGCTTGCTCATGCTCTTTTCAACTTCAAGGCGCATAACTTTGCCCCGTTCACGCATCTTCAGTTGTTTTTGAACTTCTTTTAAGAGGTCGGACGTATCTTCTTCGGCAACGTCGAGATCTAGGTCACGCATCACACGGTAGGCGCTGGTTTCTTTGACGGTGTAGTTGATGAAGAGGGACCCGACGAAGGCCTTAATGATGTCTTCGATTAAGATGAACTGGTTAGGTTTGCCCGGTAACGTAACGACCCGTGGGAAAACGTCGGGAACTTGAACCGTTGCAAATTTACGGTCCTTTTTATCGCCATTTTTGTAGATGCGTAACGCAATGTTTAACGTGTTATTCCCAATAAATGGAAATGGTCGGGATGAGTCGTCGGCCATGGGCGTTAACGCTGGGTAAAGTTCATCGTCAAAGTAGTTTTTGACAAATGTATGTTGGGCTTCGGACAGGTCGGCCATTTGTAAAAGGTGAATGTCGTGTTGTTCTAACAGTGGCAACAGTGAGCGGTTCAGCGTGTTGTACTGGCGTTTGACCATTTCGTGGGCCGCATCACTAATGGCCGTCACTTGTTGTTCCGGTGACATGCCGGCAGGATCGGGCTTGATGTAGTTCACGGACATTAACTTACGTAGGGAAGCGACCCGGACGGTAAAGAATTCGTCGAGGTTACTCTGGGTGATGCCCAAGAAACGCACGCGTTCTAGTAACGGGTTGTCCTTGTCGCGGGCCTCGTCCAATACGCGGTAGTTAAAATCGAGCCAGCTTAATTCACGGTTCGTATAATATTCTTCCTTGTGATAATTCATTTTTAACGTACCCCCCGAAGTTTAATAACTGGTGTTAGGCCGAAGACCTCCTTGAAGAATTCGGCCTTTTGCGCGAATACCCAATTCTCTAAAAACAGGTCGTCATGGGAGAAACAGGTAATAATGACGCGCGGATTTTTGATGGAAACTGAAATTTTACTGATCTTTTGCTTGCGACCGTCGTCCAACGCATCGGCAATTCGCAAAATGGCGGATAGCTTGGATACGAGCACGCGTTGTTTAAGCGTCATGTGATCGAAGTGCTTTAAGTCTTTCGATGGGGTCTGGGCGCTGTGATAGCGGGAAATCATCGCAATCATTTTCTTTTCGTCATCGGTCAGACCAGTGAGCTCGGTCGCACGCAAAATGTAATCCGAATGCATGTAATGTTGATGCGGATCAATATAGCTCCCGACGTCGTGGACGATGGATGCGACTTGTAGTAGTAGCCGATCCCGCTTGTCTAAGTGGTGGAGGGGCTTTAGCTGATCAAATAAGTGAAGGGAAAACTTTGTGACGAGGTCGCGGTGCTTCGGTTCAACGTTATAACGGTCAGCGATATTTTTCGCTGCGGTGATGATTTGATCGTTGAAGTTATATTTTTTATAACCCAATTTAACGGCTTCCTGAATAATGAGGCCGTCTAAAACGGTCACGTTCCCCAACCAAATTTTCTGAGCGTTGGTGAGTTGAAGCAACTCGTTGATCAATAAGAGTTCGGGCACGATTAAGCGAACGTCTTCTTCGTCCACTTCGTATTTGTCCATTAAATACTGATCAGAAGCGTCGATAACGTCATCGTAGAGGGCTTGGAAATCAGCCTTACTGAGTTCTTCGACACCGGCCTTGGATTGTTGTTGCCGGAAGAGGGTAGCAAACGGGGCGACCCCCAACATCACCACGTTACTAGGTTCTTCCCGGCGACCGGGTAAGAAGCGCCCAAAGTCAGCAATTTGACTTGAAATGTAGTCGTCTAGGACTTCAACGTAGTTCGGAACGCTAGATTGTAAGTCTTCTAGCACTTCGGAGATCCGAACGGGCCCTAAGCGGAGACTACGCGAGAAGGCGAAGTTGCCTTGATCGTAATGAGAAATACCGACGCTTCCAGAGTTAATCCCCAGTAAGTAAGTTGGTTCTTCAATCATCTGTTTAAAGCGCGGAAAGTGAACCGCAACGGCGGCTGAGCGTAAGTAGGTTTCCTGACTACTGGAGAGCCAGGCAATTTTGAGGCCGGTCCGGACTAGTAATTGGTCTTGAACGTAGTCGGCATTGTTGGCGGTGGATAATGACCACGATCCCCATAATCGGTAGTCTTCCACGCCATAATCATTCATGATTTGGACAAAACCGGTCAGTGCGGACGCCGCCTCTTCGACTGAATCGTAGTTGATCGTGTGTTGATCGTAGATGTCTTCACCTAAAGCCACGTCGGAACGAACCCGTTCGACTTGTTTTAAGGTGCGCAAGTTAACGATTGAAAGCTCAATGTTTTGAACATTGATCATCATGATACCAAATAATTTTGCTGCCATTTAGATCCCCCATTTAAATGTTTTGATACCTTGTAAACGCGATGTCTAGCGAAATAATTCTTTTAATCTTAACACACGTTTAACAAGGGTGAAACGACGACTGAGCAGTTCATAATAATGTAAAGTAGCCCAAAAGGCTGGATACCAAAAAAGGCGTAGTTCGGCGGTCACGAGAACGCCTGAACCACGCTAGTTAAAACTATAAGATTTCGTGATTGTTAATAATCAGTTTGTTCAGATGTTTTTCAACTCGTTGATCAGCCGGTGGTAGTTGGAGATAGTCACCGTACATCCGGGTCAGAATTTGATCATAGGCCCGGGGAATTTTTACCTGCAAATCCTCAAACGGCGCTGATTCCAATTCCGTAAGTTCTTGATAAGATAAGATTTCTTTATCGTAATCGTACTGCGAAGCGAGGTTTTTATACGTCCGCGAATCTGATTGTTCGTATAAGCGCATGTAACCTTCACGGTCCTGTTTGTGGCCGTTAACTTCGGCCAATTGCTGCGGCGTCCGCTTGGTTAATAAATTACGGAGTGGCGTTTTGACGAAGTTATAGTTCAACCGCAATAGAATCGCGGCGTCTTCCAAACGAAAGTGCATCATTTGGGAACGACGGAGGGCTTCGTCATCAGGAATTTTGTCGAAGGGAAAGATATCGACGAAGACACCTTTAAACGCGTTATTGACGTTGTTTTTTTCTTCAATGTAAGTGTTAACATCAAGTAGCTTCATATAACTGAGACCGTAATCGGGATCACTAGCCCCCGTTTGTAAGAAGTATTGCTCCGGATCAAGGTAGCGGTTCGCAACCGCGATAAAGCGCTGGTATTCACTGCGACGCATGCCGATATCGATATCGTCGTCCCACGGAATGAAACCGTGGTGACGGATCGCGCCCAGCAGTGAGCCACCAATTAAAAAGTAGTCGATTTTTTCGGTGTCACAAATTTTAATGACAGTTTGCATCAAGCGTAATTCGACTTGGTGCAAGGGTGTGAGAACCATTCCATCATCTCCTTTAGTAAGCGTTTCATCTACTATTATCATACTCCTTTGTCCGCTTGAAATGTTAGGCAGGATGCCTTACATGTCCAAAAAACGACAAAAGCTAGGCTGATATCAGTAAATTAGTTAAAGACGTGTTATATTTAGATAAAAGTCAGTGGGGTGACTGTAATATCATGAAAAATGTCGATTTGAGTAAATTATTAAATAGTTATTTTGAAGCGTATCAGGATGCCACTAAAAATATGGCGGACTTGGTGGCGTGGCCGTTGAGTCAAAATAAGCTGTCGTTTGAGCAGTTTTTAATTTTGCGGCGGATTACCGATAGTGACCAAGTGACATTAAACGATATTGCTGTTCAGCGGCAAGTGACGCGCAGTGCGATTTCGCGGCAAGTCAAAGCCCTGTTGACGCAGCACTACGTTTTTCAGGTACCAGATCCGCAAGACCGCCGGCGACTCTATTTACATTTGACCGAACGCGGGCAACAGGTTGAAAATATTGTCAATCAAGCCATTACGAAGCACTTTGATACGTGGGTCAATCAGTTAGGTGCCGAGCAAATTGATCAGGTTTTAAAGATGATGGAAGGTTTTTGTCAGCAGGTTGCACAACTGGGCAAGAACCAGGATCAGCAACGACCGATCGCACACTAAAAAATCCGGAAGACATGGGGAGCAGTCCCCACGTTTTTCCGGATTTTTTTAATGTTTAAAGAAGTTACAGTAAACACCTTCACAAGCTTCTAAAAACATCCCGATGGCCATTATGTACATCGCAACCATGTTGTTCATGGTAAAAACGAAGTAGAGTAAAACGGCGTATAAGATGAGAAAAAAGATGGCGCTAAACTTGGAACTTGCCATATCGTTCACGCTCCCCAGACAATTTTTGTAAATTATCTCTTACACCAACTCCATTCTAACGCAGCCAAATTAAATTGAAAGTGGAAAGTAAATCACAATGAAATTATTTAGCGTTCGGATATTGCTTTTAATTAAGAACAATGTTAGGATTAATTCTGTTATATAGAGCGGAAACACGAACGTTTACAATTGTGCTATTTCTATTATTTAAAATATTTGGAGGAAAACATGAATAAAATTGCAACGTATTTTAATTTTTCAGAATTGAAAACGTCCATGCGAACGGAAGTATTGGCCGGGCTAACGACCTTTGTCTCGATGGCTTACATCCTATTTGTTAATCCGAGTGTCCTTGGTGCTTCTGGAATGGATAAAGGGGCGGTATTTACCGCGACCGCGCTAGCTTCAGCACTTGGGTGTCTGATGATGGGGCTACTTGCGAAGTACCCAATCGCCATCGCACCCGGGCTAGGCGTCAACGCCTTCTTCACCTATTCCGTTGTTATTGGGATGGGTGTGAAATGGCAGACGGCCTTAGCAGGGGTTTTCGTCGCCGGGTTAATCTTCATGTTGATCACCATCTTTAAGTTACGTGAAATGATCATTGATGCGATTCCACGGGATATGAAATTAGCGATTTCCGCCGGAATTGGGTTCTTTATCGCTTTTATCGGGTTACACGGCGGTGGTTTGATCGTTGCGAACAAGTCAACGGTCGTCGGTTTAGGCTCATTGACGGTTGGAACGACCTGGTTAACCATCTTCGGGTTAATCGTTACGTTGATCTTGATGAGTCGTAAAGTTCCGGGTGGAATCTTCATCGGGATGGTCTTGACGTCCATCTTAGGCTTGGTCACGGGTTTGATTAAGATGCCATCGACGGTCGTTTCCGCTGCACCTTCATTAAAACCAACTTTTGGGGTCGCACTGACCCACATCGGTGACATCAATTCATTGCAATTAGTTATCGTTGTTTTAACGTTCTTGCTGGTCACCTTCTTTGATACGGCTGGTACGTTGGTTGGATTAGCTGAGCAAGCTGGTTTCATGCGTAATAACAAGATGCCACGGGTTGGGAAGGCGTTGATGGCTGACTCAACTTCAATGTTAGTTGGTTCCGTCTTGGGGACTTCACCAACTTCCGCGTACGTTGAATCTTCTGCCGGGATTGCGGTAGGGGGGCGTTCCGGGATGAGTGCCGTTGTAACGGGGATTCTCTTCTTGTTTGGGCTATTCTTCTCACCACTATTGAACGTTGTGACGAGCCAAGTCACCGCACCGGCATTGATCATTGTTGGGGTGCTCATGGCCGAATCATTAAAACAAATCAACTGGGAACGGTTTGAAATTGCCGTACCTGCTTTCTTAACCGTTATTGGGATGCCATTGACTTACAGTATCTCCGATGGGATCGCGTTAGGTTTTATCACCTACGTTATTACGATGGTTGCCACTAAGCACGGTAAGGAAGTTCATCCGCTCATGTACGTGCTCTTCTTTATCTTTATTATTTATCTTTGGATATTAAACGTCTGATACCAGGTTAAGTGACGCAACCCTTGGTGCCCGTTTAAAACAGAGCAATATTAAAATCCGTTCAGAAATCTTTCTGGACGGATTTTTGCGTTTAAGCGTAATCTCCATTTACTTACAAAAAGTAAGTCTTTTTGCTTGAGTTTGGCTGTGAAAGCGTTTTATAATACCTTTGTTAAATTAATTCGGATAGCTAATTAACTACCTGGTAACGGAAGGAAAGCGATTTTTATGACGAAGATGATTGCGGGACAAGCATTAGTAAAGGTATTGGAATCTTGGGGTGTCGACCACTTGTACGGAATTCCCGGCGGCTCGATTAACCATACTGTAGAAGGCCTTTATTTGGAGAAAGACAAGGTGGACTACATTCAGGTTCGCCATGAAGAAGTGGGCGCCTTAGCCGCTACGGCCGATGCCAAGTTCAATGGCAAAATCGGTGTTTCATTTGGTTCTGCGGGCCCCGGCGCAACGCACCTATTCAACGGTTTGTACGATGCCAAGATGGATCATGTGCCAGTTTTAGCATTGATTGGCCAGGTACCACAACCCACGATGAATACGAACTATTTCCAAGAAATGGACGAAACGCCAATGTTTGGCGACGTTGCCGTGTATAATCGGACCGTCACGACCGCTGAACAGTTACCGTACGTAGTTAATCAAGCCATTCGGGAAGCTTACGAAAAGAAGGGCCCGGCTGTCGTGATTATTCCGGAGGACCTCTCTGCTAAAGAAATCGACTACGAGCCGGTAAAAACACCAAACACGGTCGCTAATACGTTTAAACAAACCATTGATCCGCAAGCAATTGCCGCGACTTTGAAGCTATTAAAGGAAGCAAAACACCCACTAGTTTATGCGGGGCGGGGGTTGCTTGGTGCTCGCGATGCGTTAGTTCAGTTCAGTGAGACGTTCAACGTTCCGGTCATGAATACCGTGCCCGCAACGGGCGTTATGCCGACTAATCATCCGAACGCCATTGGAACGTTTGGACGGTTAGGGACGAAGTCTGGGTTTGAAGCACTCCAGCACGCGGATTTGATTTTCTTCTTAGGTTCTGAATTTCCATTTGCGGGCTTCTGGCCAAAAAACGTTAAGATTATTCAAGTTAATGACCGGCCTTATGATATCGGTAAAATGGTTCCGATTGACTACGCCGTCATCAGTGATGCTAAGTCTTACTTAAAGGACATGGTTGCGACGGGGGAATCCCTTCCCGCAACGGATTGGTTAAAAGCAAATCAAACTAATAAGCAAAACTGGGATACTTGGTTAAAGCAACGGGGTGAAGACGATCAAGACGGATTGGCCCCAGAAGCGGTCATGAACAAGGTTGCCAGCATGGTCGGTCCTAAGGATACTTACGGTGTCGATACCGGGAATGTTTCGGAATGGGCTGTGCGCGGATTACCAATGGATCAACAGCAGAAGTTTGCGCTCTCCGGGTTGTTTGCGACGATGGGCTTTGGCTTGCCAGCGGGAATGGCAGGGGCTTTGAGTGTACCCGACAGTCAGGCGTGGTCGTTTTCCGGTGACGGTGGCTTTGCGATGGTCGCCCCGGATATCATTACGGAAGCGCGTTACGGCTTACCTGTCATCAACGTCGTTTTCAGTAATCGCCGCTTCGGCTTCATTTATCGTGAACAGGTCGATACGAAACAACACCTTTATGGGGTCGATTTGACGGATGCCGACTGGGCTAAAGTTGCCGAAGGGTTAGGCGGAATTGGATTTACGGTTAAAAATAATCAGGAAGTTAACGCGGTCTTTGACCAAATTAAGCAGCTACAGGCTGACGGAAACCGGCAACCAATCGTCGTTAATGCTGTCATCAAGCAGGATGATCCGATTGGGACGGCGTACATGCCGCTTGATCCGCAACTGTATGGTCAAGAAGCCGTGGACGAATATGCAAAAGCTAACCATATTGACGTGCACCAACAACCATCACTCGGAGAACTTTTACGTGCTACTGGCGACACGCTTTAATATTGAGTGGAAGATGTTGGTCAATCAAAATTGACAGCTAATTAAATGAAAAAAACGGCCATCAACTGAAATTCAGCCGATGACCGTTTTATTTTAATTGAATTTGAAAGAAACTACTTATTGAAGCTGCCGTCTTCAACGTCCTTGATAAATTGCTTCAAGTGGTCGAAGTAGACTGGCGCGTTGTCGATCATATGATGGTGACCACCATTAGGCGTCGTGACTAACCGTGAATTTGGAATGTCGCGGGCCATCCGCCGTGCGGAGTCGAGTGGCATCGTTTCGTGTTCACCAAAGGTCAATAACGTTGGGACCTTGATGTTATGAATCTGGTCACGAACGTCCCATTCCTTAAGCTTCCCAGTGATGACGAATTCGTTATCGCCTTGGAAAGCGTTATAAACGGGTTTGGCCGTCGTGTCAATCAAATGGCGAATTGACGTTGGCTGTTTGCGGTCAACGTAGCCGGCGTTTAAGACGTCCACGTACTTCTGGTATTGGGCATCGTCCCAATTGCCTTCCGTTTCCTTTTGCTTCATGTAAGCCACTGCATCAGCGGGAAGGGCGTCTTCACGAACTTTATTAACGTGCGTGACGTATTCTTCGATATTGTCGACCATGCTGGAGATGATGGCACCCTTTAGATGTTGACCATACTTGAGTGCGTACATCATCGTTAAGGCACCACCCCAAGATTGACCAATAAGATAGAAGTTATCAAGGCCAAGCTTTTGACGAACTTCTTCGACTTCATCGAGGAAGTAATCGTAGCTGAGGTATTTCTTGGCAATTTCAGGGTCCGAATAGTCGGGCTGATCAGAGTACCAAGAGCCTAACTGATCATACATGGAAACTTGAACGCCTAAATCGGATAATTCATCACCGAAATTTTCCCAGTATTCATGATTCCCACCTGGGCCACCGTGCAAGCAAAGTAATTGAATGTCGCCTTCACCCTGGGTATTGGTCCATAAATGGTAACCGTTATCCAGTGTGATGATCGTTGTTCCCTGTTTCAAATGATCACCTAATTTCTAAATATTTTAATCATTATCTTACCACTGTTAGCGGATGACGGTCAAAAGGGGGGCTGGTATCTTATCAATATTTGCGTGATAATAGATAACTGTGATTTATAGTATTAACGAATTAATGAAACATAGATTATGGAAAAAATCCGGTTAATTTCTGAAAAATAGTCCCGTTAAGCGGGTTGGATAAAGATTAAATTTTGAGATGGTTTTGGCTTGACAACCGCTTACATTTTCAGGAATAATGACTAAACTGACATTCGCAGTAAAATGTAATATTACATTTTTTCTATTCAATTGCGGTTAGTTAACCAATATGAAATAATGGGTTAACTAATGAGAAAAAGGTGAGATTGAGATGGCTAACCAAACCGAAGTATTACGGTTATTAATGGCTACGGCTCCGGATTACTGTTCTGGGGATCGGTTAGCTAGTGAGCTAAGTATTAGTCGCACCGCTGTTTGGAAGATGGTCCAAGGCTTACAAACGACCGGTTATTCAATTGAAAGCCGGCACGGGTTGGGTTATCGTTACGTTGAAAATAATCAACTCAGCGTGGCCGGAATTAGGAATGGACTCAAACTATCACCGGCCGTTCAATTGAGCGTGTTACCATCGGTTGATTCAACTAACGCCTACCTGAAGCGCATGGCGACCCGCACACCATTGGTAGAACCGGTGGTCGTGGTTGCGGATACGCAGACGGCGGGGTATGGTCGTTCCGGACGGGCGTTTTATTCACCAGGACAAACGGGAATTTATCTCAGCATCGGGCTACCAGTGACAGCAAGTCAGCCGTTAAACGCGGGCTTGCTGACAACGAGTACGGCAGTCGTCGTTGCACAAACGTTACAGCAATTATTCAATGTTTCCGTAGAACTTAAGTGGGTTAACGACGTCCTGGTCAATCATCACAAAGTTGTTGGGATTATGTCGGAAGG
This sequence comes from uncultured Lactobacillus sp., assembly GCA_937916845.1. Classification (GTDB taxonomy): domain Bacteria; phylum Bacillota; class Bacilli; order Lactobacillales; family Lactobacillaceae; genus Lactiplantibacillus; species Lactiplantibacillus paraxiangfangensis. The sequence continues at coordinate 32,127 of CALFSK010000074.1, read as the reverse complement.
GATGACTAATCTGGAAACCGGCCAAATTTCGACGGTGATTGTCGGAATGGGTATTAACTTGACGACGGCGGACTTTCCGACGGCGATTCAAAATAAAGCGGGTGCCGTTTTAACACATCAATCGGCAATCACTCGGAATCAAGTCGTGCGCACATTGTTACAGAACTTTTTTGATCGCTATCCGACGTACCGGACGGGCGATTTTATGGCAACTTACCGTGAGTTATCGATGGTGATCAACCAGCGGGTGGCTTTGAAAAGCGGTGCGCAGACTTACGATGGCGTTGTCCAAGATATTGATCAAAATGGTGCCTTAGTGGTGCGGTTAACTGATGGGCACGTGCAACACTTTAGCAGTGGTGAAATTACGAAGGTTAACTTGCTGACGGGTCAGTACCACGGTTAAGCAGGAAAAAAGTATCAGGTTAGTTGCTTTGTAAGTTGAGGCAACTAATTCAGTTTTAATGAGCTATGGTCTAACTATCTCAACGGTATACCGCTGTGTACTGTTTTGCTTATTTTTATGAGTGGGTGTATACCTTTTGATACCGGGCATGCATGGGGCAAATGTGCAGACTTCCCAGTGAATAAAACGGTTAATAAAAATAATTAAAAAAGAGATAATTATACTAGTCAGGTCTGTTGGCGACAGATTATAGTGGAAGCATTGGATACCAACGGGTACGTCGGTAAAGAAGAAACAGTTCAAGGGGTAATTAGAAAATGAGTGAAAATTTACGGAGAGTTAACATGAGCCGGACAATGACAAGAATGAACCGGCATCGAATGCGTCCTCGCCGTTACATCACCGGCTTTGATGGTATTCGAACATTGGCGGTTATTGGGGTTATCGTTTATCATTTAATGCCGGCGTCGTTACAAGGTGGGTACTTAGGGGTGCCAATCTTCTTCGTGGTCTCCGGGTACTTAATTACGGATATTTTATTACAAGACTGGTTGAATTACGGTCACGTGCGAATTGGGCGGTTCTTAGGACACCGAATGCGGCGACTGTATCCGGCATTTGTAACCATGTTACTAGGAACGACGGCCTACATTACGCTGTTTCAGCGTTCGTTGCTGACGAACATTCGCGCGACCGTTGTGACCAACCTATTGTACGTCTATAACTGGTTTGAAATCGGCCACGGGCAGAGTTACTTTGACCGTTTTAACGGTGAATCACCGTTTACCCATTTATGGTCATTATCGATTGAAGGTCAGTATTATCTTTTCTGGCCACTGATTATCGGGCTATTAATGCTCATTTTCAAGAAACGCTCACGGATCTTCTGGTTCATGATTGCGATGGCGGGGATTTCCGCGGTTGCCATGGCGTTGTTATACGATCCAGCCAATACGAACCGGGTTTACTACGGGACTGATACCCGGATGTTTGCCATTTTGATTGGTTCGGGACTGGCCTTCGTTTGGCCGTCACGGGAATTGTCACCAGACATTGGTCATAGTAATCAGCTGACCTTGGATATCTTGGGTGGCGTCTCACTGGTTGTCTTGATCTGGATGTTCTTCCAGATGGCGGGGACGTCAGCGTTCACTTATCGTGGCGGGATGTTATTATTCACCATCGTCTCGGCCGTATTGGTTGCGACCGTCGCACACCCCGGAAGTCACATGAACCGGTTATTGACGAACCCCGTGTTTACCTACATTGGGCAACGCAGCTACGGGATTTACTTGTATCAATTTCCGGTCATGATTTTCTACGAAACTAAAGTTAAAAATATTGGGGATCACCCATTAATCAACAGCTTAATTGAAGTTGCGTTAATTTTGTTGGTAACGGAACTAAGCTATCGCTTCATTGAAAATCCGATGCGGCATTACGATTACAGTCGCTTATGGACAGACTTCACCAACTTTTTGCGGGCTCCTAAGTTTAACCGCGTTACCGGCACCATTACCGGTTTAACGATTATCCTATTTGTGATTACGGCAGTGGGCTTTGTGCAACAGCCAAGTAAATCAGCCGCAACACAAAAAACGGACCTACAAAAAACGATTGATAAGAACACTAAAAATGCTAGCAAGAAAAACGCGGCCGCTTTGAAACGGCAAAAAGCCGCTGCTAAGGCCGCTAAGATCAAAACTGAACAGATGAAGACCAAAGCGGCGCTAGCCAAGTTATCCCCGAAACAGAAAAAGGTTGTTAAAGAATATAACTTGAAACCACAAGTTGTCTTAGCCATGGGGACTACGGATTTGACCGCCATTGGTGATTCGGTGTTACTAGACGTTTCACCGGACCTGCAAGACGTTATTCCAGGTGCGGTTGTTCAAGGAAAAGTTGGTCGGCAAGTCACGGACGTGCCACCAATTATTGGTTCCCTTAAACAGCAAGGGCAGTTGGCGCATAACGTTTTGATCAACATTGGGACGAACGGGACCATTACGAATGCCCAAGCTGAACAAGTGGTTAACATGATTGGCAAGGACCACCAGATTTTCTGGGTCACGGCTCACGTCCCAACTCAAAGTTGGCAACATCAGGTTAACACCCAGATCAAGAAGACGGCTGCGAACCATCCTAACGTTCACGTTGTGGATTGGTACAAGAAGGCGTTGAACCAATCTGATTGGTTTGCTTCTGATAATGTCCATCCCAACACAGCTGGGAACCGCAAATTGACCAAGTTAATTGCCAATGAAATTGCATCGGTTAATAACTAGGGTTTGAGAGTGTGAAATAGACACATCAAGCACCACCAAGTAGCCTGATTAGGTTGCTTGGTGGTGCTTTGTTTTGCTATTAAAGGCTGAAAGTACTAGAACCAGTTTAATTGCTACCTTGGTACTGTTTATCGCTAAAAAACCAACATTTTTTGGCGCTGCGCCAGCAGAATCAGTGGGCCATGGAGTCGGCTACAGACAAAGAACGGTCTTCCGCCTCGCTTGAAAGCCTCAAAGAACGAGTCTTTCAAGTCGCCCCGCACTGTAACCTGGCAAAAAACGCCAGCTAACAGTGCCGACACGGCCCGCTGGTTCTGCTGGCTACGCTAAGACTGTTTTAAAACCAAACTAGTTAAGTTTGATAGTAACCCAGCATAACTGGAGGATGTCAATGATGAAATCACGGGCAACCGGAAGCGGGAAACTTAACGGATCTATTGGTACTAACGTTGCTATAGCAATTAACTAGCAATCATTTTCAACCTTAATTTGTTACTTAAATGATGAAAGATAGATTTAAAATAAGTGTTGTTGTCTGAACCAACCTACAATCATTTGCCAGTAATAACACAAAAAAAACCGGTATTTAGTGAAGTCGGACAGAATTGGTGTGCTGTGGCGGCAAGATTAGCCGGGGCCATTGGCTAATCTTGCGGAGCGATTCAAAGACGTGGTTTGTCGGCTTGGAATCGAGGATCCCAGACCGCATTGTGGCTGGGACCGTCTCCCATAGCACACCGGTTCTGTCCGACGAAACGGTATGATTAAGCTTTTCATTACTCAGTTAGAGACTAGATACAAAAAACGGTTGAGGATTTAATTCCTCAACCGTTTTTGTATGCGTTAGTTTTCGTCGATGGGTTTGACCGGGATATGCAATTGAATGTCATTTAAGTTCAATGAGTATTGTAAGTCCTGGTTACCACGAATGGTCATCTTCATGTCAGTACCATAGATGACTAAGCCAACTTGGTGCCCCTTGAGTAAGTGGTGAAAAAGTGGCTGTAGATCAAGTTCGAAGTCGTAAAACTCGTTTGGTTGAATGGCTTCTGCGTGCCACGGGTGGTGCCGGTTTTGTAAGTTTAAGTGGCCCTTCGTAATCATTTTGAACGGGGTCGCGGGTGCGAGCTTGAAGTCCTTTAAATCGTCTTCGCGCCAGTGGAACCCGAGGTCGAGCGCTTTAGCCGCAATCATTTGTGGACTGACCGTTAAACGCTTGGCTTCACCAAAGTCGATCAACATGAAGCTCAACATCCCAAAGTTTTTATTAACGGCGACGGAACCCTGAACGTGCGGGCGGCCAACAAGTAACTGGTCGCTAGGTGCTTGCCACGACTTGAATAGTAGTCGGTGGTCGTACAGCGGGTTCGTCTTGGATTCACTTAATAGATTGGTTTGCCAAGCGTTCAAATCTTGTTGATAATGCTTGAATAGCTTGTCGGGCAACTTGTCCGTGAAGTGGGCCGCGCGTTGGTCAACAGTGTGGTCAGCGGGAACGAGTTCTTTATATTGAACCTTGAAATCGAGTGACTGGGTGCTGTCTTGCCACCAGTTGTCGTAGCCGTGCCAAGTTTCAGCCTTAGTGTTGTCTTGAACTAAAACGTTTGGCAACAACGCTTCGGCGTGATTATCCAAACCATAGAGTTCGTGACTCAGCCAGAGATTCATCATGTCGGTGAAATCGAGTGACTGTAAGTTGTTGATGTAAATATGTTGCCCCTGATGCAGGATCAGCTTCTTAGTTACGGGAACCTTTTGAAGCTTGTCCCAGAGGTTAGCAACGTTGCGTGGCTTAACGTTCCAGTCGTTTAAACCGTGGACCATGACGATGTCCGCCTTGATTTTATCAACGTTCTTAAGGTAATTCCGTTCATCCCAGTAGCGATTATAGTTCCCGGTATCACGGTCCTGATCCTTAGTTAATTCGGCAAGCTTCTCGTCAAATTTAGCTTGAATCTGGTGGGCATCGCCGGCTTTTAGACTCCGTGAAAAGACTTCAGCGGCTAAAACGTCGGTATCTTCCCCTTGGAAGGTGTCCGGTGCCACAACGAGGCCGTTATCGCGGTAGTAATCGTACCAGCTGGAAATGGCGGCTTCTGAGATGATGGTCTTCAACCCATCGACGCCGGTAGTAGCTGCGGCGGTTGCTAGGGTTCCTAAGTACGAACGGCCAGTCATCGCAACTGAACCGTTCGTCCACCAAGCTTTGATGGCAACGTCCGCGTCACGATTAGTAAAGGCGTGACGTTTACCAGTCAACCATTCAATGATGGCGACCGTCGACGTTGTTTCATCAACGTCACCAGTGGGGGCTAAGCCGTCGGAGTCGACGGAACCAATCCCAGCTGCGTAGACGACGGCGAACCCGCGGGCTAAGAAGTAGTCATTTAACGTATACGACTTTTCACGGCCAAACGTTTCTTCGGCGTCGTCACTGGTCGTTTTAACGGATCGTTCGGCTGGTAAATCAGGGGTTTGTGGCTGGTATTCAACGTCTTCATAGGTGTTGGTGTCAGGCTCTTTCGCGGTCAACGGCACGTCGACATTGTGCATTTGCGCCTCGCCAGCGTGGTCGTTGATGCCTTGGTTATAAGGACTAGCCGTATATAGGACCGGTACCTTCAACCCGGTGGCCGTCTCGGCTGGCCGCAAGATCTCGACCTTTAATAAGTCCCGCTTACCGTCGTGGTCGGTATCTAAGGGCGCTTCAACGTAGACAACGTCGCGGATCAAGTCGTTCGTGTTAAAGACGGCTTGCGCTTTGCCGTTGAAAAACAGGGGCTTTTGTTCGTTAGGCAACTGATAAAAAGGCACAAAGTAGCCCCGCGCCGTTAACGCCTCAATCAAGGTTTGACCGTTGTTCCCACGGGTGTTTAAAAGTAAGTACCACGCGTAGTACAGGGATTCACGGTCAAACGCGCTGTCGGCCACCATTGGAAGGTGGATGTCGCGCATTGCGAGCAGGGGATCAGCCAAGTCAAAGTCCTGTCCCGGTAAAAATCCCAGTAGTTGGAGGCCGACGTTGTAAAAGACCTGGTTGTTAACGACGGTTGCATTTTCTAGCCATTCGTTCAAGTTGAGTTGGCTCGTCGCCATTAGGTTGGCAAACTTGTGCTTGAGACCGCTAGTCGTTTTGACTTCTGGAAAGCTCTCGGCCAGCAGCGCCCGATAAACGGCTGGAACCGTGGTCAGGCTGCTCATTTCTGGTGTGATGAAGTGAATTTTAGTGAGTTCCGCGATGGCCGCTTCTGAATCAGTCGGCACGATCGCAAATTGATTATTTATCATAGCAAACGTCCTCTAAAAGTTTAATTTACCTAACATTATACCGCATTTAGCCGTGTGCCAACGCTTCTAAGGGACAGTCGGGCAAGTTTATGGTACTTTGATAGCTAAAGATAACTAACTTAGTGTGGAAGGGTGAACTTGATGGAAAAATTTCCAATTCTATACACGACCCAGGCGGTCAATGAAGATGGATTGCAAGGGCGGGCTTACGTTCCTAATGGGCTAGTAGTACCGGTCGCTAGTCCGCTCAAAGACATTCCCGGGACGAACCCGGAGCAACTGTTAGGCCTAGCACTCAGCACGTGTCTGAACGCAACGTTAGCCACCATTGAAGGCGAACACGACCAACCGCATCAAAGTCGGGTCGTTACGACGGTCAACATGAGTCGGGATCGTTTTGGCTATCAGTTTTTTGTGGATGCTCAAGTAACAATTCCAGAAGTTGATCAAGCTTCGGCGAGTCACTGGTTGGCACTGGCAGAACAACGTTGTCCGGTTGCCAAACTGCTTGGTGGGTCGACAAGCGTTAAAATTCATTTATAAGTTATGGCTATTAAAAGTTAGAATCTTATAAATCTAGTCCGGTTGGCGCTGATAACATGCGGTCGTGGGACCGGGTCAAGCCTGAGGAACGTCTTGCCCCTCGCCTGGGACAGTTGCAAAAGACGCAATTGTCCCAGACCGTCCGTGGTCTAAGGCCGGAATAATTCACCGGCCTAACACCACCGTCACGACCGATATTATCAGCGCCAACCTCCGATTATGCAAAGTCAATAATAATAGACAAATTTGTATTTAGCGAAGTCGAGGAACTTTGCCGCTGTGGCCTTTTAGTATCTAGTTACGGTTATTAGAAAAGCACGTCCATGATTTGTGGGCGTGCTTTTTAACGATTAATTACTGTTTTATCGGTATCTAGAGCAATATAAATTAGCTACTTGGAAACTATTCTGATTATCCGACAGTAACAAAAGAAAGGCTTTTTGAGCGCAGTCGGACAGAGTTGGTGTGCTGTGTCGGCAAGATTGGCAGATGTTTCTTATGCCAATCTTGCGGGGCAATTCAAAGACGTGGGTTATCGGCCTTGAATTGAGGCGCCAGACCGTACTTTGGCTGGGGCCGTTCCCCCTAGCACCCAATTCTGTCCGACGGAGCGGCTAATTAGGAATAACTATCGTTGCTGTTACGGTGTTGATGGCAGATTTAGATTTTTCAATCTTCTGCGGTAATTTTAGTTGACGTTTCCAGATCAGCCTGAACGTTTTTGGCGGCATTCCGACCGGAGTAAATCGTAAATCCTGATTCGGTTCCAGGGAGGTTAACGCCATAGGTATCGCCGGTCAAGACGCCCGCGGCATCATTACCAGCGGCGTAGAGGCCTGGAATCGGTGAACCATCAGATGTTAAAACTCGATTTTGTGGATCGATTTGTAACCCGCCCATCGTACAAAAGGCCGATGCACCTAACTCAATGGCATAGTATGGGCCTTGGTCAACTGGCAATAAGAACTTAGCCGGTTTGCCAAAATCAGTGTCGACACCAGTTTTGGCCGCCGTGTTGTAGTCTGCCACCGTCGTTGGTAAGTCTGGTAATGATAATTGGGTCGCCAGTGCGGCAATCGTGTCTGCTTGCGTGATAAAGGCCGCTTGTTTGTCTAAAGCAGCTTGAATCTCATCCATTAGGTCTGGTAGCTTATCGTCAGGATAACTCCAAGTGCCCATTTCCTTTAAGATGTGGTCCTGCAAGGTCGCGATATTATTTTGTGACAGGATGCTGAAAACTTTATTTTGGGTTGATAACGCGTTGCCAGCTTCAGCGAAGTTTTGCAAGGCTGAAAATTCGTTGACGAATCGTTGCCCCGTTTGGTTGACCCACAGCAAAGCTTGTTGACTAGCGGCGCCGTTCAATTGGGTTTGCCAGTTCAAATAGGCTGGCTTGGTCTGATCATTGATCTGACCGCCGAATAATTGCGACGTTCCCATCCGATACCGCCGGGCGCCAACTTGCCAGGCCATTGTCAAACCATCACCCGTATTTTTACCCGAGTTTACGGGAATCAACCGTTCAGCATAGTTGGTATACGTCTGCATCAATTCTGGATCGTTTAAGTAACCGCCAGTGGCTAAAATGACCGCCTTGGCTGTAATCGTGACGTTTTGCTTGGTCGTAAAGTCGGTGGCTTTGACACCGGTCACGGTTTGTTCGTCGTCCATGATCAATTGGTTAACCGTAATCGAAGTAACGACTTCGGCACCGGCTGCTTGGGCTTTGGGTTCGAGGGTGCCATGAATTAATTGCGCCCCGCGCCCAGTGTAGAGGTGCATCGTGTGCATACCATCACCCACTGGTAAAATACCGTCGAACTTGACGCCCAGTCCTTGTAACCACTCAATGTTAGCGGGACTTTGGCGGATATAGTTTCGCCAAATGCGGCTATCAGCTTCGTAATGTGAATATGACAACGCGGCTTGTAAGACGGCCTGTGGATCCAACTTTTCACCGGCGGCTTGTTGAATCGTTGAGTTGACTGCGAGGCCACCATCCATATAGTTTCCGCTACCACCAGTTGTCCGACCTTTTTCTAAAACTAAGGTTGTTAAGCCACGGTTAGCTGCTTCTACGGCTGCCACGAATCCGGAAGCGCCGGCGCCGACAATTACAACATCATAGTTTGTTGCTTTTGGTAATCCCATCATTAAGTCCCCTTACGTTATTTTTAACTGCGTACGATACGCAGTCGGTGTTAGTTCTGTTTGCTGTTTAAAATGTTGATTAAAGTTAGCTGTATTTTGATAACCCAAGTCGTGACTAATTTGAGTAATCGTTTGGTCGGTTAGTGCCAAACGACGCTTGCCAGCCTCGACTTTCATTTGAATCAGTTTTTCTGAAAATGATTGTTTAAAAATGCCCTTGAATAGTCGGGAAAAATAATTCGGTTGATAGTCAAAGTGTGTGGCAACGTTATTCAAAGTCGCGGTCGCTAAGTGAGCGGACAGATAAGTCATGATAATGCCGCCTTGTGTCGCCTTATTGGCGTAGTGAATCTGGTGACGTTTTGGAAAACGCGAATCCGTTAACGATCCCGCACTAAAATGTTGCCGCAATAGTTCGGTTAATAATAATAGCGTCACTGCTTGGCGTTGGTAACGGACGATGCGATCGCCGGGCATCATTTCTAAACGAGCCAACTGGTCACAATAACCTTGGCATATCTGCGCGGGTAATTGGCGAAAGACAACGTAGGACCGCTGCGCTGGTTGGCTAGTCAATAAGTCCGTAAACAATGGATTATCGCCGGCAATGCCAATGGGGCAGGTAATGCTTAAATCAACCGTTTCGGTAAAGAGCCGAATCGTTGCCGTCTGTCCTGCACTTAATGGGGCGACTTGCAACGTTTGAATCGTGCGCACGATAATTAATTCGGTTGGTTTTAAGACCAGTTGATGGTCGTCTAAACTTACCAGCGCCTGTTGCTGACATTCGATAATCAGTAAGCTGGGGTGTTGCGCCGTATCAGTTCGCATCGTGAGTGGAACGGTTTGACAAATTTTTGTTTGAATCGTTTGGCTCATCCGACCACCTCCGTTGACTGATTAACTCCTGAACACTTTGGATTATAGTCTGAAAGCGTTCTCTTAAATACCCCTATAAATGACTATTTTTATACCTATATGTATCTTTTGGGGCCATTTGAACACAACAAGGACCGTCGCAAAAATTACGACGGTCCTTGTTAATAGCAATATTTAGCTTTCAGTTGATCCTGAAACTTGTTCCTAAATTAGTCTTCTGGGTGCAAGTGTTGCTTGATTTTTGCTGGTAGCGGCATGTGACAGTGGTGGCTTTGCGCGACAGCTGAGACTTTATCAACTTGCTGTAAAGCTAGTTGCTTAGTCTTTTCGCGTTCGATTTTTAGTTGCTTGCTGAGCGCAAGACTCTTATAAAAACCGTGGGCGGCAATAGCTACGGGAACAATGTGTAGCGCGGTCAATGCGGGAATTAGCCAAGGATCTTTTTCTAAAATCGTTAAAAATTGTTCGTGATGCGTACTAACATCGTTATGGATCATTTTAGGCGTTAACATCATGATCACCATCCTTTATTATTACCCACATCATACCTTAAAGTGGAACCGCTGTCATCGGGAACGGTTGATGGACACAAGTATTTGGCCGAAAAAAAAGCGGGCCTGATAAAATTCTCAGACCCGTCATTGTAATTAGTATGGCACGTGGCAGTTTCTAGCTTCCACGCGACCTTAGCGTAGTGCCGTTAAGGTAAGAATGCAATTAATTGACTGCTTTATTTGGATTCAGCTTGTCCCATCTTGCTATGACGGATGCCGTAGCTGAAGTAGATGATTAGGCCGAGCACGAACCAAACTAACGATGCGACCCACGTTTCCAAGGAAAGCTGCGTCATCATGAAGAGGCAGAGTAAGCCAGAAACGATTGGCAGAACGGGGTAGAATGGCACCCGGAAGCCCTTGATTTGGTTTAATTTTGGATTCCGCCGTAACAGGATGATCCCAAAAGAAACGAAGGTAAAGGCAATCAGCGTTCCGATGTTGACTAAGTTGGCCAATTGTCCAAGCGGAACGAAGCCACCCAGAATCGAGATGACGATGGTCACGGTCAACATGGCGTGCTTAGGTGCGTGGTGCTTGTCGATTTTACCTAAGAAGCTAGGGAGTAGACCGTCCCGGCCAATCGAGTAGAGTAAGCGGGAGCTACTGTAGATCATTGTCACCATCATGGTGAACATCCCGGCTAAAGCCCCGATTGAAACGATCCCGGCAACAAAGTTTTGATGAACGAGTTGAAGGGCGAAGGTCACCGCGTCATCAACGTTGAGTAGCTTATAAGAAACCATCCCGGTCAAGACGCCTGAGACTAAGATGTAGAAAATCGTGCAGACGACCAAGGTCCCAATGATCCCAATCGGCATGTTGCGCTTAGCGTTTTTAACTTCGGCGGCTGACGAGGAAACGGCGTCAAATCCAAGGTAAGCGAAGAAGACTACCGCGGCTCCTTGGAAAATCCCTGAAACGCCAAACGGTGCAAATGGTGTCCAGTTGCTTGGTTTAACGTAGAATGACCCGACGAGTAAGAAAATAACAATAATAGCAAGTTTTACGGCCACGATGATGTTGTTCAAACGAACGGACGTCTTCAAGCCTTCGTCGATAATCCAAGCAATTGCACAGACGATTAAGATGGCAACTAAATTAACGTAAGTGCCGTGCGCCGGGTCAAATGAACCAGTAATGGCTTTCGGTAATTTTAAGCCGAAGCCGGCAATAAACGAGTTGAAGTAAGCGGCCCAACCGACGGCCACCGCAGCGACAGCCAGGACGTATTCCAAGACAAGGGCCCAGCCGATAATCCAGCCGACCATTTCGCCGTAAACAATGTTACCGTATGAATAGGCGGAACCAGCGATGGGTAAAACCGATGCGAATTCGGCGTAACACATCGCGGCCACTGCACAGACGATGGCGGCAATGACGAATGATAAAATGATTCCCGGACCAGCCTTAGTTGCGGCAACGGTCCCGGGAAGAATGAAGATCCCGGTCCCAATCACTGCGCCAATCCCGAGCGCAATCAAATCAACGGCGCTTAGGGTTCGTTCAAATTGACTATCTTTTTGTAAATAGCGCTCCAAGTTTTCCTTTTGGAAGATGCGCTGACGAATCCCCATAGAATGAACCACCTTTTTTTAGTTATTATTAACAGTCTTTTGTCAAAATTGACAATTTACTATGATAATATGATACCGTGAACAATAATTAAAAGTCAATTAGAATCTGGTTTTAATTATTAAGAACTTAGTCACTTTAACTGGTTGTGTTTTTGAACGTGCCGTGAGCGATGGGGTTACAGTCGCAAGGGATTCTGCTAGAATAATGAAAGGCAGAAAGTTAACTTGGATCATGGCCATTTTTTATCATTAGTCATGACCGGAGTTATTCAGCGCATCACTGTACATAGTTTGAGAAACGAAACGCTTTTTAAAGGAGGAATTATTTGTGTCATCAATTTTAGTGGCGGAAGACTTATCAGCGGTCGGCGGCATTTCGTTAAGTGCCGCGCTGCCCGTTTTAACGGCGTTGCAGTACGACGTCGCCGCTTTGCCAACGAGCCTGTTATCGACACATACTAGTGGTTACGGGCGCCCAGCCGTGGTTGACTTGTCGAGTTGGCTCCCCGCCGTATTCAAGCACTGGACGCAGGCCCAATTAAAATTTGACCAGGCTCTAATCGGGTACGTCGGTTCGGTCGAGCTCTGTGGACTACTGACCGACTACTTGACCAATCAAAACTTGGACTTGTTGGTCGTTGATCCGGTGCTTGGCGACTTGGGGCAACTTTATAGCGGTTTTGATCAGGCCTACGTTGGTGCGATGCGGACGTTAATTAAATCGGCGGATGTCATTTTACCGAACGTGACCGAGGCCAGCTTGTTGACGGACTTACCCTACCAGCGCCATCCAGAATTAAAACCAACGTTAACGGCGTTGCAACGGTTATTGAAACCGGGGGCGCACGCCGTCATTACGGACGTTGAACGCGACGACCACATTGGTTGTGCTTGGTTGGATGAACGGGGCGACGTCCAGTACGTGGGCCAGCCGCGCCTGCCGGGACATTACAACGGGACGGGTGACACGTTAGCGGCGGCCATTGCCGGTTTGTTGGGGCGGGGCTTTTCACTAACGCGGAGCTTGGAACTCGCCAATCAGTGGCTCAACTTAGCGGTTGCCGAGACCTTGGACCAGCGGCGGACGGATGAGCGCCAGGGGGTTGCTCTGGGCCGGTTGTTACGGGCAATTTTGGCCTTAAATTAACGGCATATCATGTTATACTGAGTCGTAGTTGAAAACTTAGGAGGAACATTTGATGAGTACAGAAGTAGCAAGTGGGGCTGTGGTTTACCAGCAAAAAGATGGCCATCCTGCCTATTTATTATTGCAAAGTGCCACCAGTGATTTTTGGGGCTTTCCCAAGGGTCACTTGGAAGGTAACGAAACGTTAGCGGAGACCGCCCAACGTGAAATTCGCGAGGAGACCCAGTTAGATGTTCAACTGGATACTAATTTTAAGGCTTACACCGAATACACCTTACCAAACGGGAACTTGAAGCAAGTGACCTTGTTTGTCAGCCAAGTCCCGACTGGTGTCGCGGTAACGCGCCAAAAAGTGGAAATCAGTGCGGTTGGTTGGTTCGATTACGCCACGGCACGTAAACGACTAACTTATGATAATCTAAAAAAGATGTTGGATCAGGCCAACGACTACATCGAAGCGCAAGACCACAAAGGCTAATTAAAGGCTTTTAGTCAAAAAGAGCAAAAAAAATTACTGGTACCGTCGCATAAACGGTTACCAGTAATTTTTAAACTAAACGTTAAAACTATATTTTTTAAAATTAATTATTGACGTTAGGCTTGAACTTCCAAGTTTGCAACTGCATCTTCGATTGTTACGCCTTCAGCGGACAATTCTGGATGAAGTTTGTCAGTTGCAACAAATAATTGGCGTTGTGTATCTAACACAATGCTGAACCAGCTGTTCGTTGTTTGAAATTTCATTTGACAAAACTCCCTTCATGAAAATTGTTTGGTTATGCTACGAGATGCTTTCATCATCTTTGAACCTTACAATTTGTATATCATACTATTATTCTTGATATAACGCAAATGAAAAGCTTTACATACGACACATTTATAAGGAGAGAAATATGACGGCCAAACGAATTTTTGTGATTACTGGACCCACGGGAAGTGGCAAAACAACGGTGAGTCATTATTTAAAGGACCACTACGGTGTGCCCCAGGTGATCACCCATACGACCCGGGCCCCGCGTGACGGCGAAGTCGATGGGCGGGACTACTATTTTGAAACCCCGACTAGTTTTGCAACGAAGCATTATTTGGAACACGTGACTTATAGCGGTAATCAATACGGGTCTTCACGCGAAGGGCTAGCGGCAGCGTGGGACAAGTCCCCATTCATTAGTATTGTGTTGGACACGGCGGGAGCGATTACGTACGCCCGGGAGTTAGGTGAACAGGCCGTCATCATTTACTTAGAAGTCCCGGATCAGGGGGCGTTAGTGGAACGGTTGACTAAACGTGGCGACCATCCCGCCCGGATCAAGAAACGGGTCGCTAGTCATGAATACCGTCGCGACCAAGAATTGCCGGCCGGGCTGGTGGGACACGCGACTGCGATAGTGAACGACGACTGGCAAGTAACGAAGCAAAAGCTAGACGCACTCGTACGCCACTATCAAATGGCTGATGGACCGGTAAATTAATTCACTTTCCCGAATAGCTATGCTAAACTAAATAGTAATGATTATGATTTAGAAACTGATGGTATGTTTTAAATACCGTTTCAGTAACTAATTGGGAGGTGTTGCGCCGCATGGACACAACAATTGAACAGGCCGTGGCGATTTTACGCCGCAATCAGCTGAAGATCACCAAGCAGCGGCAGGCACTGATAGACTATTTAGTCACTTACAAAGATCACTACGTTGCCATTTCGGAAGTGGACGAGCACATGCGCACGCTGTTTCCTGGAATGAGTCACAATACAATTTACCGTAACGTGAAGGAATTTGAAACACTCGGGTTATTGGAATTAAAGGCCCAGGCAAACCAGACTTTGGTGAAATACCAGTGTGACTTTAAGCACCAGCATCATCACCACTTTATTTGTTCCAACTGTGGTAAGGTGCAGGAACTTGAAGCTTGCCCGCTGGATGCGTTTGAAGCCCAGTTGCCTGGTTGTACGATTACCGGACACCGGATTGAACTCTACGGACTGTGCGCAGACTGTACGGCTAAATTAGCGGTCGACTAACGCTTAGACTATGAATAACAATTAAAAATCTCTCTCAGAAATTATTACTATTTCTGAGAGATTTTGTTTTTTAGTATCAAAATTTCCGGTTAACGACTGACACGGGAATGTGTCACAAGTATCGTTGAGAATGAAAACGCTAACATGGTATAAATACTGTGCAAGCGAGATTTAAGAAAAGGAGGGACAAAAAATGAAACACTTTATTGCTTTTATGGAGAAGTATTTTTTACCAGTTGCTAGTAAGATTGGTAACCAGCGCCATTTAGTGGCCGTGCGGGACGCCTTTGCGTACACCATGCCACTGATGATTCTGGGGGCCTTTGCCGTATTGATCAATAATTTGCCAATTCCGGGCTTCCAAGACTTTATGAATGGCATCTTCAGTGAAAAGGTTGGCGGATCCTACGTCTGGACGCTACTTGGCGGTAACATTTGGAACGGAACGTTCGCCGTGTTATCCCTGTTTATCGCGTTCTTAGTCGCCTACAACTTAGCTACGTCGTATAAGGTCGATGGAATTTCCGCGGGGATTATTTCCTTAGGAAGCTTCTTCGCCGTAGGGGGCGCCAAGGGCATGGACTCGGCTGGATTATTCGTTGCCTTGATCGTTGGGCTCCTCTCAGCTGAAATCTTCCGGCGCTTATCCAACGTTGATAAGTTCGAGATAAAGATGCCAGACGGGGTACCACCTGCCGTTGCGCGTTCATTTGCCGCGTTGTTACCAGCTATTTTTACCATTACAATTTTCGGTTTTGCGACAATGTTACTTAACGCAATGCACATTGAAAACGTGGTGACCGCCTTCTACAAAGCGGTTCAACAACCATTCATGGGGATGGCGAACACGTATCCAACCGCACTGTTGTTAGCATTTATTACGCCATTCCTCTGGTTCTTTGGGCTTCACGGCGCCAACATGATTGAACCGTTCATGCAGACAATCAACGCGCCGGCCATTCAAGCTAACGCCGCGGCGTTGAAGGATGGTAAGCCAATTCCATACATCGTCAACAAGCCCTTTATGGATTCGTTCGTTAACCTTGGTGGGACCGGGGTAACAATTGGGTTAATTATTGCAATTTTCATCATCGGTCGCCGCAACAAACCTTACATGTCGGTTGCGTCGCTTGCCGCGGCACCGGGAATTTTTAACATTAATGAACCCCTTGCCTTTGGATTACCATTAGTCTTGAATCCAATGCTGTTCGTGCCGTACATCTTGTCGCCGATGGTCAGTGTAAGCATTGCTTACTTTGCGACGGTCAGTGGCTTCATGCCGGCGTGCTCCAACATGCCGCCTTGGGTGACACCGCCAATTATCGGTGCCGTAATTGCGACGGCTAGTTGGCAAGGTGGCGTGATTGCCGCCATTAACATTCTGGTTTCGATTCTGATTTATGCACCGTTTGTTTATATGAGTACCGCAATGGAAATCCGGCGGACAAAGAAAAACACCGCTCAGGAAGCCGTTGTCTAAAACTAAATTGTGTCAATAAAAAGTCTGTGACCGTGGTCGCAGGCTTTTTTTGCGGGCGTGATTAAAGCTAGAAGATTGAAGGAATTTTGTGGAATGGTACACGCTGTATCACAAATGATACTTGTTTCAAGTTAGACGAATTGTGACGCGTTAAGCCTGCGTTTGCATAATTTGTGGTACCGTTTACACGAATATGAACAATCGGAGGAAAACAGTCGTGGACTTGTTGGGGAAAAAGAAAGCATTGGCAGATTATTTGATCTGTCTGGACATTGATGGCACGCTGGTCGGCGCCGATTTAGTCGTCTCTTCACGGAACCGCCAGGCGTTAAAAATGGTACTCGACGCGGGTGCCCACGTGTATTTAGTCAGCGGTCGGATGTGGTACGCGGCAAACGTCATCGCGGAAGATATCGATCCGCGGATTGGGGTCGTGGCTTCAAACGGCGCAGTCATCGACACGGACGGGGACGTTGAGATGCACGGACTGAGCAATCAGGTCGTCTTTAAATTAGTCGAACTGAGCTACTGCTTGAATTTCGCACTCTTTTTATTTGGGCAACGGCGGGTCTACTACACGCTGACCAAGCCAGAATATTTGAGTGGCGACGGCTTCCAACGCGTACACAGTCCCAACCTGGCTGACTACCATCAGTTAACGCCGCTGGACCATACGTTGGACCGGCCGGTAGCGAACGGCATCGTCGTGGATACGCAGCACCCGGAGCGGTTGCCCATGTTGCGGCACCAACTTTATAACAACTTAGGAACCATGCTAAAACTGTCGACTTCTAACGTCACTAACATCGAATTGATTCCTAATTGGGTCAGCAAGGGGGTGGCGATCGCGCAGCTCCAAGAACTAACGGGGGTGGACGCTCAGCACACGGTTGCAATTGGTGACGGTGAAAATGATTTAAGCATGTTTGCCGGCATTAAATACAGCGTTGCGATGGGCAATGCCGCTTATTGCGTGCAACGGGCGGCTAACTACCAGACCTTAGATTATCGTCACGACGGCGTGGCCGCATTTTTAGAGCGCGAGCTTATAACGACAAAAGTGTAAACCGGTTTCAATTGGGGCTTGCTACTGGGCCCATAAACCCGCTAAAATATGGTTAACGAGAACTGTTGGGAGCTGACACTTGGGGATGAAGGCGGTGTTCAGCTAGTTTGGTTGATCATAGTAGGGGGTAGCGTATGCTTTTCTTGGATCACACGCCGGATTTAACGGAAACCGATATGATTATTTACCGTGCCATTGTGAAGAATATGAACACGGTGATTTACATGCGAATCCGTGATCTAGCGGGAACGACGTATTGTAGTACGGCTAGTATTCAACGATTCTGTCAAAAGTTTGACTGTTCTGGCTGGGCGGAGTTCAAGACCCGGCTACGATTATATTTAGATAATCAGGCGGCCCGCAACGCTTATCCAACTGATTTGGATAGTGGGGAAATCGTGCGCTCAATTATGGAAACGGACGCGACCGACAACTTACGGAAAATTGACCGGGCGGCGGAGTTGTTATTTAACCGGAAACAGGTGCTCTGGTTTGGCTGTGGGACGTCCCGCATCTTAGCGGAGTTTGGTGCGTTGACCTATTCTGGGTTAGTGAATATGGCGGTGGCCATCAACGACCCGCTGAATCAGCCCATTATTAATTTGAATCCTAGTGTTGCGCAGGAAATGTGTCTGGTCGTTTGCTCGGTATCCGGTGAGAATCGGCTGGTGATTCAGTACATGGCGGAATTTATTAAGCATGACGTTCCGGTAATTGCGATTACCAACAATGCTAATTCGACGGTGGCAAAAATGGCCCAGCATAATTTGACCTACTTTGCGACGGTCCAAAATGTGGCGGGCGCTAACGTGACGACGCAGACGCCGGCCCTGTTTTTAATTGAGAAGTTAATTCGCAGGGTGTCGTCATTGAGCCACGTGACGGACCCTAATATTGATACCCAAGAAAATATGCGGTAATAGAAGTGATAAGAAGAGGTGGCATGACGAATCCGATTTGGATAAGTGGTGTCATTTTTTTGATAGGCAATTGAATTTAGAATTGAAATTGGTTTACCAATATTCAAACTAATAAGAATTTGTCATTTGTACTTTCGACTACGCAATGATCTAGTGAATTAGTGACAGATAATATATTGTAAAACTAGTTTGAGCGAAGTCTGGCAGGATTAGTGTGCTGTGTCGGCAACGTTGGCCGGCGGTTTTGGCCGACGAACGTTGCGGGAAAAATCAGAGACGTGGGTTGTCGGCTCTGATTTTAGGTCACAGACCGAACTATGGCTGTGGCCGACCCGATAGCACACTGATTCTGCCAGACGGAGCGGCTAATTTAGAAATAACTGTATGGATTATCGTAAAGAGTTTATTAATTTGTGGCGGAATGAGTGCATTCTTGGCCAGTCCATGGTTTAATTATTATTTGAGATAACAAACGGCATAATTAGAAAGGAATGACATTGATGGCATATCGAACACCTCCCTTTATTTCACCATTTGCAATCGTATCAATTGTATTAGCACTTGGTGCCACAAACGTGGTGGTCAATAAAACGACTCATACGGTGAACGGTGCGGCGGCAAGTAGTACTAGTCGCGTTGTCACATCGTCTTCTGATAGTAGCGATAAAAATAAACCTGACGATAATAGTTCAAGCGATAAAAGTTCATCGGACAAGTCTAGCAGTGATTCATCCAGCGATGATCAAAGTTCAAGCTCAAGCAGTGAATTGCAAAGTGATAGCAGTTCAACGACGGATGAAAGCAGTAGCTCGGCGGCTAGTTCCAGTCAAACAACGACCCATAGCAGCTCGTCCAAGGCACACAGTAGCTCAGCTAATAATGATGACGATAATTCATCAGAATCATCAAGTACGACGCAGTCTAGTTCCGCAACAACGACGGAATCTGCGGACGATACGACTAGCGACGGGGGCGAATAGTGAATGTTTAGTATTTTAGATATGATCAACCACGCGCTAGGTTACGTTAACGTTAACCTTAAAATCAAAAACCAGATTTACATTGCGATTGGAATTGCTGGGAACCTTTACTTGGGTTACGTTGCAATTCGTTTGATGCAAAACGGCGCATGGCTGCGCGGCCTTGTTTACATGCTGGTCTTTTTGGTGTTGATTTACTTCATCGTTTTAAACGTGCTCTATTACTTTACCAATAAGACGGCTAAGTACGATTTATCGCCGAAAATTGAGAAGTTGTTAGGTGGCAAACCTAAAGAGGCGCTGGCAGCGGAGAAAAATGGCCAACAGAATCAGCAACAACCGTATATTCCGGCCAACGGTATTTTTGATGGTCAAGAGCTGTTACCAGCAACCGTCAAGACGTCGCGCGCAGAACAGGATAACGTTCATCAGATCGTTGACCAGTTACAAGCAGCTAACATTGTCCGGTTGGATTACGGTGGCTTAAGCGATAAAGAAATCATGCAACAGGCACAGGCAACGGGTGACTCGGTCTACGCAATTGGACAAGGCATCCAGATTCCGTTTTCACAATTGAAATTGGAAAACCACCACTTAGTGATCTATGCGGGGATTAACCAGATGGATCAAAAGCCCGTTGGACACATTAAACGGGTTGGATTGACCGACGTCCACGATGCCCATGAAGATTACAAGTTGTACTTGGCGTCAACGGTGATTACCGGTGGGATGGAAAAAATTGCGGGGCGCAATTCGACCATCGAACAGGCGGGCGATTATCAAGTGACGGCCCAAGTGGCGTACGAGGATCGTGAAAGCTAAAATAGATGTTATTAAGCAAGAAAGCTGTGATACTAGTTGTCACGGTTTTCTTTTTGTTTTACCGCGATTACATAAGATGCTAGATCACGCCGACATTTTATGGACCGCCTGGGATGGCCCTAAATTAGTTGGCGAAAAAAAAGCAGCGCAGAAATTTTGAAATTTCTGCGCTGCTTTTTTTTATCATCTGAATTTAATTTTTAAATAATCGACCGATGTCGTCAGGATGGTCAAAGCGGTGGGCGACTTGTTGATGGTCGGCGTTAGGGTCCATTCCCCAAACGGCTAAACCGAAGTCGACGTTGGCAGCTTTGGCTGTCTGTTCGTCGCTAAGCGAATCCCCAATGAATAAAGCATTTTCGGGTGCGACGTGGACGCGTTCTAACGCGGTCAGTAGGGGTAGTGGGTCGGGTTTTCGTTTTGGCGTATCATCGGCCCCAATCGTGACGGCCATTTTCGCCATCATCGCTTGGTGGGGCTGCATGCCAGCTTCCATTTCGTTGCGTCGTTGTGACGTCACAATTCCGAGTTTAACGGTTGCCGGTAGCGTAGTAATCAGGTGTTCAATTCCAGGATAGAGTTGAATATCCTGAAAATGATCAGCCATAACGGCTTCGTAACGCGCTTGGAAATGGTCAAACTCGTCAGCGGCGACGCCGAGGTCCGCCATGGCTTGTTCGGCGGCCATGGGAAAGGTCCGCTGGGCTTGTTCTTCGTTGAAGCTAAGTCCGTATTCTTTTAGAACTTGGCGCATGACCCGCGTGTACGCTGGTAGACTGTTGGTCAAGGTGCCGTCAATATCAAACATCAGTGCTTGGTAAGTCAAAATGCATCATCCCTTCAAAGTCATCTGTCTCTAGTATAGCAAATTACCTGTTGACAGAGATTCTTTGAATGGTTATAGTTAGATTAACAATTGATGAGGAGCTAATGATATGTCATTACCGTTAAGTCACATAAAAAATTCAACTAGCTTTTACTTTTGGTATTTTCGCTAGTGTTTGTGCCCGCTGCTTAGGTGCAAACACGGACTCGATGTTTGCATCGATGCGGTTGCCAAAAGCTTTTTGTGATTAAACGGCGCCCATGGATGTTTGAAAATTCCAAGGGTGGCTAAATAAGTGTTTTTTGGTGGCGCACCCTTTGAATTTTCAAAGGGTGCGTCTTTTTTGACGTAACCGAATGCCACCCACGTGACGCTCGCACCAACTTTTAAAAAAACGGGAGGAACCAATATGTCAATTAGTCCAGAAACATTAGTTCAAAATATGAATCATGAAATCGCGGCCATCCAGCCATCCGATATCTTAGCTTTTAACGCGGAAATCGCCAATATTCCGGGAATTGTTCGGTTAACCTTGGGCGAACCTGACTTTAATACGCCAGAACACGTGAAGCAGGCGGCTATTCAGAGTATTGAAAACAATGAAAGCCACTACGCCCCATCAAACGGGACGCCGGCATTACGCGAAGCGGCGGCGAATTTCTTAGCTAAGAAGTACGATGTCCATTACGATCCAGCCAGCGAAGTCATCATTACCGCTGGTGCCACTGGTGGGATCTACACCGCACTGAGTTCGATTTTGAACCCCGGTGACGAAGTCTTGATTCCAACCCCAATTTTCCCACTCTACATTGCGATTGCGAAGTTAAATGGCGCAACGCCAGTCTTCATGGATACGTCTAAAAACGGGTTCGTGCTCTCACCAGAAATGTTGAAAGAAACGTTAGCGGCCCATCCTAAGACAAAGGCGGTTGTTTTGAACTTCCCATCCAACCCAACTGGGGTCACTTACCGTGAAGATGATTTGAAGGCGTTAGCCGCCGTGTTGGCAGACAAACCAATCTTCGTTTTATCTGACGAAATTTACAGTGAATTGACGTACGGTGCGACCCACGTGTCGATTGCACGCTACTTGCCAGAACAAACCATTTTACTCAACGGGGTGTCGAAGTCCCACGCGATGACCGGCTGGCGCATTGGGATCATGTGCGCGCCAAAGGCCATTACGGCGCAACTCGGCAAAATCCATCAATTTACGGTTACGTCAACGACGACGAATGCGCAAGCCGCAGCCGCTGAAGCATTGAGCAACGGGATGGATGACGCGCAAGCAATGAAGAAGGAATACCAAGCCCGGCGCGACTACTTATACGACGCGTTAAACAAGCTCGGGTTCGAATCTGCCAAGCCGGAAGGGGCTTTCTACTTGTTCAGTAAAATCCCAGCGGGCTTGCCACAAGATAGTATGGCTTTCTGCCGTGAGTTAGCGCACGAAGCCCGGGTTGCCTTGATTCCAGGAAGCTCATTTGGTCCTGGCGGGGAAGGCTACGTGCGGATCAGTTACGCGGCTTCAATGGACAATTTGAAGACGGCGGTCGAACGCATTGGTGAATACGTCGGTAAGAAAGCAGCGGAGGAAAAATAAGTATGAAAATTTTAATGTTCAGTGTTCGTGACGATGAAGAAGCAGCGATTAAGGCGTGGGCTGAAAGTAACCACGTGCAAGTCGATACCAATGATTTAGAATTCCATCCGGATACGGCGGAACTCGTGAAGGGTTATGACGGGGTCGTTATTCAGCAACGGAGTGCGATTGGTGACGATCCTAGCGTTTACCAAAAACTCGCCGATATGGGCCTTAAACAGTTGACGAGTCGGACAGCCGGGGTGGATACGATTGATATTCCCGCTGCTAAGAAGGCCGGCTTAACGGTAACGAACGTGCCAGCTTACTCACCAAACTCAGTCGCTGAAATGTCAGTGGCGCAAACGATGCGTTTGATTCGTAACTTGGAACTCTTTGACAGCCGTCTGGGCCAACAAAACTTCCAGTGGGCCGGTTTACAAGCCCGTGAAATTCGTTCCTTAACGGTGGGAATTATCGGTGCTGGCCGGATCGGTGGGACCGCTGCTCGGTTATTCCACGGGTTAGGCGCTAAAGTAATCGCCTACGACGTCGTGCGCCACCCAGAATTAGAAGACGTTTTGACATACGTAGACACGAAGGAAGATTTGTTGAAGGAAGCCGACGTGGTTGACTTGCACGTGGACCTCAACGAAACGTCAAAAGGGTTGATCGATGCCGCAGCCTTGAAGCTGATGAAAAACGATGCATTCATTATCAACGCGTCCCGTGGGCCCGTTATTGTAACGGGGGACTTAGTTGATGCTTTGAAGGCGGGAGAAATCGCCGGGGCGGCCTTGGATACCGTTGAAGGTGAAGCCGCGTTATTCAACCAGAACCACCAAGGTGAAGTTTTACAAGACACTAACGTTGCACAACTCATGCAGATGCCAAACGTCATGATTACGCCACACGTTGGGTTCTACACGAACTTAGCCGTTAAGAACATGGTCGACATCAGCCTGAATGACGTTCTCGCCATTTTGAAGGGTCAACCAACCGACCACGCTTTTTAAGGGTAGTCATTAAATAATTTCGATTGTGGGCACAAAAAGCGCATTCCTAAAATTTAGGGATGCGCTTTTTGATAATGCTTATAGTCAGATTTATGAAATGGGAGTTGGGGCTAACCAGCCGTTGTCTAGCAATTGGTGGTAGTGGCGGCCGACTGGGACCCAGAGTTTAGCTTGTAAGATACTGCGGAGCTCGTCCCAAAATAAAGGATCACGCTGTTCATTAGCAGAAAGTTTTAATTGAAGATAGGTGCCGTTTTCAGTTCGCGCGATGACAAAGGGATAGAACACTTTGAAAATTTGAGCGGCAATAATGTTAGTCATCGTTGTTTTTTGATCGAGTAACATACGCGGACCTCCTTAAAAGGTTATCGGTTATAGTTATTAACTGCAGTCTAACCATCAAAAGTAAAGAAACTGGGACTAAAGGGTTAATAATTAGTTAAATGACTAAAATGAGAATTCTTCAGAAAACGCTAAGTTAGCGGTGCTTTTAGGGGACGTCGCAAACCGTTAGACTAACGTTAAACATCAAGAAAGCAGGGATTAACATGTTACCAATTAAATTAGGTTTAGCCGTGGTGTGGTTTGCGCGTCCGGTCCTCGTGGATATGACCGCATACGCCTTGTGGGGCGTTTTAATGCTAATGCTGGTTGGTTATATTGGCGTTATCATTTATGAAAAATCAAAACAGAAATAGGGCCGCATGACAATGGTGGGCGTTGTCATGGTGGCAGAATTTTAAATAAACTTTTTAGTAAGCGACTGCAAAATTTAAAATTTTTGCAGTCGCTTTTTTGGCTTGAATTCCGAACATTCCGCTTAAAAATAGGCCCGCTATTCAGAATAAAAATATAAAATGAGTTATTTTAACTGAAATAGTTTGGAAACTATGGCACTATTTTGGCTATAGCGAACAATAAAAGTATGCTTTTTGACAGATTTACTAATTATGTATTAAACTATTTAAATAGCATTAACGAAGGATAAGGTTTATTTAACTTTTGATATTAATGCGATTATTCTTGTCCGTCAGTCAAAAGACTGATAGAGAAAGCGAAGGTGACAACGATGTCAATGATCGAATTTCACAACGTGGAAAAGTATTACGGTGATTTTCACGCCCTTAAGAACATTAACTTAACAATCAACGAGGGCGAAAAAGTTGTTTTGATCGGCCCCTCTGGTTCTGGTAAGAGTACCTTGATTCGAACCGTTAACGGTTTGGAACGGGTTCAGTCCGGGCAGTTGTTAGTCAATGGATTTGACTTGGCGGACCGGAAGACCGATATGAACAAAATTCGGAAAAATGTTGGGATGGTTTTTCAACATTTTAATTTATACGCTAATAAAACGGTATTAGAAAATATTATGATTGCCCCTCGGTTGGTGTTAAAACGGCCGGAAGCCGAAAATAAAAAATTGGCGATGGCACTGTTAGACAGTGTCGGGTTGGCTGATAAAGCGAACAATTTACCGAGCCAACTCTCAGGTGGACAGTCACAACGGATCGCCATCGCGCGGTCGCTTGCGATGAAGCCGAAGTGTCTGTTATTCGACGAACCAACGTCGGCACTTGATCCTGAAATGATTGACGACGTGTTAAACGTGATGAAGTCAGTCGCCGAAGATTCTAGTATGACCATGCTCGTCGTGACCCACGAAATGGGCTTTGCCCGCGAAGTGGCTGACCGCGTGATCTTCATGGCGGATGGCGAAATCTTGGAAGATGATGCCAAGGAAACCTTCTTCGATGGGCAACCGGCTAACGAACGGGCCCGCCAATTCTTGAGCAAGATCATCGCACACTAAGTAAGCGGGGAGGCACATAGATGAAAAAGTTGAAACGAATAACAAGTGCGCTCGGAGTACTTAGCTTGTTGGTGATTGTACTGACGGCGTGCGGTTCCCGTAAGTCGTTATCCCAACAAAACGTTTTACAAAACGACCGGGCGAGCAATACGATTACTTGGGGCGTCAAAGCCGATACCAAGCTGTTTGGCTTGATGGACGTGAAGGACAACCAAGTTAAGGGATTTGACGTGGACATTGCTAAGGCGGTGACTAAGCGCGTTTTAGGGAAGAACGGGCACGCTAAGTTTGTCCAAGTGACGAGTCAAACGCGAATTCCGTTGCTAAAAAATGGGAACATCGACGCGATCATTGCGACGATGACGATCACCCCCGAACGTGAAAAGCAGGTTGATTTCTCGCAATCGTACTTTGACGCGGGCCAGTCCTTACTGGTTAAGGAAGGGAGCGATATCAAATCTGTGAAAGATCTGAACAAACCTGGCACTAAAGTTCTCGGGGTGACCGGGGCAAACTCAGTGGCTAACATTAAGAAGTTTGCACCTAAAGCTCGGGTGTTGGAACTATCCGACTACGCGCAGGCCATGACGGCGTTGAAATCCGGTCAAGGCGCAGCATTGACAACGGATAACGGGATCCTTTACGGGATGGCAACGCAAAACCCCGGGTACCAAGTAGTTGGGGGCGCCTTTACGAAGGAACCTTACGGAATTGCAATCAATAAGGGACAAGGGGACTTTAAAGCGGAAGTGAATAAGGCCCTAAAAGAAATTGAAGCGGACGGCACTTATAACCGCATCTTAAAGAAGTGGTTTGGCAACGTGCCCGGCTTTGACTATAAGGAGGCGGCGCGCTAATGATCTATATCGTAACGCATTACTGGTCTGAGCTGATTCAAGGAATCGGCTATACATTGTTGTCCAGTGTTATTGCACTGGTCTTTAGTACAATCATCGGGACGATGTTTGCCATTTTTGAAGTGTTGCCGAATAAGGCGATGCGCGTTATCGGCCGGGTTTACATTGAAATCTTTCGGAACATTCCGTTGTTAGTGATTGCGATGTTCTTTTACGTGATTATTCCACTGTACGTCGCTAAGATCGACGGTTTCACGGCCGGGACGATTGGGTTAACCATCTACACGTCATCGTTTATCGCTGAAACGGTCCGTGCGGGGATTCAGTCGGTTGATCCGGGACAGATGGAAGGTGCCCGGGCGAACGGGATGACGTACTGGCAAGCCATGAGTAAAATCGTGTTGCCACAAGCTTTCAAAATTATCATTCCGCCGCTAGGAAATCAGTTCATTAACTTGGTTAAGAACTCGTCGGTGCTCGCGTTCGTTGCTGGCTTTGATCTGATGTATCAAGCCAACTCGATTGCGTCACTGTCACTCGATACGATCAACAGTTACATGGTCGTTGGGGTCTTTTACCTCGTTATCACGCTGCCGCTGAGCTATTACATGCGGCACCTTGAAAAACGGCTGGCAAATTAAAGGGGGCATTCAGCATGCAAAATTTTATCCAAGCCTATTCGTGGGTTAACATCCGTTTTTTGCTCGAAGGCCTCTGGGTGACCGTGGAAGTTTCCGTGGTCTCCATCATTGCTAGCTTTATTATCGGGTCAATTCTCGGCGTGTTACGCTACGTTAAAATTAAGTATTTATCCGCGGTCGTCGGTTTCGTTGTCGACATGGTCCGCAACTTACCGTTGATTTTGATCATCTTCTTTACGTACTTTGGATTGCCGCACTTGGGCTTTAAACCGGGAATCTTGTTCGCAACGATCCTCGCCATGACGATTTTCGAATCGGCCATGCTTGCGGAAATCGTTCGTTCCGGGATTTTGGCCGTTGATTACGGTCAGATGGAAGGGGCGCGTGCGAACGGGATGACTTACGTTCAAGCGTTATGGCACATTATTTTTCCCCAAGCCATCAAGAAGACGATTCCAACGATTGTGAGTCAATTTATCTCATTAATTAAAGATACATCGCTGGCAACCATCATTGTTTTGCCGGAATTGTTAAATCATGCGCAAATTATTTACGGGCAAAATACGGCCTACATCATCCCAATGTTTATTATGATTGCGTTGATGTACTTCGTAATTTGTTACGCGTTATCCGTATTGTCACGGATCTTAGACAAAAAATTAGCATAAGAATAAGGGTCTGACAGAAAATGTCAGATCCTTTTTTTTGCGTTATTTTGTGATTTTTTTAACAAATGTTATTTTTTTAATAAAATAAAGTGAATTATCCAGTATAATATCCGTAACAAGCGACAGTAAGATTAAAAGGAGGCGGAGGTCGTGTTTAGTTCAGATGAAGTGATCACACAGGCAATTGATAAGGGACAAGCGAAAGTTAAGTTAGCGTTAGGTGCTAAGTTAATTCTAGGATTCTTTGGTGGGGCGCTGATTGCGCTCGGCTTTCTCGCTGATGTTCGGGTGGTGGCCGCCGTGCCGAAAGCCTGGGCGAGTTTTGCGCCGGTCCTTGGCGCGGGGGTCTTCCCGTTAGGTCTCATTGTGATTCTGCTCATGGGCGGGGAGTTGGTGACTGGCAACATGATGGTGGTCAGTTTATCGGCTTATGATCATAAGGTCAGCTGGCGTGATTTTTTAGTGAACTTATTAGAAATTACAATCATGAATTTTATTGGGGCGACGTGCGTGGCGTTCTTTTTAGGCCACGTGACGGGGCTAACCCATGCACAACCCGTCCAAGTGACGGTGATTGCCATGGCGCAATCAAAAATTACCATGCCGTTTTGGGCGAGCCTCGTTTCGGGGGTCGGCTGTAACTGGCTGGTCGGAATTTCTGTTTGGCTGGCAATGGCTGCCAAGGACGGTGCTGGTAAGATGCTTGGCATCTGGTTGCCGATTATGGCCTTCGTTGCCATTGGGTTTCAACATAGTATTGCCAATTGCTTTTTGATTCCAGCAGCGATTTTTGAGGGTGGCGCGACCTGGGGGCAGTTCGTGACCAACATCATACCAGTCTATTTAGGCAATATTATTGGCGGTGCCGGCGTGGTCGGCGGCTTGTATTACTTGAGTTTACGCAAGCTTCGTTAGGAAAGCTAATCATCACTATGGGGGATTTACAATATGAAGCATCAAATGATCGACAACGTTGTTTTTATGGGGATACTCGCCATTTTGGCGTATCAATACACGTTACTGTATTTTAGTGTCATCAATGGGTCTTGGCTTAACTTCATGGTCGTCGCGGGAACCTTTGGCGTCGGACTGTTGTTAGGGCGGTCAACTTACATTATCTTGGGCGGTATGCTGTCGTTTGTTGGGATGAGTGCCGGCGGTTTAATGCTGGTCATGCCCTATACCCGAGAAATGTACTTTTGGGCCGCAGTCGCGTTATTAACGATTACGCCCTTAACGACCTATTTAACATTCCTGTTAGACCACCATTTATTAAAACGGAAGGCGTTAGCGGCAACGCTGAGTGATTTAGAACGCGCCAAACCAGACTTGGAACTCATTACCGGTGCGCAAAATAAACACGCGCTGAATAATGCGATTAAACGGGAAATGAAGTTAGTCTGGCACCATGAACAAAATTACCGTTTTACGCTAACGATGGTCAAAATTGATTTCTTAGAAAACGTCGTTAACTTCTTAGGAAGCCAGCAGTTTAACGCGTTACTGCGGTCAACGGCGAAGCACTTGGATGGCTTGCTCTACGCCGAAGATCAGTTGTACTACTTGGGCGCTGGTAAGTTTATTATCTTGTCACCGATGCTCAGCCGCGCTAAGGCACCAACGATCCGGCATAAGTTTAAGAAAAATATTGCCCAAGTTGCGGGAGGCATTGGCTTGGAAAGCAACGCGTTAATTTTGCGGGTCGGCCAGGTCACCTATTCGACGCAGCACATGGTGCGGGAATGTAACGCCACCAAAGCGTTGGCACAACTGGAACGGAATGCGGAAACTGATATTGCCAGAGAGTATTTATAGGAGAAATAACGAATGAATATGGAATTAGAAAACTGCCTGTGGGTCATGCCCATGTGTACGATTGTGACAGTTCTCTTAGCTTTGACGGTGATTACCCTCGGGCTATGTTGGTGGCGCATTTTTAGATTGACCGTCCACCGGTTCAACAAGGAGGATTGCCGCCGTGATTAATACGTTATACATCATTGCGATTCTCTCAATTTGGTTATCCGTGACGGTGACCGTGATGACGTTAATTGGCGGCGTTTGGTTTATTTTTAAGCAATTGAAGCAGAATAATTCGGCCAGTTTGGCACCGTTAAAACGGACGCCCAGTGTGACGATCGTTGTTCCGGCGCACAACGAAGCCTTGGTGATTCAGGCAACGGTTCGCGCCATTCTTAACTTAAACTATCCGGCAAAACGGGTCGAAGTGCTCGTTTACGCGGACAATTGTCAGGATCAGACCGCGGCGCAGGTTCGCAAGCTAAAGGCAACACCGGAATTTGCGGGGCGGAACCTCCAAGTCATTGAGCGAACGGGAACGGGGGGCAAGGCCGGGGTCTTAAACGACGCCTTGAAGATTGCGACCGGCGAATACTTGTGCGTGTACGATGCGGATGCGGCGCCAGAAGTCAACGCGCTCTACTTCTTAATCCAGAAGGGCTTAGAAGATCCTGAACGCTACGCGGCGGTGTTTGGCCGCAACAAAACTCGGAACTATCAGCAGAACTTTTTGACGCGGTGCATTCACTTAGAAATCGTGAATACGCAACGCATTCAACATACTGGGATGTGGCAACTGTTTAAGATTGGCCGAATTCCGGGCACGAACTTTATTATCAAAACGCAGGTCGTGCGTGAGTTGGGGGGCTGGAATAACGGGGCCCTCACCGAAGACACGGCGCTGTCATTTCGGCTCATGCGGTCGGGCAAACTGATTGCGCTAGCGCATCGTTCCGAGGCTTTTCAACAGGAACCCGAGACCCTGTTTACCTACTATCATCAGCGTAAACGGTGGGCCCGCGGGAACTACGAAGTGATTTTTAGCAACTTGCGCTACTTATTTGACCGCACACCGTGGCGGGTCAAATTGGAAATCTTGTATTACGTCTGCGTCTACTTGTGGTTTAGCGTCGCTATCATCGTTTCAAACATCTTGTTTGTGACGAACACAACCTTAGCGATTGCCAGTATTTGGTGGCCGCAGCTCAACCCGCTCGTTTCTTTGGAGACGCCACTCGCTATCGTGTTTGGAATCAATTGGTTGTTGATGTTTTACCTGTATTTGTTACAAATGAACATTGCCTTGGCCAGTGATTACGGCCAGGCAACGGTCACTAATTTTGTGCATACGGTGATGGCTTACTTTACGTACGCTCAGCTGTTTATTGTAGTTTCAATCGTCGCATTGTTAGAGATGTTAAGGGATAAGGTCACTGGCAAACGCCAAACCAAATGGTATAAGACGGAACGCTTTTAACGGGGGAAAAAGAGTTGAAACGACATTGGCAATTTTTAATTGGTGGACTGAGTATCATCGCCGCTTTTGCGTTGGGAGTCGGAATCTACGTGACCCAACGACCAACGGCGACGATTAAGGTCAATAAACCAATGGTCGCGAAGCATTACCGTGTCTGGAAAGGCACCTACTTATATGGGGATTCGAACGCAAAGTTTGTCGTTACGAATGAAGACAAAAACAAGAAGCAGACGTTATCCGAAGCACAGGGGTACGGGATGCTGATTGCGATTATGTCAGCCAGACAAGGGTTTGGGAGTCAAAAGACGTTTGACCAGTTAACGCAGTATTATATGGATCACCGCATTTCCAGCGATAACCCGCTAATGGCCTGGCGCCAGCAGCAAGTCGGCAAACGGATGGTCAGCACGGCTTCAGAGAAGACTAGTGCAACCGATGGGGACTTAGACATTGCGTACGCCCTGATCTTAGCGGATGAGTATTGGACTCAGCGTGGTAAACCAGGGCGGCACGACTATGGCAAACTCGCGCGCCGGTTGCTTAAGGCCATTGCGGCGCGTGAAATCAACCCGGTGACGAAGCTGCCACGGGTTGGTGACTGGGCCAAAGACGGACAGAGTAGCGAATTGGTGCGCTCTTCTGACTTGATTACCGCTTATTTCCGGAAGTTCGCGCGGTATACGCACGACGGCACGTGGACGCAAGTTGTTCATAACAGCCAGACCGTGTTGCAACGGTTAAGTGGAAAATACGAGACTGGTTTGATGGCGGATTTTGTAACGGTCCAAGGCCGCAACTTGGATGTGGGGTCGGTTTTACCTAAACAGGTGGATTCACCGTATGATCACCAGTACGGCTTCAACGCTTGCCGGGTACCTTGGCGGGTGGCCTATGATTATCAGTTGAACCACAGTCGGATCAGTTATGACGTCACGGCCAAGATGCTGAAGTTCTTCAGACACTGTCAGCGGCCAGGAACGGTCCATGATTTAAGTGGAAACTTATTAGCACAATATGATAGTGCTGCCTTTACCGCGCCGGTTGCGTACGCGGCCTACGTGTTAAATGATCAAAAGTTGAGTCAGCGGTACGCGCCTGAATTAGATATGGGCTTGGTTAAACAAGGCTACTATCCTGCTACGCTACACATGGTGACGTTGCTAGCGAGTGGCACGCTTGGGGACGCAGATTAAAAGAATAGTCAATAAAAAATGAGCTGTGATTTTTATCACAACTCATTTTTTGTTTAAGAATTAATGGTCAGAGCTTATTTTAATGGCTCTAGAATATTGGGTGTTGATGGATTTCCATCAACACCCAGTTTTTGTG
>CALFSK010000073.1 GCA_937916845.1 uncultured Lactobacillus sp. | reverse complement strand
GCCGTTCCTAGTGCGTCTTTGATTTTTTCCATCTAACTCGCCTCCTATGCTGGCTCCTTGTCGAATCGAAGTGACGTCTGCCGAATAATCGTCTTAGTTGCTGTAGACGGCTCCCAATCGTTGATGAAGTCCATTACCATCTGGTAGTCCTTCTTGCGTAGCATTGACCGAGCACTCACGTTAGCAATCTTCTTGATTCCACTGCCGATATCTTTGAACAGCTCGCCTCGTTGTTTCTGTGTGATATGACCATAGCTATGTGCGACTTCCGACACGCACTGATTAACACGCCGGTTAAGCGCACTATATTCAGGATTAGGAATAACTTGGTTCTCTTTGAGGTCTTTAACATCGCCCTCTACACTGTCTAGGCGCTGATTCGTTTCCTCATTGGCTTGCAATGCCAATCTGGCAATCTCTCTAGGCGATGTTGGTAGCGCAAACTGTTTCGGGTTAAAGTAGTTTTCTTCCAGCTCATCAAACATGTCCCAAGCTTGATCAGTTCCAAGCATTTTTGAATGCCGACTAGCACCACGCTTTGTCCAAAGATAAAGTGAACGAGTCATTGGACTAATTTGTAAGTCGAAATTTTCTACCTGCAATTTAAAGCTTGCCAACTGTTCACTATCCAACTTGAAATAATGCTTGCCTTCAACAAATTTATCTCTATTATTATTGAAATTTTGCTTGATTCGATTAGTGGTCGTTCCGTAAAACTCAGCTAATTGTTCAGTAGTTAAAATTAGATCTCCGTTAAATTTAACTTGTTGTACTTCTTGCATGTGAATCATTCCTTTCTATGCTGGCTGCTTGTAGTCCATTGGCGTAAACAAAAACTTGATTTCGTATTCAGGAAAAAACTTTTCTTGAATTTTTAAAGCTTCTGTAAATTTGAACGAAGACTTGCCGTTTATTTTGTCAGCCACCGTCTGGTATCTAACATTCAACAGATCAGCAATATCTACTAAAGAAACGTTTTTTTCTTTTCTGACATTGTTAAGATTATTCAACATATTTTCCTTCCTTTCTAAGTACGAAAATTCGTATGTTTTAATAAAAAAATAAATGCCCTCCTTGAACATGACCTAATGATATACGAATTTTCGTATCGAGTCAATACAAAAATTCGTATTTTTCTAAATAATCTTATATACATACGATTTTTCGCATGGTACAATAGACACATATTAAGGGAGTGAATGGATTTGAATAAAGAAGAATATTTAAAAGATTTAATTGAAATCAAATACGGTAACGTTAAATCTTTTTCGGAACATGCCGGATTGAAATACACCACCGTTCGTTCAATTCTAGAACGTGGGGTGTTAAACGCTAAAGTAGAAAACGTTATAAAAATTTGTGATGCCTTAGGCATAAAGCCAGAAGACATTTTAAAAGTAGAAGATTCCATTATTAATGATACCAATAAAAAGATGATTCAATTAAACCCTGATCGTCAGCAAAATGTTTATAACTACGCTGACAATCAATTAAAAGAGCAAAACAGTAAAGTTGTTAACTTGCCACTCGTTGGTAAGTCAGCCGCTAACCCTACTGAATTGAACTATGGTGATGTAGAAATTGAACATGATGACTTCACCGACGTTCCACACGGGGCAGATACAGCCATCCGTATACAAGGCGATTCGATGGAGCCACTAATCCACGATGGTCAAATTATCTTCTACCATCAACAGGAAGAAGTTGAAAATGGTGAGATTGCTATTGTTGAAATTGATGGTGACGGTGTTACTTGTAAGCAAATTTACTACGACTACACTTCTGATGAAGTCATCTTGCGATCTATTAATAAAAAATACGAACCACGTCATGTTAAATATGACCAGGTACGTATTATAGGCAGAGTTATATTATAGGAGCTTATTGCTCCTATGCTTATGTGCCGAAAAGAACACATGTTCTGCATATTTAGCGGTATTATACTTACATAAGACCAGATACGGATGTCGGTAAAAGCTGGGAAATTGGAGGAATTATTGTAATGAAAAAAGTTATTATGATCAGTTCTGTTTTATTAGGAGGACTGTTACTTGCAGGTTGTGGGAACTCTAGTATTAAATCTTCAAGTTCAAATAGCGACCTAAAAAAGGAAACCACATCGCAACTGAATAAAAAATACACTAGTAAAATTGCCGAACACGCTCAAGAAGGAAAACTAACTAGTAATGAAAAACTAATTATGGAAGCTCATGACAAAGTTCAGGCGCAAAAAATTGATAAAACTAAGGCTAAATTTGTTGGCAAAACAGCAGTATTTCCAACACGCGGTACCGTAGAAATTGCAAATGTAGCGAAAGTACCTACCTACCACGATAATACTAAGACCGGTAAAGAAGCTATCGTGGTTGTAGCAAAAATAACCAATACTTCTAAAAAGACACGCTCAACCGATAACATTCAAACAGGAAATAACGAAGATGCTAATTTAGGATTAACTGTTTATCAAAATAGCGATTCAACTAAGGAAAATTTGTCTGACGATCATGAGATTGCCGACCCTAATGATTTATATAATGATGATACCAATAATCTCACAACTAAAGACCTAAGCTTTCATAAAGTATCAATTTTACCCGGAAAATCAGTAAATGTTGTATATGAAGCATTTAACTTAGTTAATAACAAAAATCCACTTATTTTTAAAATACAGGATGGAACTGGAGAATCCAATTCATCAGACGTGTTGAGTGGACATAGTACAGTCAATATTCCTATGAGTAATATCAAAGACGCAACACTGTCAAATTTAATTAATTAGGAGTAATTGCAATGGGACTACTAATAATGATCGTCATCTTTCTAGCACTATGGAAGATATTAGGAACACTAGGCCACATCTTTTTGCCAATATTAGCCGTACTATTTATCCTGGCAACCTGGATTTCTTCACAAACAATTGTTATGGTGATTTGGGTGCCAATCGCGATATTATATTTTATCGGCTTAGCCGGGTATAAACATGCTAAGTAGAACTAGTATAAATATATTTTAATCGGGGTAAAAGCTATGGAATTGTATGTAGGAACGTACAGCACACACGTGTTCGACTTTACCATTGCAATTGTCATCATTTGCTTCATAGCGCTAGTCGTCATGTTAGTTTACTGGATCAACAAACGAAAGTAGCACCCTGCCCACTACCAGCCTAGCGGGCAACATGCGAGCGTAGTTCAACGGTAGAACGGTACTCCTTTGAATTGCTAACTAGATACTATGCAGATGCAGGTTCGAATCCTGCCGCTCGCGTTGCAACGAAAAAGCACATCCGCTCCCGCCAAGAAGATGGATGTGCTTAACTTGAATAAATACTAACAAGGCTGTTGCACCCTTTTGCCCTTCTAGTATATCACAAGGAGGAATTTATTATGGCACAAATCAAACGTGTGAAAAAAGGTTACCTAGTAAGAATTTCGTATAGAGATCATGCAGGCAACTACCTAAGTAAACGAAAAACATTCACCCGTAAGCGAGACGCAGAGGAATTTGCTAACTCATTCGAAGTTAGTAAATTTTCTGGTGAACTAGAAAAGAAGCCATCTATCGAGTTCTCTAAGTACTTCTATTCGTGGTATGAGACGTACCGCAAACCTAATCTTGCTTATATCACGACTCGTAGATATGAATTAGTCCATACTGAAATAGAAAATTACTTTGCTCATGCACGTATTGCAGATATTACTCGTAAGGATTACCAAAAATTCATTAACCAATATGGCGAAAATCATGCGAAAGATTCAGTTAAGAAACTGCATAATCTAATTAAAGCTTGTGTCGGCAATGCTGTTTTTGAAAAAGATGTTGAAACTGACTTCACTTATAACGTAATTATCACTTATGACAAAAATCGTAGTCTTAAGATTGATTACCTAAGTCTAGCTGAGATTAAGCAACTAACAGCTTATGTACAGAATCACCTCAATCCTCGTTACACGTCACAATACATGATCATGACTGCCATCTTTACTGGGGCACGATTAGGAGAAATCATGGCACTAACTTGGAAAGACATTAATTTCACGTTCAATACTATCTCAATAAATAAATCATGGAACTATGTTGAAGGTGGTGGATTCAAGCCAACTAAAACCGAAAGCTCAAATAGAACCATCCGTGTTAACAAACAATTTTTAGATAGTCTGAAAGAACTTAAGGTAAATAACCGAGAAACGGTATTTGAGAACGTTGCCCATGACATTCCAACCTCTAACGGCGTTAATAAAGTTCTGCGCTCTGACTTAAAAGCATTGGGCATCACACGAAAAGGATTCCACTTTCATAGTCTGCGGCACTCTCACGTTGCGTTCCTGCTCTCTCAGAACATTGACCTATACATTATATCGAAACGTCTTGGTCATTCTGATATTGGCACCACGTCCCGGATATACGCATACCTAATTGATGAGTATAAAGCACGTTCGGATGAAAAAATTTCCGGCTCTTTAGACAAACTTTTTAATAGCCCACAGACTGAAAACGAAGCGAAATCCAGTATTCATTTTTGATAATAAACATTCATTTAATTGCATAAATAGCAAGTATAAAAAAACGCGTTTTTTTAAATTTGTCTTTGCTTGTCGCTGACGTCTTCAAAATGCTATTATAACAATATTGCCTATGTCTGCCTGGGGCATTTTTTAACAGATAGTCGGTTTAGGCCGACACGGACCTCCGACTTGTCGGGGGTTTTTATTTTGTTAAAAATGCCCTAATAGTTAGGAGTTCCCAATAGTTTCCGGGCGAAACATTAAGGGCTGCAGTACAATCACTAACTTTATTCAATAATTATTCTGTTAGAAAATGTTACACCAACACTATTTCACGTACTTTAGTCCCCACATCCACCTTTTGGTTATATTTATGCAAAAAAATTTCAGAATTTCATGAAACAGGCTTTGCAAGCTTCCAAAGAGGTGTATACTAGTTAATGTTGATAAGAAATCAACGTGATGGCGGTATTGGCGAAGTGGTTAACGCACCGGATTGTGGCTCCGGCACGCGTGGGTTCGATTCCCACATACCGCCCTTGAAGTAAGGCAAGTTGCTTTGAAGTGATGTATTTAATAAGTTTATTCCATTACAAAAGAGCATGAAAAATAAATGCCAAAGTTAAAGTATATAATTTTGGATTTAACAATTATCTTTTTCATTATCAGTCTAATTTTTATTTGGCAAGTAATAGCGTTAGGACCGCTCCGGCACTATGCTATCTTACCGATAATCATTACTGGTATTTTGTTTTTTTATTGGTTGCATTTAGCGTTTAAAGATCATAAAGCATAGAAACACAAACGCTTGACTCCATATCAAAAATCCACTCACAAGTTGAGTGGATTTTTATTTTCAGACACAAAAGGTGACCGGCCCTAGCCAGTCACCTTTTTTCATTCTTCAAACCATTCTTTTAAAGCCATCCCCGTCCGCGACTTAGAAACATCAACCGACGCACGTGGCGTCCCACTATACATGATCTGACCGCCATACCGGCCAGCGTCTGGGCCCACGTCAATCAACCAGTCCGCCTGACTGATCACCGCTAAATTATGCTCAATAATAATTAACGAGTTCCCCGCCGCAACTAGTTCATCGAATAACTTCAATAACCGGGCCGTATCTTGCAAATGCAACCCTGCAGTCGGCTCATCCAACAAATAAACGGTCCCCTTCTTCCCTAATTCGACCGCCAACTTCAACCGTTGAAGCTCACCGCCAGACAACGTTGTCAACGGCTGCGCCAAGGTCAAGTAGCCTAGACCGACCCGGTCCAAATCATTTAACTGGGTCGCGACTTTAGGCGTCTCCTTAAAAAAGTCCTTTGCGGCCGTTACGGACAGCTGTAAAACGTCCGCAATGGTTTTTTCGTGATACGAATAGGACAACGCCGTCTCGTTATACCGCCGGCCGTGACACAACTCACAGGTCTGCACAACGGGATCCATAAACGCCATATTCGTAATCGTGACGCCCTTCCCCTTGCACCGGGGACAGGCACCCTTACCGTTATAGCTAAACCAACTCGTCGCCACACCATTCGTTTTACCAAACAACTGGCGCACATTATCTAAAATCCCTAAATACGTCGCCGGGGTTGAGCGGATATTGATTCCCACTGGCGTCTGCGCTAGGTCAATATAATCCGTGTGCAGTTCCCGTTTCAACGCCGTTAATAACGAACTTTTCCCCGAACCGGCCACACCGGAAATCACCGTCATAATTCCTAACGGTACATCAACACTCACGTCGCGCAAATTATTTTCTTGCACGTGCGTTAAGTGAATTTGACCGGTTGCGGTGCGCTCTGATCGCCAAGTATGTGCTCGCCGTAACCAGTTTCCGGTCAAAGTGTCTGACTTTAATAACTCGGGATAAGTCCCCGTGAAAGTCACCTGACCACCAGCCGCACCTGCCTGGGGTCCCATTTCAACAATGTAATCCGCAAACGCGAACATTGCCGGGTTATGCTCCACGATTAAAATCGTATTGCCCTTATCCTTTAGCTTAGTCAGTGCCCGTTTGATTAACTGAATGTCATGCGGATGGAGCCCCACACTCGGTTCATCCAAAATGTAGACCATGTCCACCAAGGCACTCGTCAGGTACTTCGCAATCTTAATGCGTTGCGCTTCCCCACCGGACAACGAACTGGTTCCCCGATCAAGCGTCAAATAGCCTAATCCAATATCCACTAGTGACTGGATCTTAGTGGTTAATTCCCGCACGACGTCAACCGCTAACGGCACGTTAATGGCCGCTAAGAAGGCCAAACAGTGTTTGAGGTCCATCGCGCTCACTTCAGCGATATTCTTCCCATTAATCTGATTCGTCAATACTTCCGGCTTTAACCGGGTGCCGTGACAAGCCGGACAAGGTTTACGCGTCACGATTGCCGCGATGGCATCACGATGATGCTGCGCTTCCTTCTTGCCAATAATCGACCGGCGAATCCGCGGGACGACGCCTTCGTACAAAGCGGTACGCGGAAAACCTTCACCCGGATGATCCAGCTTTTGTTGGGGCGCGTGCATCAGTAACTCGTACTCCGCCGCGGTGTAGTCTTTAATGGGCTTATCATCGTCAAATAAGCCACTCGTCGCGTACCGCCGCCAACGCCACGTGTCTGGTGAGAAACTCACAAACGTGATGGCACCTTGATTCAGTGACTTCTCTGGATCAATTAACCGGTGCTCATCAATATCGTCAACGTAGCCGAGGCCTTGACAGGTGGGACACATCCCTTGGGGCAAGTTAAATGAAAACGTATCGGAGTAACCGATAAACGGCTGGCCAATGCGTGAAAATAACAACCGGAGCAAGGAATAAATCCCCGTATAAGTCGCAAGGGTCGACCGCGCATTTTTTCCTAAGCGCTGCTGAGCAATCACAATGGCAACGGGTAAATGCTCAATTGCTTTAACATGGGGTTGCCCATACTTGGGTAAATATTGTTGGGTAAAACTCGGAAACGTTTCGTTCAGTTCTCGACGAGACGCCGCAGCAATCGTATCAAATACTAATGACGATTTACCGGAACCAGATAGACCAACGAATACCGTTGTCGCGTACTTCGGCACCTGCAAACTAACGGACTTCAAATTATTTTGTTGCGCCTCTTGAACATCGATAAACCCATGTGTAAATTTTGTTGCCATAGCAACCCCTTCCCGTGCGAACGAGCGCACCACGAAAAAAAGGACTGAAACCGAAGTTCAACCCTTTGTCATTTCAAGCTAAAACTGAACTAAACAGACTCATCTACCAGTTTAACGACCGTGCCGTAACCGGTCACGACCAGAAACCGTGGTGCAACGCTCATTTGCGCAATATTCGTATTGAAGTTGACGTAAATTAAACCGTCGCCACCACTGTCCTCCGCTTTTTTTAATAGTGCTGGTTTAACTTGTTCGATTAAATCATCTAAACGTTCAAACTGATCAATTTCGTCCGATTCAAACATTAAGTGTTTCGTTACCGAAACGACCCCTTTAATCATGTGGGCCCGCTGTAGATCTCCGGTTGTCATAAACATCGTTACCAACCCCCTGTTTACTCTAATTTTACTTGATATTCACTTAGGTCGCAAACGTTGGCAAATTAATTGACCATTTTCAATAGAAAGACTAAATTAGGGCTTAGGGAGTGATATTTTGAAAACAGCAACACAACTTTTACAACAATATACGTTCGAACCGGTGACCCTCACGACTAAGTTTGAACAACACGCCTTAGCGGTCCAACATCAGGACCGCGAGATTCCATTCGGCCACTTTAAGATTCGATTGAAAAATATCGACAATCAACAAGACTATGAGCTTGAATTGAAACAACGTTTACAAGTGACCGCCAGCTCCGGGTTCCAGTTACGTTCCCGGCTTCATGGCGTTCGGGTCCATCACGTGGCAAATGCGCCCCGTACTAGTTACCAGGTTCGTGCCACTTTGACCATCAAAACGGCCCCGAAAATGGCTGATTCAGTCAAACATGACAAAGTTACCATTGACTGTCTCATTCCGGTTGAACACCACGTGGCGAAAACGTTACCTGATCAGGTTCCACTATATGCGTTTACGGACAATCACACCCTTGCCATCAACCAAACAGCCATGGCAAAGCTCTTTTTAAAGTGTATTGCGAATAGCTCACTTGCACTCGCAAGTTAATTTTCTTCTCTCTTATAATTATTTACATTAAGTGTTATAAGTAAATGTGATATTTAATTGCATTTGGCTAATTAATTGCGTACAATGTACTAGAAAGAGTTCAAGGAGGTCAGTTTAATGGCAACGCCAACAAAAAATATTTTATTGGACGAACAATTGTGTTTCGCCCTATACACCGCTAGCAAGCGGTTTAACCACTTCTACGCCGAGGCTTTAGCGCCATTTAAGCTTACCTATCCCCAATACATTACGCTACTAGCTTTATGGGAAAATAGTCCAATGACGGTCCGGGAATTAGGTTCCCACGTCAACTTGGACAGTGGGACCCTTACCCCGCTACTCAAACGGATGCAGACACAGGGATGGGTCGAACGAAAACGTGACGAAAACGACGAACGACAAGTGAATATTTCACTATCACAAAAGGCTATCGATACTAAGCCTGAAATTTTTGCCCACGTTAATACGTGCATGGAATTATTGGGCATGGATGAAAAGACCTATAATGAGACCCGCGACACCGTTAACTTTGCGGCGGATCGGATTAAAAAAGCCGACCCAAGTACCGTTAAATTTACTGGTGACGAATTATAAAGTTTTACACTGCAAGCTCTTGGACAACTGTCCAGGAGCTTTTTTAGGTCTTCAGTTGTAACATCATCAAGCCAATTGCCGCGGCGTTGATCACAAAGTGCAAAATAATGGCAACTTGGATTTTACCCGATAATCGATAGACGGTTGCTAAAATCAGACCCATCATGACGTACGTTAAAAAACTAGGCCACGTGGAACTATTATGCAAGCTCCCAAAAACCAAGCCACTTAATAAAACTTTCAGCCAC
This sequence comes from uncultured Lactobacillus sp., assembly GCA_937916845.1. Lineage (GTDB taxonomy): Bacteria > Bacillota > Bacilli > Lactobacillales > Lactobacillaceae > Lactiplantibacillus > Lactiplantibacillus paraxiangfangensis. The sequence continues at coordinate 10,184 of CALFSK010000073.1, read as the reverse complement.
TCGCGCTTGAAGAATAGATTAGTCAAAGCACCGCGAAACACGTATTCTTCCATCAAGGGTGTTAAAAAAATTGCGCTGAGGCCCATCATCCAGAAGGCCAGCGAACTACCACTCATTAAATTTTTAATTGCGACATTATTCTGGGTCTGCGTCTGATGATAAATTAACCGGTTAATGATTTCAAAACTACTTTCGAGAATGACAATGAGTAAATAGCCACTGAAAATCAAGCGCCAATCGTGGGGCTGCAGTTTAGCTAACTGATATACCCCCGTATAATGGCGCATCGCGTTTACCGCAGCAAAGCTGACCAGAAAAAAGACCGCAAAGTACAGAACGGTCATGGCAATTCGCCAGCCAACCATGCTTTGAACCCCTTTAAGTTGGTTAATTAACCTAAGTAACATTGGTGGGGTAATGACACCCAGGATCAGGCCTACCATGATAAAGACCCGCCAAATCCAGCTCAGACCGCGATCGACTATTTTCATCCGTTCTCACCTCTCGGCCCTATTTTACTGCAGGGCTGGGATTCAGACACGTGTTCGCAAGTCTAACTTTCAGTCGCATCCCCCTGTAATTTATAAAATAATCGTTTAAAATAAGCAAATAGAATAGAAAATAAAATCCACAGTTAAAGAATAATACAGAAATTTTTATGGTTTAGACGAAATCTTCACACTTTCTTCACAATTATGTAATAGTATATACTTGTACCTAATAGTTATACACTTGTTCATTTTACTCCCCCAAAGTGGATGGACAAGCAAGTACAATCCCCCATATTGTACTTAAACCTAACTCTTTGGCCCTACTGCTGTATAGCGGTAGAGTCATTTTTTTGTTTAAAAGTGTACTAAAAGTGCACCAAAAATATTTTTTTAATAACTATTTCATATTTAAAACGTGTATTCAGATAAAACATTCCTTCTAAGATAAGCAAAAAACATATACAACTTATATGTCTAAATACATGGCCTTACTGCTTCCAGCGGTAAGGCCATTTCTCTAAGTCATCAAAAATTCACACTCGCTAGAGAAATAAATTCTGCAATTTTTCCAACAAAAAAACGGCACCCCACTCGGCTGCCGCTAACCTAACTCGCCATGTTGCCAAACCACACTAATAAAACGTCAAAAATCAAAAATAGTAAGTTGAACTGTAATAACCACCAGTTCATGAGTCCCTTCTCACGCACCATCCCCGCAATGGATAGTCCAATTCCAACTAGCGGAATCAGCCCACCCTGAAATACCCGGTAAAGTGGTAGGTACGCCTGTTCCGCAATGAACGCTGGCCCCGTTAGCTGGCCTAGCAGGACAAAAAGCAAGAACACCCCGATATTTAGCAAGGAACAGGCAAACGCCGTCTCCGTCAAGGTTCCCATCGACAATCGAAAATGAAAACCCATGCGCAAGACGAACGTGCCAATGATCCCCACGGCTAAAATAACGCCAATAATTACCATAAAATAAAATGACTCTCCTTTATCTATCGTTTTCACCTTACGCCAAAAAGGCCTAGCCGCCTACTACTTGACCACAAGCTTAATCTTTTTTTAGCAAAACGCTGCCCAAACAAAAAAGCCTAGACCCCCGTCTAGACCTTGTCCCCATGGACTTATAAATGATCGTTAACTCTTTGACGCTGCCGGTACTTTTAATACCTTAGATTTTAACCCTACTACTTGAACCACAACTCGCTTCTGACCTTTAACGGACATTCGAACTAAGAAACGACCATCCTGCTTGTTAGAAATAACTTGCCGAACTTTTTTGCCACTGTGAAAAGTCACAATGACCCCGTGCTTTGTTCGACCGTGAATGGTCGCCGTTTCGGCGCTTGAATGATAAGCCATCTTGGCAGCAACTTGGTGACGACTATGCCGATGATAATCCCCTTGTAAACTATATTCCGAGCCAAAAATCAAGACACAGCCAGCAATCACCATTAATGTCAGTGACCAAAATTGTTTCAATCAACGCACCCCCCAGACCGGTCCCCATAACCGGTAACTTAATGACTTTATCATAAGCGAAGAAAGCGTTGACGCCACAAAAAAGGTGCAAAGCCTAAAATAGCCTGCACCAACGTTAATTTGTTTTTATTGAAAATAACGATTTTGTTACATTAGAGTCAGTTAGCTCAATTCAATCGACCATTCGGACGTCTTAATCAGCTGCAACAGGTCGTGCATTTTACGAATGGCAATGTCGACCGTTTCCCCGTTCTCAAAGTAACCGAGCTGGTGTTGCTTATCAACCCGTACAAGCATTTGCGGATTAACTAGGAAACTTTTATGCACCCGAAATAATTCTGGATGTGCGACCGTTTCATCACTGATCTTGCCGTTATATTGAACCAGTCGGTCAATTAAATGCAATTCCAATTTATTACGGCTTGCACCCGTCTCGATAAATAACACTTGGTCCAGGGGCAGGTTGAATAATTGGCCACCCTTAGAGTAAGAAAACATGACCTTACTAATGGCACCCTGCTTTGTATAGCGTTCATAAGCGACGCGGATATCCTTTTCAACCTTAGCCTTAACCATGTCAGGGCCCAAATCCTTAACGACAAAATCAAGGGGTTCAATCCGCCGTTCAAACGTCAAAAAGGCCATTTCCGAGTGGGTCGATACGAACACAATCTTGGCGTTAACGTCTAATTCACGAATCTTCGTCGCTAATTCTAAGCCGTTTAACGTCTGACCGGGATATTCGATGTCCAAGAAATAGAGTCCTTCAACCGCGGGCTGCGCCATTAAGTAATCTAAAAGCTGCTGCGCCCGGCCCGTTGCGAGCGTCACCTCCATGTCAAAATCATTAATCATAATATGATTCGTAATGGTCTGCTTTAACGTAGCTAACTGTTCCGGATCATCTTCAACGATAAAAGTTTTTAACATGCTTCATTCACTCACTTTCAATACTAATAATAAACTCGAATCGCTTACGAGCGCTGATTTCATACGTCACGTTAGGCAGCGGATCGAGTAATTCACGGACCGTTGCAAGCCCCTGCCCGTGTCCCGCCCCTTTGGAGGTGTGACCGGCCACCATTAAGTTATCTAACCGCGCAATTGGTTCACGTAACGAATTGGTAAACATCAACTCGACCATGCAAGGATACTTCACGACGGCCACGGCAATTTGCCCGTCCGCCTGATTGGTAACGGCCTCAATCGCGTTATCTAGTAAAATCCCACTAACCCGGGCTAGGGTGACCGGATCAATTGATAGGTGTTCAACCGGCGTATCAGCTTCCAACCGTACTTGAATACCGGCTTGGCGCGCAGCGGAAAACTTATTTTGGATAATGGCTTTTAGCGATTTATCCTTAATCTGTTCCAAATTATCAAAATGGCCGAAGTCCCGCGTCAAACTTTGCTTTGACCGGTCAACGACCGAATCAAAATAGTGTTTCAATTCCGGATCATGGGCCGTATTGATATACTCGCCCAGCGACAACAAAATATTTTGATAATCATGCCGGAATTTTCTTAAATTTTGATAGCTACTTTCAAGGTTATCAACGTAAATATCATATTGATGCCGTTCCAATGCTTGCCGGTGAGCCTGCACCCGCATGGTATAGCTATAAAATAGATAAATAAACGTTCCCGCATTGATCATCAGAATGGCCACTAGAATGATCATTAAGATTCCTAAGAATCCTGACCCAATGTTATAGTTATCCGCCGCAGTGGTAATCGCAAAGAAGGCGATCGCCACCACAACCAAGGCACTCACGATCACGTTTAGCATCAAATCATCACTAAACTGGTGTGGATGACGCTTTTGTATCATTTTAAAACTGAGCGCGACTGCCAACATGCAGGCGGTTACGATAATCTCGCCAACCACTTCAAATAGCCAACCACTCCACTGGTCCAGGCCAAAATTGAAGATGTGGAAAATCGTCTCGGTGGCGTAATTACCAAAGAAACTGAACAAAATGTAGGCTAACGTTGCCGTTAAGCTCGTTACGATAAAGTATCGTTTTCTACGAACAAACGCGAGTAAGCCCAAGTTCACTAAGAACGTAATAATGTCTGAATAATCATCATACAGCATGTACAGTCCCGTTAAGAACGCTGCCATGAATACGACGCTGACGTAAACTTTGCGTTGCCGCAATTCACGATTCATCAGAATTTGTAGGATAAACACCAACATGACCGAATACCAGTGGTCAAAGGCGGCGATGTACCAATAAACGTAAACGATGACTGCACCCCTTCCCCGCGTACCGATGGTTCAATACTCTTATTGTAGCGAAAGACTATCAGTTTGTATATTTAGGCTAACAAAACTTAATAATCTTTAACGTTTCGTTGCGTTTTAATCGGCCTTTGAAAGCCATACCAAAACAAAAGGGATGCGATTCAGAGTCGCATCCCCATATGATTAGCTTTAACAATAAAAATTGATTTTTCTAATGAAAGTCACCGGGCATAAAGCTTTCAATCACCGCGGTTGTATTGAACGTTTCAAAACTGTGTAGGCTCGCTTCATCGATTTCAGCGTAACGAACCGCAATTTGTGGGCGTTGCGTTAGATCAAACATATTAACGTAGTTGAATTCCACGTATTTTTTGTGTTCACTGTGAATGAAGCCGGTATAGCTGTCCCCATGCTTCTTGATCCGACCGGATAACTGAATGACTCGATCGTGTTTGAACGCTTGATTTAACAAGGTTTTCAGTAATGAATGCTTATCAGATTTCTTTAAGAACTTAACAACTAACCGTTCCGTGTTCCAAACGTCATAGTAACCGCGTTGTTGGGCTAGCGTAATAATCGTGGCCATACTCTTCAAATAATCCGTCCCACTAACGACCTTAGCAAGGGAAGCCTTGCGGAAGACGACCAAACCATCTAGTTCACCATCAACGTTGATTGCTTTGACAAGTACAAATTTTTCGTCCTGTTGAACAACAAAACCAACACTAAATTGTTCGTTGGTCCCTTTAGAATAGATCTCAACGAGCTGCTTATTCTTAATCGCTTTAGCCAAATCGTCGCGAATCGCACTCATGCGTGTTCCCCCATTCAATGATGTTTAGCGTTACCTACTGGAAAATTTATAGTACGCCACCATATTTTCAATAACCATCATAACACTTGTAAAACGATTAATTCAAACGGTGAACGCTACAAATTGATTTCTTTTGATTATTATAGAATAAATTTGTTAATAATCTCTGCTAAAGCATCATGATTATTGTCCGCCGTAGTCACGTATTTGGCTGTTTGTTTGACCTTATCAATCCCGTTAGCCACACTGATTGGCAACCCGACTGCTTCTAGCATTGGTAAGTCGTTATTATTATCCCCAACGGCAATGATCTCACTCGGTTGAATGTTCAGTGATTTTCCAAGCTGAACAGCTGCGCTCCCTTTATCAATCCCAGCAGGGTTAAATTCAACGTAACGATCTGACGAATACGTCACGGCCAACTGCGATGGATCAACATTGGCTTCCACATCCGAACGTATTTGTTTCCGTTCAGCCATGGTTGGTAGCGCCATGATAATCTTCATCACGTTCATGTCCTTAAAGCGACTGAAGTCATTGTCATCAACGGTTTCAAAACTAACGCCCCGGTTACGTAGATAAGCGGAATCATCCGGCGTTTGATTGTAAATATACAAAACGTCCTGGGTATAAACGTGGGTCGCAGCGTTCGGATTAGCAATCCCAGCGGCGAATACTTTTTCACCCACTTCGTACGGCATTGCGTTGACGATCATCGGCCGGTTGCCTTTATTTTCAACGATTAAACCACCGTTATACGAAATCGAATACTGATTAGGTTGGTCCTTTAATTTCATTTTTGCTAAGTCATTTTGAAACGACGTATAGCTCCGGCCCGAATTAGGTACAAAGTAAACACCCTTAGCACTGGCAGCTTGAATCGCAGCCGAATTACCATCGGATAGCGAACCGTCGTCGTTCATCAAGGTTTCATCTAAGTCACAAACAATCATTTTATACATATCAATACCCTCTCAAAGTTAGATTACTATTCCACTCTATCGAAGTCACAGGGCAAATGCAACCGCTTTAATTAAAAATGGATATACAATCAACTTCAAAACAATTTTTAGTATTACATCTTGTAAATATCCATGGTAACAAGACTTCAACACCAGATGAATCATCTGAATTCACTGTTTGACATTATTAAGGAGGGTATCCTTACGAATAATACATATCTTATTATTACTGCATGCTTTACCGGTTTAATTTGCTACGGCGGGGTCTAAGTAACCATGAATTAAGCCATACTTCTCCTACTTCTTCATTCAATTACGAGCTTGCCACTAACAGTGTATATACTTATGACCATACCTCTTTCAGGAATTGATAACTTTTATTCACTACCGTGCTCACAGTAAACTATTATACAGTCCAAGTTTTTCTTGCATTGCCGTAGCCCCTCCTTCCATAACGGCAATTATTTCGTTCAATACCTTTTTTTCCGCTGTATATCCCTGAACCTTCACCCATCCATTTGTTGCATCAGGAGAATGCATCGAAAGTACTAACTCACTACCCGAACTCACAACAATAGTGGAATTATGAGATGCTAACAATATTTGCCGTTCATGTTTCAGAGCAATTAAATCTTTAACTAAATTATGATAAATGTATTGACTATCAAGATTATCTTCCGGCTGATCTAATAGAATAGGATTTTTAATGCCTGTTAAACTCCCCATACTCAAAACAAATGACAACATTGCTACAATTGTTTGCCCCATTGATAGCTCACTTACCTCGTGAAATTTAGGCTTTACTACCCTTTCCAAATAAGAAGAATTAGCAACATTAAATTTTAACGTGAATTTTTCCATTTTAAGCAGTCGCTGGTTTAAATAACCCTCAACAATATTAGAATTTTCTTTAATCTTTCCGTCAATTTGACTTATAAATTTATCAACATTATCTGACACTTTTTCCTTGTCCGCCCAATCAAATCTCCTATCCTCATATTCTCGTGTTATTGGAAACAAAACTCTAGTCAAATTGGAGGTGTCATTATCAAGAATCATGGCTACAGATTCTAATACTCCATACTTTTTTGACAAAGCCAACACAAAATCAATCACACCTTGTCTGTCTATTTGCCAATTATTAAAGCTATTCTTAAGATTGCTTGAATACATTCCTGATAACTGCAATATATTAAGCCAGAACATTACGCAATAATCTTCATCTAGATCATTACGTAACTTTACTTCCAACAATAATTTATTGTTTTCTCGTTTGTTAAAAATTGTCAATAATTCTTTTAATTGCTTTTCATGAAATTGATAACTAGTCGTTATTCCAGCCAATGCCTTTTTAACCCTTGCACCGGTTAATACGCCATCCAAGTGTCTCTTACCAATTCTCAATCTATACTTTGAAGTTAAATTCAAAATATGGCGGACAAAATCTGATATATCTTCTGCTTTAGCAGCATTAATTAAGGTTGTAGCTTCAAAAGATTGAATGCCAATCTGACTAAAAACTTTTTTCATCTTTGCTGTTTCAGATACTTCATGATTCAAATCTAGCTCACCTTTAAATACTTGTAGTCGATTTTTAACAATTGACCACTGCTTTCTTTGTATGCTTGCAGAATCTAAGTATTTTAGCTTGCCGTTTTCCGTATCCGCATAATCAGCCACAGTTTTAAGATTATTTTCAACATTAGTATTGAGCATCAAAACATAATAATTTTCATTATTATTCATTACATGTACACATAACGTTCCTTGATCAAGGATATGTTTAAGTATCCTTGCCTTACTAACTTTCCCAGTAGTCAGAAAATCTAAACATTGTAAAACAGTACTTTTTCCAACACCACGACCACCAATCAGTGAAGTCAATTCATCTGAAAATCGGATTACATCAGCAGAATGGTTTCCAAGAAATCCTTCTCCACCAATAAATAACGAAATTATTTTGTTATTCGGTGCGACCGGTTTTTTTATTGAATTACAAAGCTGAGTTTTTGGATCTCTAAATGCATTTCTTATTGCGGTAGCGTTCACAGTTTTACATTTCATCCAAACATACTTTTCACCTAAAACTGGAACTGAATGTGAATCGTCTTCCAAAATTGGTAACAAATCAAAATTGTCAGCACATTGCCTTAATCTGACAGTTAATGCAGGTAAACATTCCATGTTTTTAACACCAAAAACACTAATGCCAGGCAATGTAACTAGGGTCTGTTTATATGCACCCGAATACGCATTATCATTTCCAAACAATTCGGAAGTATTTAAGTGCGCTGGATACCCAAGACCGTCACATTTAATAATCTTTTGTAAAACTTCAACACTCGTCTTAAACGTGCCTTGTTCAATAGAAACCAAATGATCTTTAAGCCAGTCTTTAAATTCAGTAATATCTGACTCTTTGTCAAATATCCCGATCACGTGAACCGAATCTGCACAAGACACTTCAATACCTTGAATAACATTTATTTTCACGTCATCATGATACGACTTATATTCAGATATTGCTTCATTAGCTTTATGGAAACCATTAAAGGTATTGTGATCCGTAAGTATAAATCCATCAACCTGCTGCTGCACAAGTTTTGCCACCAGTAATAAAAAAGCCAGATGTTCACATTGGTTACTATAAGTATCATTATTGTTTACACAAAAATCTGCACCCCAATACCCCTTATCAATACCATATTGAAACAAATCTAATTCGGTCCATACTTTTGTTTGAGCATCATTATGCGGATCCAACGACAAAGGTAAATAATCGTGTGATTCAGGCGAATGAACATGAAATACCACTTTATGGTAAGTGGCATCTGCTCGCCTATTGTTCTCGGCTTCATTCATGAAGAATCCGATTTCAGACAATTTTGTTTCATCAGTCACAGTACGCAGCATGACCATACATTCTCCTCGTGATTGTAATTTTGTTTAACCAATTAAAAATGATTCGAAAGAATAACAATATTATAAATCATCACTATCATTTTTTCTGATAGCATTAGATTGTTCTAATTTTAATAATAAGGTCATTAAGTAAGCCAAACCATAAAAGCGATTAATGCTAAATACTGATTTTGCAAGATCAAACCAATTGAAATGTTCTTCATCCACATCATAAGATTTAAAAGCTCCATAAATAGCTATCTGATTCGAATACAATGTTTCCTCGTCTGCCCTATCACATACAACAATTCCAAAATCACTAACGTAGTAGTATGCAGCTTCACTTACAATTTTTGGAATCTCGGCTTCATCATCCCACTCCTGATCAATCATTTCACTTAGTTGCCTATCGGAAGCCAACGAAACTAAATCTTTTTTAACTCTTAATTGTGGGATTGGATTTAAGAACCACCCCGGTTGCACCAACATCTCACCAAAGAATATCTGTGCTTTGAGTGGTTCTGGAAATACTTTAAATGGATAACTGTATGATTCGAACTCTTTCGGCTTTTTAGCTAGCTGTATCGCTTTTTGATCCATTATTTTAACAATAAAATGAATTGGATGATACCGATAATTTCCAGCTTTATTGGAACCTATATCAGCATAGGCTTGTCTGGCAGAACGCCAGATTAAATTATAAATTTGGCCTGGAGTATAAGTTACTAACCACCGGTTCAAACTTTCCTTAACTAAATCAACTTCTTTATCAGTTTTAATAGTAAATCTATAGTCAGCAATATATTTTTCAAATATCTCTGTCATTACATCTATTGCCAATTCTTGATATTGAGTGATTATTTCATCTTGATCAAAACTTAATCCTGGATGAGGATTTTTAAGTAATTCAAATAATTGTTTTTCACTAAGACGATCATCCTTTACCCAAACATTCCATTTAGCCCGATTGGGATAAAACTTAACCGCTTTATCCCCAGATTTAAAGCCCGAGAACGTATCTGTACTACTATTTTCAGAAACTCGAATCAAGCCAGCGCTGAATAATTCATTAATCTGATCCAAAAGATCCAGGTCTTCACTATCTTCATCATATGGTCCAATATCAACTAAAGATTTTGCTCTTAAGGCTTGTAGTAAGCAAGCTAAACTCAAGATTGACTTTACTGAAAGAGTAGAATAGACATGTTTTTCATGACTAACGTTGTTTGCTCCTATGTCAATAAATGGCACATCTTTTTCTAAACACTCGTTCTAATTCT
>CALFSK010000072.1 GCA_937916845.1 uncultured Lactobacillus sp. | reverse complement strand
AGAATTAGAACGAGTGTTTAGAAAAAGATGTGCCATTTATTGACATAGGAGCAAGATGATTATACGCATGAGATAACTGTAAAGAATAGTGGAGATAATGTAAATGAGCTATTGAAACAGTTACAACAATACTCGATTGTAAGCTATAAAGAAAAAAATATTTCTCTTTCACAAATTGTGAAGCATCTGTTTATAGAAGGTACAGAAGATGACAAATAATTTAGAAATAAATATGATCATAATGGGGTTGAAAGAGCAACTCGCTTATAAAAAAACAATTATTTTACGGTTGATTATGATGATAATTATTATGATTGTTTTTTCAAATTTGTGGACAGTTGTTTATGGAAGTCAAAAAGTTGTAAATGGGATGTCGTATGATAATGCACTCTTCTACCTTCTCATAACCGAAGCTTTTTTCATGGCACGCCCACAAATTTCTTATAAAATCTCCGATGAAATAAAGAGCGGTGCTTTTGTATATTCAATCTGTCGCCCATTTAATTATGAAATGTATTATTTTATGACATCCTTAGGAGACTCTCTTTTCAAATTTATTACCAATCTGTTTATTGGTTGTATTACATTATTAATTTTGGGAGTTCAAATAAAAGTAAATGTAATTTTAGGAATTCTTTTTTTAATTGCTTTAGCAATGGGATACACAATTGACTTTAGTTTTCAATTTTTAATAGGGATATTTAGTTTTAAAATTGAAGAAATCTCTGGTTTTGTATTTATTTATGAGAAGCTTCTGTTCATTCTTGGCGGAATTGTCTTTCCAATTAGTATGTTGGGCAGTTTAGCAAAGAATATATTTTTGAGTTTGCCATTTGCATATGTAATTGGTTTTCCAACACAAATACTAACAAGTACGGCACCAAACCTTTCTTTATTATTTCTAATACAGGTATTGTATTTCATATTCTTATTGTTCTTTACAAAATATTGGTATAACAAACTCGTAAGTTTAGTTACTGTTAATGGAGGATGAGATAGCGTGTTTTATTTTCAATTACTAAAAATGAATATTAAAAGTAATTATGTGTATAAATCTAGCTTTTATTCGCAAATATTAACAATGCTGATTAATAATATTGTTTTCTTAATATATTGGCTGATGTTTTTTTCAGTTTTTAAAGTGAAGTCTATTACTCTGAGTGACATATTTTATATTTATTCTGTTGTTTACGTGGCATTTGGTCTGACTCAATTTTTAGCCGGTAACTTACCAAATATTGCAACTTTGATAAATACAGGCAGCATAGATATGTACATTCTTCAGCCAAGAAGTACACTACTGTATTTGATAATGTCAAAGTCATCGGTTGTCTCATTAGGTGACATCATGTATGGACTCTTAGCATTATTTATGGTGGCAATAAATAATATTAAAGCACTAGCTTTATGGCCAATAGTCACATTTTTTGTGATGTTAATTATTGGATCATATTACGTGATTGTTGGAACACTTGCTTTCTTTATTGGCAATTCGAGAGTTATTTCAGATAGTACAACGTCATCATTGATAATGTTTGCCACATATCCACAAGTTCATGTAGGTAAGATTTTGGCTTTTATTTTAACAACGATTATTCCTTCTTTGTTGATTAGCATTTACCCGTTAAAAATTTTGAAGGGGTTCGATGGGGGTATCTTAATTGTTTTAGGACTTAGTTCAATTCTTTTTGTCTTTATTGCTCATCTATTTTTCTACATGGGTCTAAAACATTATGATTCCACTAACACTTTTAGTTTAAACATTTAGGAGTGTAAAATTATGGAAGATATTGCAGTGATTTCAATGTCAGCGGGCGTTGGCAACAGTACCGATATTGAAAAAGTAGAAAAGCTCTTTCTAAATGGCAAGACAGATACTTCAAGAGATCTAACATCCTTTTGGAGAGTAGACTTAGACAGCCTAGGATTGACGAGTTCGAAGGCCAAAGAGTTGAGCATACAACAAATACAAACGTTAGTTCACATTGGTAGATTGTTTAAATATGCAGGTTTATCCTCTCACGACAATAAAAGTGTTTCAATCTTTATGGGAGCTGATACTGAAGGGGTTGGGAAAAAGCAAACATCTAAGGACAGTATAGATCGAATAAAAAATCGCTTTTCTTCAGATATTAACTTTATTCATTCATTTGCTTCACATTTTTTCGGATTCGAAAGTGAGTCCGTAGGTATTCAAACGGCTTGTTCGTCAAGTCTTACAAGTTTGTATTTTGGATGTCAAAGTTTAAATGCAAGGAGCTCGGATTTGTCAATTGTTGGGGGTATAAGTTTAAAAGAAATTGATGAACAGATTAAGAATGTTCCCGGCATGATTTATTCTCCTACAAACATATGTCTTCCATTTGATAAATCTGCCGATGGCATGGTCGAAGCTAATGGTGTTGGTTTCGTCATGCTAAAGCGATTATCTGATGCTCAAAAAGATGGAAACGAAATATTAGCAATTATTGACAGTGTAGCAATAAATTCGGATGATGATCAAAAAATGAGCTTTTTTGCTACCAGCATCTCTGGCGAAATGAACCTTTACAAAAAAGTCTTTAATAATTCTACAGTATTGCCAGAATCTTTAGATTTTGTAGAAGCTCATGGTACCGGGACTCAATTAGGCGATTATGCGGAGTTAACGGCACTTTCTTCTTTTTTTGAAAATAGAAAGAGGAAATTACCAATTTCCAGTTCGAAGGCACAACTTGGACATTGTATACATGCGGCGGGGATACTCGGCTTGATTAAGACCATTCTTCAATTTAAGGATAATGTGATTTTTGGCTTGCCCAATTTTGAACAACTAAATAAAAACTTTGAAAATGAGAATAGTAATTTAATTATTTTTAAAAAGCCCGTTTTATTCATAGAATCGATATTAATCACAAAACTTAAAAATAAAGGTTGAAAGCTATTCCGGTTGCCACTTATGACATGCGGTCGTGGGACCGGGACTAGCCTGGAGCAGTTGCAAAATGCGCAATTGCTCCAGACCGTCCGTGGCTTAAGCCCGGTTTGTTTAAAATCTCAGCAGAACCAGTGCGGGGCGACTTGAAAGACCGCTTTTTTGTCTGTAGCCGATCCCAGGGCCCACTGATGATGCCGGCGAAGCGCCGAAAAGTACTAATCTAGTACCATGGCAATGATTGAACTAGCTTTAGTACTTTAAATTTTTAGGTATAAAAGTGATTGTAAATAAGTGAATTCGTAACACGTTACTTTAACTAATAATAAAAAAACAAATCATAACCCACAACCAGTTTACCCACACTGGCACTAAAAAGACCACCTTCAATTAAGAAAGTGGTCTTTTAACAGTTACTTTTTAGCCTGTTGACGCCGCCAAGCAAGACCGAAATGGACCAATGATTCGGTCCCATTTTTAATCCGGGCAATGTTGCTGCGGTGACGGTAAAAGATAAAGATGGTCAAAACTAACGCGACAACTGACAATAGTGGGTCGCGGTAGTAGAAGATCGCAATCAACGTGACGATTGGAAACGACGTCATACTGGCGACACTGACCATGCTAGTAACGTAGACCAGTGTTAACATGATTGCACTCGCAATTAGAAAGAATTGCCAGTTATATGCGAGTAGGATGCCGGCGCTCGTTGCAACCGCCTTGCCACCTTTAAAACCGATATAGATGGAAAAGGTATGGCCTAGAATTGCGGCAAGCCCAATCAGTAACGTGTAACGATTATCTAGGTGGAACAAAAGGGTTGGCTGCAAGGCAGCGATGGTTCCCTTTAAGATATCCATTGCCATGACGACGGTCCCCGCAACTGGTCCGAGAACGCGGTACGTGTTGGTGGTGCCAATGTTACCACTACCAATCTGGCGGATATCGGTATGAAAGAATAGCTTGCCAATGATGACACCCGAAGGAATCGCGCCAATAAGGTAGGCCACGATTAGCATGATTGCAATTTTCAAAATCAAAATTAATTCCTCCTGCAATAGAATCACTTCAATATTTTAGCATGCTTTACTGGTTATGGGGTCAAAAAGTTTCTGGTTGACAAACTAGGGGCAAACTAACTACAATAAAGCGAACATACATTCGCTAATTGGAGAGACTAGTTTTGAGGAATTAATGTTTAAATTTAGTTAAATTTTGGCTGAAGTGTGGCTTAAAATCCGCCTGAGCCACGTTTAAAACTAAAAAAAGCGCTGAAAAATTAGTTTCCTGTGCTATAATCAAATTTGCATAGCTTTAGTTAGCGGTGTCAAGGCTGTTAAATCAAGCCAATCAGACTAATAGGCAAAAATATCATAAAAAAACAAAATTTTAAGGAGTTGTGAGAATGGCAAAGAAAACCCAGCAATACGATGATTCTTCAATCCAAGTCCTTGAAGGATTAGAAGCCGTTCGGAAACGTCCGGGTATGTACATCGGCTCGACGGATGCCCGTGGACTCCATCACTTAGTCTATGAAATCGTTGATAACGCGGTTGACGAAGCGTTAGCCGGTTACGGTAAAGAAATTAACGTGATCATTCACGCGGATAATAGTATTACGGTCGTCGATCACGGTCGTGGAATGCCGGTCGGAATGCACGCTTCCGGGATTCCAACCCCTGAAGTTATTTTAACGATTCTCCATGCCGGCGGTAAGTTCGGCCAGGGTGGCTATAAAACGTCCGGTGGGTTGCACGGGGTTGGTGCCAGTGTCGTTAACGCACTGTCCACTGAACTGACGGTAACCATCATCCGTGACGGCTACCGCTACGTTGAACATTTTAAAAACGGTGGTCATCCCGTTGGTACGCTTGAGAAAAAGGGTAAGACCAACAAACCAACTGGAACGACGTTGACGTTTAAACCCGATGCAAGTATTTTTACAACGACGGTTTATAATTTCCAAACGTTAGCGGAACGGCTACGTGAATCAGCCTTCCTACTAAAGGGCGTTAAAATCACGTTGACGGACGAACGCGAAAACCAGGAACAGGAACTCGCGTTTCATTACGAAGATGGTATTAAGGCCTTTGTTGGCTATTTAAACGAAGATAAAGACACGTTAGGTGACGTCATGTTCTTTGACGGCACGAAGGAAGGCGTGGAAGTTGAAGTGGCCGCACAGTATAATGACGGTTACTCCGAAAACTTACTTTCGTTTGTTAATAACGTGCGGACGCCAGACGGTGGGACCCATGAAGTCGGTTTCCGTAGTGCTTGGACCAAGGCGTTCAACGAATACGCGCGGAAGGTCGGCTTGTTAAAGGATAAGGATAAGAATCTGGAAGGCTCCGATGTGCGTGAAGGGTTGTCCGCCGTGATTTCGCTGCGGGTTCCTGAAAACCTACTACAGTTTGAAGGTCAAACTAAGGAAAAATTAGGGACACCGGAAGCCCGGACGATCGTTGATAACGTGGTCAGTGAACAGCTTCAATTTTTCTTAATGGAAAATGGTGAGTTTGCGCAAATGCTGATTCGTAAGTCTACGAAAGCTCGGCAAGCGCGTGAAGCCGCCCGTAAAGCTCGGGACGAAAGCCGTAACGGTAAGAAACGTCATAAGCAAGAACGATTATTGTCAGGAAAGCTAACGCCAGCGCAATCTAAAAACGCTAAGCGTAACGAACTCTTCTTAGTCGAAGGGGATTCTGCCGGTGGTTCAGCTAAGCAGGGGCGTGACCGGAAGTTCCAGGCCATCCTACCATTACGTGGGAAAGTCCTGAACACTGAAAAGGCGAAGTTACCTGACATTGTCAAAAATGAAGAAATCAACACGATGATCTACACGATTGGTGCCGGAGTTGGGCCAGAGTTTGATATTAAGTCGAGTAATTATGACAAAGTCATTATCATGACCGATGCCGATACCGATGGTGCCCATATTCAGATCTTGTTGCTGACCTTCTTCTATAAGTACATGCGACCGATGATCGATACGGGCAAGATTTATATTGCCTTGCCGCCGTTATACCGGTTACAGAAGAAACAAGGTAAACAACTACGGACTGAATACGCATGGACCGATGAAGAGTTGGCCTTACGAACGAAGACGTTTGGAAAAGGTTATTCGCTGCAACGGTACAAAGGTTTAGGTGAAATGAACGCCGAACAGCTGTGGGAAACGACCATGGATCCTGAGAAGCGGACGTTGGTCCGTGTACGGATCGATGACGCTGCCTTAGCTGAAAAGCGGGTCACAACGCTGATGGGTGATAAAGTGGAACCGCGCCGGAAATGGATTGAAAGCAACGTTCACTTTAACCTTGATGAAGACGGTTCGCTGTTAGATAACGAGGCGGTTTCTTCTGCGCACGAACAGGCTGATGAAGAGTTAGCACAACAGTTGAAACATTAAAGGGGGTCGCAAATTGGCAAATGAACAACCAAAAATTCAGGAATTAACGCTTGAAGATGTCATGGGCGATCGCTTTGGTCGTTACTCTAAGTACATCATTCAAGAGCGGGCGTTACCGGATATTCGTGACGGGTTAAAACCCGTACAACGGCGAATCTTGTACGCCATGAATCAAGACGGTAACACGTACGATAAGGCCTTTCGGAAGTCAGCCAAGTCTGTTGGGAACGTCATGGGTAATTTTCACCCCCATGGGGATTCTTCAATTTACGAAGCGATGGTCCGGTTAAGTCAGGACTGGAAGCTCCGAGAACCGTTGATTGAAATGCACGGTAACAACGGGTCGATGGATGGTGACCCGGCAGCCGCAATGCGGTATACCGAAGCACGTTTGAGTAAAATTGCGGGTGAAATGCTGCAAGATATCGACAAGAAGACTGTCGATATGGTCTTAAACTTTGATGATACTGAATATGAACCAACGGTCTTACCGGCCCGGTTCCCGAACTTATTAGTTAACGGGGCCACTGGGATTTCTGCGGGTTACGCAACGGAAATTCCGCCGCATAATCTGACTGAAGTCATCGACGCAATTCTTTTCTTGATGAATCACCCTAAAGCTAGCCTGGAAGACTTGATGGACTTTGTAAAAGGGCCTGATTTTCCAACGGGTGGTATTATTCAAGGGTTATCCGGAATTAAGCAAGCGTATGAGACCGGTCGTGGTCGCATCGTCGTTCGTTCACGGACTAAGATTGTGCCAATCAAGGGGAATAAGTCTCAGATTGAAGTGTCAGAGATTCCTTACGAAGTGAATAAGGCGCAATTGGTCAAAAAAATGGACGAAATTCGGATCATGAAGAAGATCGAAGGGATTGCTGAAGTTCGTGACGAAAGTGACCGTAAAGGATTATCAATCGTGATTGAACTGAAGCGTGACGTTAACGCCGAAGGAATTTTAACGTATCTCTTTAAAAATACTGACCTCCAAATTACGTATAATTTTAATATGGTGGCAATTTATCACCAACGGCCAGAACACGTTGGCTTAAAGACAATTGTTACGGCGTATTTGGAACATCAACGCGATGTAATTACCCGTCGGACCCAGTTTAACTTGAAGAAGGCGGCGGACCGTCAGCACATTGTCCAAGGGCTGATTAAGGCCATGTCGATCTTAGATCAAGTGATCAAGACAATTCGGGGTAGTAAGGATAAGAAGGACGCTAAGCAAAACATAGTGACCCAATTTGATTTTACTGAACCGCAGGCCGAAGCTATCGTTACGATGCAATTGTATCGATTGACGAATACTGACGTGACGCAACTTGAAAAAGAAGCCGCTGAACTAGCTGACGCCATTGCCAGTTATCACAAGATTTTGGAAGAACCTAAAGAGTTGGACAAGGTCTTGCGCAAAGAATTGAAGGCCGTTCAAAAGGCTTACCCGACGAAGCGTTTGACTGAAATTCAAGATGAAATTCAAGAATTGAAAGTTCAAACGGAAGTGGTCATTCCACAAGAAGACGTCGTCGTTATGATTAGTCACGATGGGTATATCAAACGGACTAGTCTGCGGTCGTACTCGGCTTCCGATGCTGATGACAATGGGCTAAAAGATGAAGATTTCCCAATCTACCTAGCCAAAAATAATACGCTGGATCATTTGATGATGTTCACCAACCTGGGCCATTTAATCTACCGGCCGGTTTATGAAATTTCAGATGCTAAGTGGAAAGATACTGGGGAGCACATCTCCCAGACAATCGGTTTAGCAGATAATGAACGGATTACGTGGGTCTTCAACTTTGCGACGCTCAAAGAAACCGGTAAGTTCTTAGTGGCGACAAATGATGGCTACGTTAAGCAAACAGCTTTTGCCGACTACGTTCCGGGACGAACGTACAAGACCCGGGCAAGCCAGTTCATGAAGCTTAAAACGGATGTGTCTGAAGTTGTCACTGTCAAGTACTTGCCAAGTGCGCCAACTGGAACCTTAGTTTTGATGACACAGCACGGTTACGGTTTACGTTATGATTTAAGTGAGGTTCCAACAATTGGGGCTAAAGCAGTCGGGGTTAAGTCGATGGACTTGCGTGATGACTTGATCGTTCGTGCAAGCATTGCAAACGAACAAGACCTCGTCGCTTTGATCACCCAACGGGGTTCGTTTAAAAAGATGAAGGTCGCAGATATTCCAGTTACAAGCCGGGCCCGTCGTGGGGTTCAAGTTTTACGTGAGCTGAAGAGCAACCCACACCGAATCGCTGATTACGTCTTATTAGATGGGACAGCGAAGGGCGTAGCCTTAGACGTTCTGACTGACCGTGGGAAACACCATTCAATTTTGAGTGATGATCACCCAGTCAGTGCCCGGTATTCAAACGGCTCGTTCGTTGTGGATACGGATACGGAAGGAACGCCAGTAACGATGCAGTTGCATCCAGTGCCGTTAACGGTGTAAAGAATCGTGGTGTTACGTTGTATGTGGTGTCGTTAAAGCGATGCGATTGCTTGCAAGGTTTTGGGCCTTAGCGGTAAGATAAAGTCGGATGTTTTATCTTGTAATAATTAGTTAAGGTTTATTTACCGATAACAAGCGCTTGCTTTAAAATCTAATCTTGTATAATATTATAGGTATCATAAGATGATGATAAGACGAAAGGATTAGGTAAAATTCATGAAGACAACTCAAGAAAGTATTTTTTCATCCAAGACTTTGACATATTTCTTGCAATTAGCTGAAACTATGAATTATACGCAGGCTGCCCAGATTTTAGGGATTACACAGCCAGCGTTGACCCAACAAATTAAGAAATTGGAACGTACAGTCGGTGCGCCACTTTTCTATTCAGTAGGGAAAAAATTACGCTTATCCGATGCGGGCTACACCATGTTAAATGCGACCCACAGCATTTACGACGTTTTAAATAAGGCAACGGACGAAATTCAACAAACGACTAGTGCGACTCAAGGGGCTATCAATATTGGTGTCTTGGCTTCCATTGAAGATCACGTGTTTGAAGATTTTGCCATTAAGTATTACGAGGCCAACCCCAACGTTATTATCTCGTTCCATATGTTAACGCGTAAAGAGATTTGGGAACGTTTGGAAAACAATCGTATTGACCTAGCCGTCATGTATCTTCCGGATGAAAGCATTAAAAACTGGAAACCATACCAGTCTAAGAAGATTATCCAAGACGAACTATTGTTTATTTCCGGCGATCCTAAACAGGCTAAAAAGAAACGAATCAAATTCAAGGATACCATCAGTGAACCTTGGGTGATGTATCCAGAAAACTACTATTTGGATCAAGTGATTAAAGAGTCATACAAGAACCAAATGGCAGATCTACCAACTGCGGTCGCCCGGTTTACGACACCACAACAGATTTATCGGTTTGTGGCTGCTACTGAGACCAATACCGCATTACCAAATTCATTCATGGTAGCTAATCCAGCTGTTGATAAACTTCATACGGTTTCATTTGAACCAGCTATCAAGTTTGATTTGAACTTCGTCTTCCGTAAGGATAAGGATCAAATTCCACGAATCAAGAATTTCTTGGATGAATTTGATAACTATCTGCGGTCAGATGATTATATTTCACGGTTACAAAAGATTAATCAAAAATAGTTTTTAAAGGAGTTTTGTGCTAATGAGTAAGGAATTAGTTTTTGGACATCAAAATCCTGACACCGACGCAATCGTGGCGGCCAAGGCCTTTTCATATTTAGAAAATAAGTTGGGTGCGGACACTGAACCAGTTGCATTGGGCGAACCAAACGAAGAAACTAAGTATGTTTTGAACCACTTTAACGAACCAGCATTACGGGTCATCACTAAGGCTGCCCCTGAAGTTGATAAGGTTATGTTAGTTGATCACAACGAACCACAACAAAGTGTTAGCGACATTGCTGATGTTACGGTCACTCACGTGGTTGATCATCACCGAATCGCCGACTTCAATACGGCACAACCATTGTTTTACCGGGCCGAACCACTTGGCTGTGTTAGCACCGTGGTTTACAAGTTGTTCAAAGAAAATACGGTTGAAATTCCTGCTAAGTTAGCTGGCTTGATGCTTTCAGCAATCATTTCTGATACCTTATTATTAAAGTCACCAACCACAACACCAACCGACGTTGCCGTTGTTAAGGATTTGGCTAAGATTGCTGATGTAGACTATGAAACTTATGGTTTAGCAATGCTTAAAGCCGGGACTAACATTGATAGCAAGTCTGAAAAAGAATTGATCGATGCGGACGCTAAGTCTTTCGAAATGAACGGCTCAACGGTTCGGGTTGCTCAAATCAACACGGTGGACTTAGATGACGTCTTCAAGCGCCAAGCTGCACTTGAAGCTGCTGCTAAGGACGAAAACAAAGCTGAAGGTTATGACTTATTCTTAATCTTAGCAACGAACATCTTAAACAGCGATTCCGAATTATTAGTCGTTGGGGCCCCAACGGAACCCGTTGAAAAGGCCTTTGGTAAGAAGTTGGCTAACAACCGCTTAAACTTACCAGGTGTGGTTTCACGTAAGAAGCAAGTCGTTCCACCATTGACTGACGCTTTTAACGCTTAAATTAAAATTCCTTTTTTAAGAAGCGCTCGCTAAATGCGGGAGCTTCTTTTTTGCAATTGCTGCTTAGAAGCGTATAGTAAGCGTTAATTAGATTGCACACAATTAATATAATTAAAAGGACTGATTGGATGAGCGAGAAAAACGATGATTTACGGCAGCGGCTAACGGCCGAACAGTACGCAGTTACTCAAGAAGCTGCCACGGAGCGACCTTTTAGTGGTAAATATGATAACTTCGATCAACCCGGCATATACGTTGACGTTGTCAGTGGTGAACCGTTGTTTAGTTCATTAGACAAATACGACGCTGGGTGTGGGTGGCCATCTTTTACGCATCCAATTGCCCAGTCTCAGTTACGTGAGCATCAGGATGATTCGTTTGGTATGCGTCGTACTGAGGTGCTCAGTCAGGCACAATCGCATTTAGGACACGTTTTCCCGGATGGCCCTCAAGACCAAGGCGGACTTCGCTATTGTATTAATTCGGCCGCGTTAAAATTTATTCCAGCGGCGCAATTAAAAGCAGCCGGTTACGGGCAGTACGTTAGCTTATTTTCAGAATCAGAGGGTGATTAGATGACGGATACGGCTATTTTTGCAGGCGGTTGTTTTTGGTGTATGGTCAAGCCGTTCGACCAGCAGCCCGGGATTGAAAAAGTAATCTCAGGATACACGGGTGGGACGGTTCCTAACCCAACGTATGAACAGGTTGCAAGTCACACCACTGGGCATACTGAAGCGGTGGAAATCACCTTTGATCCAGCAGTAATTAGTTATGCGCAGATCGTTGAGATTTATTGGCGGCAAACGGATCCAACCGATGCATCTGGACAGTTCCAAGACCGTGGTGATAGTTACCGGCCCGTCATCTTTGTTAATAGTCCCGAACAGCGTCAAGTTGCCGAAGCCTCGAAACGGGCGTTAGCAGCAAGTGAACGGTTTACACTACCAATCGTGACTAAAATTGAGCCTGTAAAGCCGTTCTACCCGGCGGAACCGGAACATCAAGATTTTTATCGTCGGAATCCGTGGCGTTATCAGATTGAAGAGATGGGTGGTCGTCAGGCGTTCATTAAGAAAAATTGGTAGAGTTATTGATAGTAAAAGACCCAGCAGCCAAAAATAAGCTACTGGGTCTTTTTGATTTTAAGTTAGGCCGCTTGGTAAGCATCTAAAGCGGAATAAAATGATTCCTTGACTGAATCACGAGTATTCAAATAAGTAATATAATCGGACAATTCATGGACATTACTAGTTAACGGAAAATCAAAATCGGAATGGGCGTAGCGGGCTGCTGAAGCAAACGGGCCACGTTGTTCTATAAATGGTTCAAGCCAGCGGTAAAATGTCATCAGAGTCATCCTTTCAAAAACTTAAGTAACAATATAAACTTAGTTTAACGGCTCAAAGCCCCGTTGTACAGGGGGGTTAAAGCTTCTTAACCAAGCAGCAAATCAACTGTAAAGGCTGTGATTCGTTTGTAAAATATCGTTAAGTTCTTGTAACAATGTAAGCTTAATGTTTTAATAGTAGCTATTTTCATTATGACCCTAATTTTACCGGGACGACTCCCGTTTTGCTTGTAACGCGCGTAAATCTTGCCTACGGAGCAAGTTTTGATAATAGGCCAAACTCGTCTCGTCTAAGCGAAGCACGTGCATGATACTTTCAAGGGTGTCCGTACGGTGTTGATCTAGGTACCACA
Organism: uncultured Lactobacillus sp.; assembly: GCA_937916845.1. Classification (GTDB taxonomy): domain Bacteria; phylum Bacillota; class Bacilli; order Lactobacillales; family Lactobacillaceae; genus Lactiplantibacillus; species Lactiplantibacillus paraxiangfangensis. Next base: position 22,929 of record CALFSK010000072.1, on the reverse strand, counting down.
GCATGAAGCTCTGGCGTAGCGCAACTGGTTTGAGTGGTAAGCCAATTCGTTGGCTGTCACCTGCTAAATACTTATGCAGCGCGGACAGTGTCAGATGTGGATCTTGACCACGTTGCCGGATTTTTAAGAAGTAACCACGTGCGCCGTTGGTTTGAAGCGGTTGTAAAAAAGTTGTTAATTTTTTTAAGAACACTTGTTCGTCATTGCTAAATATGATATTTTTGAGTTGTGAGTCAAAATTTGAAGTCAGCATTTCTTGGGCAGTAAATCCTTTGCAAGTAAACAGCAAGAATGCCCGTGTGTAGACGTGCAGATCATCATTAGCCAGTAGCGTGGATAGTTGTTCGGGCCAGTGCAAGGCGTCCTGATCGTTAGTCAGTGGCTTACCTTTGATACTAAACGTTGGTAATGTGGTGATAATTCGGTGTTCAAAGAGATAACTAAAATAGCCGTTTAAATTAGAAAGCGCCTTGTTCAACGTGGAAGTTTTAAACTGACGCTGCTGACGTAGCATTTCTAAATAAGCTTGAATATCGTTTTCGGTTAGATCAGCGAGTAGTTGGTCCTGAGCAAAGGTCTGGTTAAAGTGTTGCTCATAATTGAAAAAGTCAGCAAGCGTTAGTCGATATTGTTCAATCGTGGTTGGTTGTTTGCCAGCGGCTTCAAGTTGTTGAACGAAGCTTTTTTCGTATGGAAATTGGAGTGGCATGGGCGAATGCATCCTTTCTAGTTATAATCTGTTACTTTAACTAAAACACAAAAATAACCAAAAAACAAGCCATTAGGTGGATGCTGTGAGGCGTATTCTAAGCACGCATTCAATTGTTAGATAGACAAGTGATCATTAAACATCGCTAGAATTAATCATTAAAAACCCGATATAATTGGATACAGCAGCCGAATTGGAATTCAAGCAAAATGACTGGTAAATCACATATGTAAGTCAAAATCTTAAACTGACAGTCTAGATTGTCTGATAGTCATCAATACATATGATTTTATGACTGCAGCAAATTTAGATCAGTTACAAAATGATTTTATGGTTAGCTGATAAAACACATCTGAATTCTAAAAGTTCTGAATATGTTTTTGTTGGTGAGAAATCGAAACGGATCAGGAATTTTAAAATTGAAATTCAAAGACAGTTGAAGGCAACGTTCAAATTTTTGACCCGAGGGGACTAATTTAGGTCGTGGGGGAGGATTTTACTTCTTACTTCTACTTCGTATAATATATATTATGTAAACTAGAATATCTAAAAAAACACCCCTCTCAGAATTTAGGCTTGATTTGCATGCTACTGCTAAATTGCTTATCTTTTTAGTGATTTATGACGCTAAATCACATCTTTTTAATTTTGAGTCTAAAAAATATTGCAATCACTGGGCTTAAATATCAAAAAGTAATTTCAAATCAAACAAGATTTTAGATTAGCTGTTTGTAATCTGTAATGATTTCTTTTTTTACAAGTGTTTTGTAAAGCCGTCCAATATATATGTAATTATCAGTCCATTCGTCGCATAATCGGACTTGTTTATGAAAAATCTATGCATACTGGCTACGCTAGAAAAGTTATTCAACGTGTTTTTACGATGCGTGGTTGCTGAATGATCTAAATAAAGCAAAAAAGCAGATATACGTTTTTAACTACAAACGGATATCTGCTTAATTAGTGATCACTTTTGATTAGTTTTGACGACCACCCAAGGTTTCTAACATTTTAGGATCACGGTGGTCAAAAAGCGCTAATTCTTTCATATCAAGGTCTGAAATCTTAACCATTTCAGCATCTGATAACTCAAAATCAAAGATAATGTGTCCACCGGCTCAGAATATTATAAGTTGGCTTACTCAGGCCGCTCTAAACTTAATATATCAATACGAAAGAGTAATTTAGTTTTGATTCTGGTCTGCTAGCCACTTACTAATATTAATAGTTGGCATATTGTAGCTTGGAAATTCTCCAGAAGTATTTGTCAACGTGGCAATTACAGCACGAGCGTATGGATAAAGAATAGCAACTGCATTATTGCGAACTAGTGTATCTAAACCAACATTACTTTCGTCTTCCTCTGGGTCGTAAGTAACATCAATACTAGTTGCAAGTGTTAGGCTTAATGATAGTGATTTTTTTGAAAATCAATTTCCAGGCAATGTTCCGTTTCTTTGATAGTAGTCACGCGCGCTCTTGAAGATAATTTCTTGATACTTGACCTGAACACGCTGGTCATTCTCGATTTGTGTAAGCGATGATGGCGTAATACCGATTCTATCCGCAAAATCTCTAACTGACAAATCAAGATTGTTGCGCAAAGTTCGAATTTCATCAGGAGTCATATAGCCTTTTTTCTTTCGGTACGCTGTAAACCCAGCTCTGACGTTTTCCATAGGATTATTAAAGTCTCCCCACAGTTCCCCTTCTGCATCTTGCCAATAATGGTTTCTAACTAATATATCTGTCTTGTCTTTTACTTGGATCAACTCATTCTTCCAGACCTCTGTATACCATTCTTCAGTTTCTGATTCAGGGTTTTTAAATAATTTCTGTTTACTCATGAGTTATGCCTTCTTTATAGGTGCAACTTAAAATTTGCATCTAAGTTTAATAATAACTGACTAGAAATTCCCATCGCAGTTTCGATTCTTAAAGCCAGTATTTCATTGATAAAACGTTTACGTTTGAGAATGTCGGATATGCTTTTTTGACTAACGCTTAAGCGGTCAGCCAGATCAGTTTGTGTAATTTGATGAAATTCCATCGTTTCTTTACTGAGATCAACAGCTGAACTGGTATGATATTGCCGAATCTTATTGTCACGATGTAACATGATCTTCAACTCCTTAGTGATAATCTTCGAAAGGAAAACTGTTTATACCAGCCCAGTATAGCAAAATGGGACCAAAAACTTATGTACGCAAAATCGAACACGGCGTTTTCAAGTAATAATGTCGTGTTCGATTTAAGCGCTCGATAGTAATAAATAATCATGAGCTTATGCTAATTCAACTTTAGTGGAAAGCGTTGTTGTGGAATTCGCACCAGCAAATAATGTGAACATACCCGGTTCTAATTGATAAATTCCTTGACGATCATAGAATCCCAGTTCTTTACCTGGAATTCTGAAAGACACTTTTTTAGTCTCCCCCGCCTTAATAGGCACCCGTTTAAAATCAATTAGTCTTTTGACAGGTTGAGTAACACTTGCGACGTCATCGTGAAAGTAAATTTGGACAACTTCATCGCGGTCCCAATCGCCAATGTTGTGGAGTGTTACACTCCCCGTCATAGTTTGTGCGAATCGAATTTTAGATTCGTCAAGCACTAATCTGTCATAGGTAACTTTGCCATACGACAATCCGAATCCGAAAGGAAACAACGGTTGGGTTGGTGCATCGATATACCGGCTAACAAAACGCGAGTGGTGTTGTGAAGTTGCCTCGGGTCGGCCAGTTGAGAGATGGTCATAGTGCATAGGTAATTGGCCCTCAATATAAGGCATACTCATACTAAGGTGTCCGGATGGATTACAGTCACCAAACAATATATCAGCAAGTGCATGCCCGCCTTCTGTGCCTGGGAACCACGCTTGCAATACAGCGGATGACTGTGAGACAACGTCGGTTAATACTAGTGGCCGGCCACTGAATATAATCGTAATAACTGGTTTGTTTAGCTTTACTAGCTCGGTAAACAGCTCCATTTGATTTTGCGGTAACCGCAGCAGCGTACGACTACCCGCTTCACTACTCTGAAGTGGATGTTCACCACAAGCAAAAATGATAACGTCAGCCTTAGCAGCATCGGCGAGGGCTTGTTGTCGTTGCTTAGTTTCCGTTTTATCACTTGAGATTGATTGCGACGCACTTTCTGCTTGGGTACCGAACTGTTCAAAGAAGGCCTTATCACGCAACATATCAGTGCCCTTTGCAATTGTGTAGTTGGTGGTAGCTAGCTTTTCCTTGATACCATCTGCAAGTGTTGTCGTATCATTACGGTTGGCGTGAAGCGCCCATAGTCCCACCAAGTCTGCCTGATCTGCATAGGGACCAATTACCGCTACTTTCTTTTTACCCTGTTTTGATAATGGTAGTACTTCATCTTGATTTTTCAAAAGGACCACGGCCTCTTGGCTTAGTTTTCTGGCGACGTTAAGCTTGTCTGGTGATAAGAGACTATGCTTTTCACGTTCAACTGAGGCAGTCCGGAAAGGATTTTCGAACAATCCCAAATCGTTTTTTAAACGTAACACGCGCCAAGCCGCTTGATTAACTTTTTCTTCGCTTATTCTACCTTGATTCAATAATTGTTTTAGACCATTTGCATAACAAGGTGACTTCATATCGATATCAACACCGGCATTTATAGCTAAACGAGCGGCATCATTACTATCACGTGCAAACCCGTGATTGACCAGTTCCTGAATTGACGCATAGTCACTAATTACGACACCGGCAAATCCCCATTTAGTACGCAGGACCTCATCAAGTAACCACTGATCGCCGGTGCTAGGCACTCCGTTGAGTGTCGATAGTGAGGCCATCACCATCTTTGCTCCAGCGTCTACAGCAGCGCGATACGCTGGTAAGTAGTCTTGCTTCAAACTAGCTAATGAAATGTCAGCTGAATTATATTCACGTCCTGCCTCCACTGCACCGTACCCGGCAAAATGTTTAATACATGCGATTAGTCCGCCACCGGATGATAATTCTTGTTGCAAGCCAGTCACCATTGCGCGTGCAAAACGTGAATTTAATCTGGCATCCTCGCCGGTAGATTCAAGTACTCTTCCCCAACGCGGATCTCTCACCAGATCCAGCATTGGCGCAAAGGTGACATCAACACCACTTGCTGTGGCTTCATCTGCAGTATTACGATAGGCGGTCTCGACAAGTTCAGGATCCCAAGTTGCACCAATCCCCAATGGAATCGGATAAACGGTGCGATAACCGTAAATAATATCGGCCATAAATAATAGTGGAATCGGATGCTTGGACTTTTTAAGGTGTTCTTCTTGGACCCGCTTTACTTGTTCTGCCCCGGTTACATTCAGCACTGATCCAGATAAATCAACCATCTGTTGCGTAATGCCCAATTTTTGTTGTGGTCCAGTTGTGATGTTTTGCGCTTGATAAAATTCACCAGTAAGTTGAATAAGCTGACCAATTTTTTCTTCAAGGCTCAGTGAATCCAGTAATTTCTTAAGTTGTTGATTCTCCATATGCGTCTCCTAGCAAATCTAAATATTCGTCATACCTCTGGTTAGCCCTATTTTGTGGGAATAGGTGTAATCTTGGATTCAGCGAAAAATGAACGTGACTGTTCGTTGACAGTTTGTTTTTTCTCAACATGAACCGTGCCATTCAATCTCAGATCTTTGACGGAGTGTCCAATTAAAAATTGAAATTCCGCGTTATCAACCGTCCATTTCATTTCTTCGTCTAAGTAAGCAATCTGGCTTAGATCAACGAAAAATGTTACTCGTTTGGTTTGATGTGGTTTTAGGAAGACGCGCGCCGTACCCAATAGCTCGATATTAGGCCGTACCATTGATGCTTGCCTATTTTGAAGAAATAATTGAGCAATTTCGGTTCCTTTTCGCTTACCACTATTGGCGATTTCACACGTCAACTCAACGTTTTTTGTAGCGTTACGCTTGATCTTGAGATTTTGATACTCAAAAGTTGTATATGCGAGTCCTTCACCAAAAAAATACCGAGGCTCGTGTGGGCAATCAACATAACCAGGAAATGCGCCACCAGTCTCTTGATGATAACTAGAACCATTTGGATGGTTGTAATACAAAGGCATTTGTCCGGCAGTGAATGCGACGGTCACTGGCAGGCGTCCTGAAGGCTCAGTCTTGCCAAAAAGTAGGTCAGTAATGACTTCACTACCACACTGAGCAGGATTCCAAGCTTCAATAATTGCTGAGGCATATTGATCAGCCGCATCACTAGACAAAGGGCGACCACCAAAATGCACAATAATTAATGGCTTATTTAACATAGCCGCTTCCGTGATAAAGTCTTCTTGGCATCGAGGTAAGTTAATATTGGTTGCATCGATTCCTTCACCTTCTGAGGCTGAGGAACCCGTCCCGTATTTACCGCCTACTGTAATAATTGCAATTTCACTATTTTTAATCGCATCAAATGCCTTACTAAAGTGGCTTTCATCATCACCAACGTATGGAAATCCATAAGCGTAATTGACAATTGAATCGGGTAAATCAGATTCGATTTGGCCTCGAAGCGATTTTATTTCAGGCTCTTGTCGCCGAGCAAAAGCTTCTACTGATGGGTTCTCTACTTCAACGTTTGAGTTTAGATATAATGACTTTGCTTGTTTAGCATTTACCTTTGATTTAACATCTTCGACCCCTGCCATTGTATTAGCCACACCAAAATGTTTTTCAAGCGTAGACATAAAACTATAGCCACCAAACATTGACCGAATTAAATCTGCGTGACAGCCCACTAAGGCAATTGACTTTATGTGTTGCGACAATGGCAACGTCCCGTCATTTTTCAGTAACACTAGGGATTCTTGCGCCATACGCCGACTGGCATCAATTGAAGCACGGCGTCTAAAACTTGGTTGGCTAGTCTCGGTTGCTTCCGCAAAGGGATGTTCAAACAATCCCAATTCAAATTTTAGTCGGAGAACCCGCTTAACGGCTGCGGACAATGCGTTGTCAAAATCAGACTCCCCCAGATATTTTTTCAATTGTTCAGCCCGATAAGCATTCATGGAAGGCAATTCTTGATCAACTCCAGCAATTAATGCACGTCGGCCTGCTTCAGAGAGTGACTTACCGAGATGGTAACGCGTAAACATTTCACTAATTCCACTGTAATCTGAGACGGTAATCCCTTTAAACCCCATTTGAGCTCGTAGCATATGCTTCAAAAGATGCTTAGAACCCGTCACTGGTTCACCATTAATGGCACTATAGCAAGGCATGATTCCTTTAAGCTTAGCCTGTGATATTGCTGCCTGAAAAGGCTTTGCGTAGACTTCATGTAAGAGTCGTTCTGGAATTTCAGCAACCGCTGCATGAATACCACCTTCAGCCGCTTGATAACCCAAAAAGTGTTTAGCGACAGCGGCAACTTCATGTTTCTTTTGAATTCCGGTCACAATACCGACACCAATCTGACTAGCGAGCGTCGGATCTTCACCAAATGTCTCGCCCTGACGTCCAAAACGGGCATCACGTGAGATATCTAATACTGGTGAAAATGCAAGCGTTGCACCAACACTGCGCGCTTCCTGACCAAGTACTTCGCCCATTTGTTCTGCGCCGGCTGGGTCAAAGGTCGCTGCTTGAGCGATTCCCGTGGGAAAAGTTGTCGCCCCCGGTAGCTTTAATCCTGTCAGAGTCTCGACATGAAATAACGCTGGAATATGATGTGGCGATAACCGCATGATATTTTCCTGAATTTGACGTTGCAATTTTGCTATTTCTTGAATGTCTTGCATTTCCTCGCCCACCAATAATGAAACTTGACCAGCACCGTTAGGAAAATCACGTTCAAGATTGTCATTTGACCAAGCGGCTTGATTATAACCGACTAACTGGGCAACTTTTTCGTCAAAGTTCATACTTTCAAATAATTGATCAACACGTTCATTTACAGATTTGTCCTGATATTTTGTCATGGCTCTTTCCCCTCACTAACTTGCGTCGTTATCGTTGTATAGCTATTTTTCCGTACTTACGGCCTGGCTTTTAGCTTTTTCAGCCTTTTGCATTTCAGAACGGACTGCTAGCTTAACAAAAGGAATAAACATCAATACATCGAAGACAAAGCAAATTACTTGAACAACTACGGGTAAAATATGTCCACCGGATGCGAGAAATGTATTTATGAATGCCGGTGTGGTCCATGGAACAGCAATTGCGATTGCTGGCATTGCGTGAATTAATTGAAGCCAGTAGTAGAACGTCCCGGTAATAGCACTTGCAAAGACATATGGAATCAGCATAAATGGGTTCAGGACAATTGGTAGCCCATAAATGATTGGTTCACCAATATTAAAAAGACTAGGAATAATCCCTACTTTAGCGATTGATGAATAACGTGGTGATTTACGTGCAACGATAAAGATGGCAACACACACTGAAACCGTAATTAATCCCATCATTATTTGTAACGTTTGTCCGATTGGTGCGCCCTTTAGAGCAGTGACCGATGCGCCGTGAAGCAATTGGTTTGTCAGGTCATTTTGGTTGATCGTATTGATTGGTGTAAAAATCGGGGCTAACGCTGCTGGATGAATCCCAAAGAAAAACAGAAGGTTCTGTGCAATAACCGTAACGAACGCGCCACCTACAGAGGTACCGACACCTTGCAATGGTGCTTGTACAATTTTATAGATTAGATCCTGCATTCCTGCAAAACCAAATGCGCGAATGATAAATTCAAGGGCATTAATGGCGACCACACTGAGTCCCAACGGAATTACGGCTGAAAATGCACTTAGGACGGCCGGTGGTACTGAGTCTGGCAACTGAATTGATAGCTTAGTGTCAGATAAGTGAACGTACATCATGGTTGATAAAATGGCCACGATCATACCAAGAACTAGACTCGTTGCACCAAATGCGTTATCTGTCCATACAGGACCAAGCTTGGCATTAGCAGTCTGAGGGAAAACTAAAAAGCTTCCAAGCAAGGCAATAATTGCAGCAACTAGTGGATTTGCCTTCTGATACTTCCCGCTCGCTTTACCTTCACTCATATAATTTTTCGTCAGCATATATGCAATGGTAACTGTTACAACAATTGAAATTAAATTATTACATACATTAGTAATGGCATCCGGAAAGGCCGTCCAGTTTTTCCCAAATACAAATACCAAAAATTTCTGAAACGGATCTTGTTCAAGTGGCAGCTTGGCATTAAATAAATTAATTCGAAAATTTTCAAGCAATAAGCCAATTGATCCAACCAGACTCATGGGCATCGCCATGATGAAGCCGTCTCGGATTGCTGCTAGATGTTTTTGATTACTAATCTTGCTTACAACGGGCAGGATTTTGCCACTAATATTTTGTAAATTCAAAATCTTCACTTCTTCCTATTCGTCTATGTGTATATTTAAGAATAATTGGTTCTAAATCATCACAATATAACTCCGTTGAACTAATAAACATGAGTTTTAATTTTCAATAGTTTTGGTATTGCGTTAATTTCAATGTTTACGCGTTCGTCGCCGTTCAGGACTCTTCCGGTATGCCACTCACCATCTTTCATCCGGCCCTCTTCAAGTTTTAGCAATCCGATACTTTTCTCTTGATTAAGCGCTTCCAATTCAATTCGAATGTTCACCCCACAAAAAATAAATTCTTCTGGGGTAAGCTCAAGGATAAATCCAGCAGACGGTGAATTATTTTCCGCTTGTTTTGAAAAATGAACAATCACTTCGCAATTTGAAAGTTTGACTCGTCGTCCTCGGTCCGCAGGTTGTGCAATCCTAAATGAGTGCATCTGAGGCAATTGTCGTTTTTGTACTAAAAGTGGTACTAGACCAGATAAAAGTGAATAAGTTTGCGCCAAAACTGGCCCGGTCTGATGCCAATCAAATGCATCGGCATCAATTGAAATCGCATTTAACAAGCGTGAATCTGAAATGACATCTTTACTAAAGAAATCTTCAGCACCAAAAGGAGAAAATAAGCATAGATTATAGTGACTAATGCCATAGATTAAATTCGAGACTGTCTGGAGATCCTGTCTTGTTTCTGGAATTAACAGTGTTGATTGTGGTGCTGAAAATTCATCGCAAACTTCCTTAAAGTTGGGAACATACAAGTCCGGTGCAACTAAATCAATGGAAACGGCTACTTTTTTCCAAAACTTCAACATTCGAGCAGTTGGTCCACCGGTTGGATACGTTCCTGGCTGCCCAAGCGGTTTTTCCAACCATGAATTTACATACAGTGGCAAAGAATAGTGCTTTTTCCCCTCAAATGCAATTCTTTCAATTGCTGAAGCGTAAAGCCATGCCATATAGTACTCGCCAGCTTGAGAACCAAATTGACTTAGCCAAGTTTCAGAGCGCCCTTCACTGAGACCAGTGGGAAGGGATGTTCTTAGCACCGACTCTTTATCGATAGAATAATTAAAGTCGGAAGTAAGTAAGCCAACTTCATTCTCTACTTGAACCATGATCACGGTGGAGTCATCAGCATCAATCTGCTTTAAATAGGCCATAAATTTGCCAAACGCTTTAACATCATAATCAACTGTACGGCGATCAGCTGGAGAAATCGAGTAGAGATGTTTCCCACTACGTTGTTGTGCATATTGCGTACTAGAATTTTGTTTCAACCACTCTGGAACGTAATCAGAACGGCCATTTTTCCATAAGCCAAACCATAGGAGTACCAATTTAACGTGGTTTGATTGGGCTGACAAAATTAAATCTTTAACGGATGAGAAGTCAAACTGGCCTTTCTTAGGTTCAACGACCTCCCAGTAAATTGGTGTGAGAAGTGTATTGATATTCAAAGCACATACTCTCGGCCAGACAATTTTACTCATGTATGCACTACTACTGGCACTGGAATTATGGCACTCCGCCGCTAAACCGATAAACGGTTTGTCGTTAACCATGAGTACTGATTGCCCACTATAATTCTGAAAATGGGGAGTTGTCATTGCTTAACCTCCTTAAAATAAATAAAATAGTTATACCTCTTAGTATGGAAAGATACTTATGATTATTACTAGGTATAAGTAAAGCTCACAAACATTCCTTCTACCTCATTCATCATACCGCCAATGTATGGGTTTTTATTTTCTGGATTGCGTGGTATATTCAGGTTAAGTGATTTTATTCATAAACATGAAAGTTTTTTCAATGAGGTGAAAGTATGACGCTACAAGAAAACATGATCCAAATACTACAAACCAATACGATTAACTCTACGGCATGGATCATAGCAGACTGCATCTTACGGTTAGGACCAAAAATTGCGAAAACAACCATTACCGAATTAGCAAATAAGTGTAGCGTCTCCGAACCAACTATCAGTCGTTTTGTTGCTGCAGCAGGTTTCGTTAACTATACTGACATGCGCGATGCTGCGCGAACTGAATCATTAGCACTTAATTCATCGGAATTTCATATTTCAGAAGCAAAACTGAGCTTAATCAAATCGAATCCAAACAATTATCTAAATCTTTTTCTTGAAGAGCTTGACCGTACGATGTCAAATTTTATTAGTAATATCGATATCTCAAAGTTTGATCAGCTTATTCAGGCCATTTACAAGGCACCGCGTGTCTTTATCTTTGCTTTCTCCACGTCAAGACTGGTAGCGGATGTCATTCAAACAAATCTTGCAAGTTACGGTAAAATTATTTATGTTCCAGCTACCAGTACGGAGCAATTGGTTGAAGCCAAACAATTGACACAAGATGACCTGGCTATCGTCATTTCAGCCCATGGCTACTTTATAAGTAAATCACCTACCATCATCAATGTTTTGTCGAGAACGCCAGCTACCACCTGGCTCTTTACACAAAACCCAGGTATTACGGAAACCTATCTTTTTAATTCAGTATTGGCTATTACCGAAACGAATAATCAGATGACGGGATCTTACATTCTGTTACTTGCTACTGAGTTTCTGGTGCGGAGGTATGCAGTGACGATTGGTATCAACAAATCAATATAAAGCTCAGTGTTGTTCCAGTCTCCTCAGGTCGTGGTTGTTTTAATATCAGCACATAATCTTTAGTTAGATAAATTTAAAAGGCACAATCTGTCATGCACACAGATTATGTCTTTTAATTTATCTAGCCATAAACATATCGATAACAATGATAGCTGTACACTATTCTTCGTCAGTATCATCATTGGTCTTATTCGCTTATCATTACCTTAATGATTAAACCTAGCCAGCAGAGCGCGCCATCTCACTTGCACAATTTCTGAATTTTTGACACTAATTCTATGAGCCGATAAATACTTCAGTTTCAACAAGTTATATAAACTTGAACTCATGAGGACCAAGAAAAAAAGACACACATAATATAATATGGTGTCAATTCTTTAAATCTGTTCAAAGTAATATTTGTACACCTTGGTTATTTATCTAAAGATCAATATATCAAATGTAGCAGAGATTCCTGGTTTTAATTTAGTTGCTCACAGCTATTAGAAAGTCAGGCTGTAACCCAATCATATCGTTTGAGAAAGTTATCTGATTTATTCTGTGGTACAGATTCATCCGCAGTTTCCTTAGCTAGGTGTAATTTGAAATTTGCATCTAAGTTCAATAATAACTGACTAGAAATCCCCATCACAGTTTCAATTCTTAAAGCCAGTATTTCACTGACAAATCGTTTGTGTTTGAGAATGTCGGATATGTTTTTTTGACTAACACCTAAGCGGTCAGCCAGATCAATTTGTGTAATCTGATAGAATTTCATAATTTCTTTAATGAGATCAGCAGCTGAACTGGTATGATACTGCTGAATTTTATTGTCGCAATGTAACATAGTATCATCTCCTTAGTGATAGACTTCAATCGTATAATCTAGACGGTCACGATTTCTGGTCACGATTTCTGACTTTTCAACGGAAATTTTTTTGCATCAGTATAAAAAGGAGAAGTCAAAGCTTCTTTCATATCAACGTCACTACCAATTTAATTGCAGGTTCCTCTCACCCTGTTCGCAGGTTCTTTTTACTCGTTTAAATCTTGTTCAAGCACAAGATTCCAAATGTGTTGGTATTTGTCGGTCATTAAACAAGTTATGTCAGACTGACTGATAACTTCGGATATTTTTGTTGCCAGTTTTTCTGAAGTATTCGCTGTTTAAATACAGCAAGATGTTTAGCGTCTTGCTTCAAATATGGTACCGGTCGGCATTTAAATTGGACTAAGTCGCTGAGCCCATGCGGCGCAATCAGTTGCAATTTATTATCAGTGTCTAGGTATGCACCAACACAAGTCGCGGTTTCCACAAAATGGCCAATCGCATCAGCGACGGATTTAAACGGTGACTGATCAGCAAAATTATATTGGGCCATGTAAACTTCATTTTTCACTTGCCATTGGTACTGCGGATATTGTTGTTGTAATTGAGATTGGATCTCTAAATCGTGTTGCGCCGGTTGCTGTGGATCAAAGTAAACCACGTCGATGTCACTTGAAAATGTTACAGGTTGCTGACTAAGTACGGACCAAACCGTATTACGAATACAGCCTGCAGCTATGGTAGCTTGTGGCAGATTCAGCTGTTGAACAATGGTTAAAAGTTGAGCTAAATTTGGATTTGTTAAAATAATTTGACGAACCAAGTCTTCATCAGACATTTAAATGCCACCTCTTTCGCAAAAAAACGGTACCCATAGGAAAACCGAATCTAATTCTTCACTAATCATTATAAATAGTTAGTGAAAGAATCGCAATTTCGGGTTGGCCGGCAGATGAATTAATAATTTTTACATAGCCCGCCTTATCAGTTCCCAACAGTGGCCCACAGCTATTCAAGCTAATTAAACCAAAAAGTAATCCAGATAAATGGCAAATGACCATTATCTGGATTACTTGATTTAACAAAATTCATTTTAAAAATACGTGGAATATGGTTAGGTTAATTACATCCAGCTTGGTTTATCACCGTCAGTATTGGGTTTGTTTAGACCAACACTAGCACGTTCCGCTAAGTCTGGATGCTTGATTAGTTTAAAAGCGTAATCAGCAACACTAGCCCGTGATACTTCCGTCCCCTTGAATGGTTCATCAACACCGGTTGTCTCGTAATCAACTTCGGCTTGATCTGTCAACCAGGCTGGCCGTAATTCGGTGTAAACAATGTCTGAATCGGCCAGTAGTTTAGCCGATTCACGGAACCCAGGTAAGAACGCCGCAATGGCTTGTTCATTCCATTCCCCAAACTTGCCGGGGACTTCATGGTGCGCACCCAATGCACTAATAAAAATCAAACGGGTTTGTTTTGTTTCATGCATCGCAGTCAGGATACTTTGCGTTTGTTGCCCTAAATCAGCACCACCAACGTTTGAATAAACAATATTAACGTCTTTCATGGCTAATCGTAACGCTTCAGTATCTAGGACGTTACCGTCAACCAACGCCACGCGTGGATTGCCTTCGTATTTGGATAATCGATCAGCTTTCCGTAAAAATAAAACCAGTTCGTCCGTCGTTTCGTCTAACAACCGGTCAATCAGAATACGTGCAGTCCCACCATTGGCACCAATAATCATAACTTTTTTCATTTTAAAAAAACTTCCTCTCTAATCTGAGAATAGTCTCAAAATGAGCTATTTCGAGACAACTTTGATGACATGGATAAGCTTAACTTCTCAAGTATAAAATGTCTAATACCTATCTAAAATATAAATGTATACGGATTTTGCATAGACTTCTGTTAACACTTCCGGGCCTACCCTTCCGTCTCACTTATTCCTGTTTTATTTTACGAATAACTTTTGCTGGTGTGCCAACTGCAATCATATTTGCGGGAACATCTTTGGTTACGATGGCACCAGCACCAATGATGGCATTATCCCCAATCGTGACGCCAGGCAATACGGTTACGTTAGCACCTAACCAAGCCCCCTTACCAATATGCACGGCGGCACACTTTAAATTGCGCCGCGATTCCGGATTTTCCATGTGATTTACTGAAACCAACGTCACGTTTGGCCCAATCAAAGCCTGGTCTCCAATATAAATGCCGCCAAGGTCAACAAACATCGCATTGCGATTAATAAAGACATCTTTACCTAAATAAATGTGCGCGCCAAAGTCCGTATTGAATGGTGGCATGATGGTGTTAGTTGCTGAGACATTTTGACGAGTGATTTGGCTCATCAGTTTAACGATTGTCGTATCAGTATGATATTGCCCATTCAATTCAGCTAAAATTTTTGAGCTTTCATTCGCAATCTTCGGGACAACTTCATATTCCGGCGCTTGGAAGTCAATTAACTCACCAGCCAGTGCCTTTTTTAGAACAGTTTCCACCATTTATTCCCTCCAATTTGTTGTTTAGAAATGATTCTTTGCCAGCCAAGACTTTACTAACTGTTTTGTGTGACTTAACTGGTCATCGGTAATTGCCAGTCCTGACCGAAAACTTGCTTGTTTCGCATGTTGTTTCAATTCTGGCAGGCTTGATCCTAAGCCACTACTACCGCTAGTCGTAAATGGTAAAATAATTTTACCTTTGAAGCTTGGATAATGACTAAGAAAAGTATTGATGGCCATCGGATTTTTATCTAACCATATTGGATAGCCTAAGAAAATGTAGTGATACCCTTTTAAGTTAGGAAGTTTTCCAGCTAACTGTGGTCGTGCATTCTGCTTCTGTTCAGAACGTGCAACCTTTAGCATTTTTTGATAACTGGTCGGATACTTTTCCTTAGTTTGTAGATGATAAATGTCAGCGCCAACTTGTTTTTGAATCGTTTTAGCAACTGATTCCGTATTTCCGGTATGGGTCATATAAATAACAATCGACTTGCCATTAGCTTGCTTTTTGTTATTTTGGGCAGTCGCTACGGTTTGATTGGTTGTGGCCCCTGAATTTTTATCGGTGTTGATAGGTACAATCAACAAAACGCCGACAATAATAACAGCGCCTAACCCGATGAGGATCAAACTTAATTTTCGCATCTTAAAATTTCCCCTTCTCACACGTAAATACCGATTGATTTAAAACGTTGAAATTATCATAATGCGAGAACACATTAATGTAAAATACCTATATCGAATGTCTTGCTATAGTAAATACGTATAGTGTTTAAAAACAAGCTGATCGTTAGAAATGTTTACAAGTCACGCAAGATGGTCTATTTCTAAAGACTTCAATTTGAACTCGTGACAATCAGTTGGAAAGCGGATACAATTACAACAGTGCCAGATGCTGAACTGGTTAAAAATTACGAATAGAGGCTTACTTATGACCCCGATTGAAAGTTACATTCATACCGCACCCGCGGCGGTTCAACTACAATTAACCGACCTCCGTGCAACTATCTTGGCCGCTTTGCCGGATGCCGAAGAACAAATGAAATATCAGATGCCGACCTTTTACTGGCATGAAAATGTGATTCACTTTGCCTGGTATAAACATCATATTGGGTTATACCCGACTCCGAGTGGTGTAACGGCTTTTCAATCAGAATTAACACCCTATAAGACTAGTAAGGGCGCTATTCAGTTACCCTTGGACCAACCACTACCGCTAGACCTAGTGCGCCGAATCACTGAATTTCGAAAACAGGAAGTTATTAAAAAATTTCACTTAGAAGAATCGTAAAACAGTTGCGTGTTACTGGGACAATCCTAGTGACACGTTTTTTTGGTTCTACTGAGACATTTAGTTAATATTAATTTTGGGTTAGGTTTTATGTATGATTTTTTATTCAAGATAAGTATTGGTAATTTTATGGTGAACTATCTATACTAGTTGTGTTAGGTTAATGATCAAATCTTTTAATATAGAAGAGAGTGGCTAATTAATGAAAAGTACGGTATTTATGAAACCTGGTCAAGTTACACTAGAAGACATTGCGAAGCCAACGATTCAAGCTGCTGACGACGTTATTATTCACGTCGTTCGTACTTGTGTTTGTGGCTCTGATTTATGGTCCTACCGCGGCCTTGAACCTAAAGCTGAACATTCCGAAAACGCTGGGCATGAAGCTATCGGTGTTGTTGAATCAGTTGGTTCAGCGATTACGACCGTGGTTCCCGGTGACTTCGTGATTGCGCCCTTCACCCATGGCTGCGGTCACTGTCCGGCCTGCTTAGCCGGATTTGATGGTGATTGCCAGAATCATCAAGATAACTTTAGTAACGGCGTCCAAGCAGAATACATTCGGTTCCAACACGGTGAATGGGCGCTGGTTAAAATTCCTGGGAAACCTAGCGATTATAGCGATGCCATGTTGAATTCCCTGCTGAGTTTAGCCGATGTCATGGCAACTGGTTACCATGCTGCTCGTGTAGCGAACGTTAAAACTGGTGATACCGTTGTTGTGGTTGGTGACGGTGCCGTTGGGTTATGCGGTGTGATTGCTGCTAAGATGCGCGGGGCTAAACGAATCATTGCGATGAGTCGTCACGAAGATCGTCAAAAGTTAGCCTTAGAGTTTGGTGCAACCGACATTGTCGCCGAACGTGGTGATGATGGTATTCGCCGTGTTAAAGAACTGACCAATAATGCGGGTGCGGATGCCGTACTTGAATGTGTTGGTACCGAGTTATCAAACGAAACAGCAATGAACGTTACCCGTCCCGGCGCCATTGTGGGTCGTGTTGGTTTACCACATGAGCCTAAAATGGATATGACGGCTTCGTTTTATAACAACACCATTATTGCGGGCGGTCCCGCTTCAGTGACCACTTATGATAAACAAGTGTTGTTAAAAGCCGTATTAGACGGTGAAATCCACCCTGGCAAAGTCTTCACTAAACAATTCAGTTTGGCAGAAATTAATGACGCCTACCAAGCCATGACGAACCGTGAAGCAATCAAATCATTGATTGTTGTCGACTAATTATTTTGAGATAAGTCCTAAGCCCTTAGCGTAAATATTACGTTAAGGGCTCATTTTTTAATGATCAGTTGTTGAATATCAACTGAGCTCAGTGTTAATCTAGTTAAAATGACGTTTACGTCACACGGTAAGATCAAAGGAAGGTGTACACGGATGTCACTTGGGACCACTTTACAACGCAGCCGTAAACAACAACGGTTGACTCAAAAACAAGTCGCAGATGGCATCTGCGCACAGTCCATGTTGTCGGCGATTGAAAATGACCGCTACGTTCCCAATGCTAAGCTACTTCTAGCCCTATGTGAACGCCTAAAGATTTCACTAGATACAATTAGTTTAGCGCATGATTTTGATATTAATGAAGACGCCGCGGTTAATACACGCATGCAACAGCTATGTAATCAACATCAGTATCAAGAATTGCAACGTTTACTGTTAGCATCAACGACCCTTGAACACGTTAGCACTCCTAGCCAAACCCAGGCTTACTATTATTACTTAGCAGTCACTCAAATTCAAATTGGACCTGATTTGGACGCCGCTCAACAAAGCTTAAAACTCGCATTAAGTATGACTGCGGAGACTGGGACTACAACGATGGCTTGTCTAGTCACCACAACGTTAGCGCTTGTTAACGCAAAGGGTGGGCACCGGCAACCGGCCGTAAAATTGACGGATCAGGGATTGAGCGATTTAAAACCGTTATCTTATGATGAAAATCATAATGTAATTTGGTATTTGAACGCCCTGATGCGATACTTGCTGAACGAACCAGAATTGGCCAGACAGCACCTATTAGCAACTATCGCCGCAATTACAGCGCATCAGTCTCACTACATGCTCGCAAATTGTTACCGGCTGCTTGCAGAAATTGCCGTTCAGCAAGCACAAACGGGAGTAGCATCAGACGCACGGCAAAAGCAGCGGTTTTTAACCGACCTATTTCAGGAACCGGTTCCGAAAAAATTTTGAATATCAGTATACTGATTTTATTAATCACAACTTTTCTATTAAAGTAAGGCCACCAAGTAAAGGGAGGCCTTTTTTTATGTTTACTCATTTTTTAAAGTTAGTTCAATCCCCCACCTTATCAGGAAATGATTCGCTGGGATGTCAGGGGATGCTGAAATGAAAGCAATCGTCCAGACGACTTATAACGGCATTGATGCGCTCCAACTGATGACGAGGCCGGATCCAACTTTGATCCCACTAGCTGTGAAAGTTACGTCTCACTATACCCCGGTGATGCCGTATGACCTGTTAACGGAAACTGGTGCGTTAAAAATGCAACGGCCCGTGCACTTACCCATGGTGATTGGCTATGGTTTCGGTGGTGTTGTGACTGAAGTTGGCCAGTTACGCAAAAAAGCCTTATTAGGTCAACGAGTGATTGGCTTCAGTCTTAAAGGAAGTCATCAAACAGCATTAGCTTCGGCGCTCCCTTTATTTTCAGTCCCCCAAAACGTCTCTTTAGCGGCAGCCACGACTTTGATTGGGGGTGCCGATGCCGCAATGATGGCTATTAGAACGAGTCGGGCTACTAAAGACGACGTAATTTTAGTCACTGGCGCCAGTGGTAGTGTGGGCACCTACTTGTTACAACTTTTACACCATATGGGCGTTAGGGTGATTGCAATGAGCCATTCTAGTGAACAGCCGTTATTAACAAGGTTAGGTGCTGATTGGACGTTGGCTTATGACAAACCGTTACAACAACAATTAACCGAGCTCCCCCCTGCCACTAAAATCATTGATTTGGCTGGTTCAAGCCAACTACTAGATCAGCTCTCACAGATGGGACCCACAGCAATTTGGTCACTAGCTAATCCAGATCACGTGCCACAATCTGGGCAATCATTTACCTTTGCCAGTGGCCGCATTCGATTACAAGACTACCACTGGCTTTTGGATCAACTCGCTCAGGGAACGTTACAAGCGGTTATTCAGAATACTTTTCCGTTTACCGCAGTCAAATCAGCACAGCACGAACTACAGGATAAACATTCACACGGCCGTATTTTACTAAATTATCGCTAGAAAGTGGGGATAATATTGGAAAGTATAAACTTAACCCAACTATTGCAAACTTGGCTTACTCTGTGGTTGACGCTTGGAATCGTACGAATCGTTCTGATTGCCATTCTTATTGGGACTGGCTACTGGTTAGTCAGGCGGCATCGATTCATTAAATGAGCAACCCTATAGTTGGTATTTTGACAATCTTAAGGGAAACTAGTATAACAAAAGTCAGGCTGTTTATTCTTAAACGGTTCAATATCATTCATCGATGAGATGAGAAAGTGTGACGAAATGGCACAAGCCTTGATTATCATTGATATGCAACGTGCTCTTGCTGATCTTGATCAGCGTGAACACGTGATTACGACAATCAATCAACGGATCGACCAGTACCGTGAAGCAAACCACCCCATCATTTTCATTCAACATACTGAACCGGGGATGGCGGTCGCAAGTTCAAATTGGCAACTATTCCCTGAATTGCACGTTCGAGATACGGATACTTTCTATAATAAAACTCGTCCCGATGCATTTTATCAAACGGGATTGGAATCTTTTCTTAAAATGAACCATCTGAATTCAATCGAAATTTGTGGCGCACAAGTTGAATTTTGTGTTGATACTACGATCCGGGTCGCTTATCACTTAGGCTTTAAAATAACATTGCTCATTGAAGGAATTACGACTATCAACAGTGACTTTCTGACGGCGACCCAGATAAAACGGCACCATCAGCAAATTTGGAAACACCGGTTTGCAGAATTCGTTGACGTAAACACACCGCTGATAACTGAGGACTCCAATGACAACTGATCAAGCCCAGCGTTTTCAACACTACCTAGCTTTGATTGAACAACCTTACAGTGAAGCCGTCGCCCAACTGAACGCCCGCCACGGTCTCGTCAAAGATGACTATTTCGTACGAGCCTCCTACGAACAATTTTTAGCGGGAAAGGTTTTACGTTTACAGCGCGGAAATTACAGCCGAACCAGGGATGGTTTATGTACCCACCACGTCGCTGAAAATCAGTTTAGTAACATGTCCGACGCGGTGACTATAAAGCAAAACCAGTATCCGTTTACTTATCAGCGTAGCAAGTACCTTGTTTACGCGGACGAAGTTGAACATCTGATTTTACACGCACTAATTACGGCGGAGACCGGCGGCCAGTTTGGGTATCACGGCTACCGTGAGTATTTATCAAAAGACGTCTGGGCGTGGTACGTTGGCCGCAAGATTCCCCAGAAAAACTGGCGGCATCGTTGTTATGGCGCTTCATTGCTTTCGAAATCCGAAACGTTAACGTTATTTGAACACTTGAACGCTGGTCCGTTGGCGATGATCAACAAATCTTAACGAAAGCGGTATCGCTTTCTCAGCGTCACATCAAAAAAACATCTTTGCCACTAAATTGCTAATAATGACAAGGGTGTTTTTTTGATAATAACAGAAGATATATTAAATGATTTTTCCACAGACTACATAATACCAACAATTCATCTGTATTTAAATGCTAATTAGCAACCTCTTGACTCTTACCGTTTTCATCAAGCACCTGTGTAACATTTATAGTAGGTAAAATAAGTGCTGGAAATTGATTTGATGCAGTGGTTATATTTGATACTAGGGATCGTACATAAGGATAAAGAATGGCAACGGCATTTTTCTTGATTAAAGTATCAACGCCAATTTGATTATGATCTTCGTTTTCATGATATATAAATTCTCCGCTGATGCTTGCAGTTACCATAAAAGGAGTTGGCTTATCCGACTGTGATCCAATATGCACATTAACTGTCACTATGATTTTATCCTGCTTCAGCGTATTTTTAATTTCAATTTTGGGGTCTATACTGATATTCTGGCTATTTTCTTGATATAATTTATTTTTTTTATAACTTAACTCGTTAACTGAATAGTTTTTGAATTCTAAAACTGACATTATGCAATACCTCCAACAAGCTCTTGAGCTTTAAAGATTATAGCTTTTGATTCATTACTAGTCGTATAGAAATATTTAGCCGTATCTATATATTTCGTTTCAGTCAGAATGCTAGTTAATTTAGCGCTATCACTTTCGGAAGAATTATATGAGGTTAAAAAGCCCTGCCTTTCATAGTCCTGTTGTGCTTTTCTGAAGGAAACTTCTTGTGAAAGTGTTTGAACTCGTTTATTATTCTCAATCTGTGATACTTTTGCATAACTAATACCTAAGCGTTCAGAGAAGACGCGTTGACTTAAGTGCAGACCCTCTCGTAACTTTTTTATCTCATTTGGTTGCATGAACCCTTTTCGCTTTCTATAAGCATTAAAAGACCTTCTAAAATTCTCATTTGGATCATTAAAATCTAACCAAAGTTCTCCTTGAGAATCTTTCCAGTAATGATTATGGACTATCAAGTCAGGGATGTCTTTGACCCGCATAATCTCATATTTCCATACCTCTGAATATTCGTCAGTGGTATTTAATTCTTCATTATAAAAAGTTTTTTTTATCATAATTAGTACCTCCAAGAATGCAAAACTAAAATATTCTGTTATTTAAAGGGATAATTTAACGGGTGCTCAGCAGGATGTGTTGAAATCCAAAATATTATATTGCCACTTTTAATTTGAAATTTTAAATAGTATTCAGTATTTTCTATGTCCATACCAAAGAGCCAAATGTCTCCCGGAATTCTTGGATGATGGTTGTCTGCCATTGGACCTGCAACAAAATTGTGCCACGTGATTTTTTGATATATTGCATCTAAAATTTCATCTAAATCAATACCTAACGTTACTGCTGCTGAATAATTCTTCGCACGATGACTAATTCGCCAATTGTTTTTGTTCGATTTTATCAAGGCAACAATCGCTTTGACTTCTTCCTCTCGAGACATCCAAAATCAACTCACAATCGAATTATTTCACTTATTGCAAGTTTATCACAACATGTTTCCCTTGGGAAACATGTTGCCTTGTGACGGATGAGCAATTAAATTAGAAAGTGGTTTAATGTCTAAAAAGGTCCAAGCAAATTATGTCACGGATGACGATTTGCTTGGACCTTTGACTGCCTATTAGTTTATATTCGCTGACTAAAAAAAGATTCAGATTCTGAATAATTAAAATAAATTATGCGACCTGTTTAGCGTGCCACGACTTATAAATAAGCTGTAGGCTCACGGCAATCCCGCAGATGATGATAAAGATGATTGGCAAGTAAATAATCACGTGGTAGCGTCCTTGAACTTCCAGAAACAGTGAGCTGATCGTGAAACCATCTAATAGCAGCGCACTGTAAAAATAGTAGTTATTTACCTCTTGTGCTAGTTGAAGCTCGAATCCTGGTATCAAAAGAGCTCCCGCATTA
>CALFSK010000071.1 GCA_937916845.1 uncultured Lactobacillus sp. | reverse complement strand
TTTATTTTCATAAGCATTATTGGTTTAATATCGTGGCGATGATTCGCGATAACGGCGTTTCATATTATTGCAACTTAGCATCACCATACGTGTTAGATAAAGAGGCTTTGAAGTACATCGACTATGACTTGGACGTCAAAGTCTTCCCGGATGGTGAACGCCGGTTGTTAGATGTGGACGAGTACGAAGAGCACGGTGCACAATGGCAGTATTCCGCTGACACGGATCGCATTTTAAAAGCAAATGTTAAAGTGTTAGTTGACTGGATCAAGCACAAGAAGGGACCGTTCTCACAAGAATACATCGATATTTGGTACAGTCGTTACCAAGAATTGTCACGTCGGCAATAGCCCTGCTGACGCTGGTCAGTAGTGTAATTAAGTCCAAAAAGGAGTTCCCAAGTGGGAGCTCCTTTTTGTTACGGTACCTATGTCATAATTTGGTATAATGACGACAATCAAAAACGATCTGAAATTAATCAGGTCGTTGGGGAGTTGATAATCGTTATTAAGCTTTAAAGTTAACGGGACGTGAGTAGCCAACTGCGTGCCACCATGGAACGTAAACCCGTTCGTTCTTAACGCCACTGTTTTGAGCGTCAATCATCTTACCGCCACCGACATAAATGCCGACGTGGGTAATGCTACCAGTGTTGCTACCGAAGAAGACCAAGTCACCTTTTTTAGCAGTATGTGATGAAACTTTCTTGTAGGCGCTGTATTGTGATTGCGCAACTCGAGGCAATGACTTCTTGGCTGCCTTGTTGAAGCAGTAACGAGTGTAACCGGAGCAATCAAAAGTGGTTGGGCCAACCGCACCGTAAACGTAACGGTGACCTAATTTAGATTTGGCAACTTTGTAAAGGTTAGTAAATGATTTCTTACTCTTCTTAACGGTGTAAGTCCGAACCCAGCCCTTAACTTTTTTATCGGATTTAGTGACGTAGTAATACTTCTTCACTTTACCGTTGGTGACAACTTGGCGTTTCTTAGTAACGAACCAAGTTGGATTACCATATGTACTGAGCGTACCGATCTTTTTAATTTTCGTATTATTAGCTGCACCGCTCATTTTGTAAATGGCCGTGTTGTTAGCTTTTTTCATGTAACCAGTTTTTGATACCTTAGTGGTACTGGTTACTTGATGGGTACTGGCGTAAGCAGTTGGTGCTTGCCATAAGCCGAATACTAATCCTAAAGATGCGATAATTAATGCGATAAGTCGTTGTTTCATTATGTGAAGTTCCTCCCCGAGAGCTCTTGACGTGTTATTAACAAGCTATGTTACTATCATAAGCGAGTAATGTAACAGAATTGTTGCAAACGTTTTGCGGTTCTATTAAGTATTAGATATTTCAAATGACAATTGTGTTATATTCGAGTATAAATTATGGTATTAAAAGAGATTAGGAGGTGGGCATGATGGCTTTTATGAAGCTAGATAACGGTGAGTTATTGAAAAATATTCGCCAGTTTGCTAAAAAAAATGGCTTAACGCTAGCGGAAGTGGCAACTTTAGCGGGGTTGAGCGCTAGTGCGATTTATAGTTGGAAGAAACACACGCCCTCGGTGGGAACGCTCAAGGAAGTGGCGCAGGTCTTAGGGACTAGTTATACCAAACTGGTCGGTAAAGATAAGGTCAAGACGGAACGAGTGTCCGCCTCATCCGCGGTTGATTTGAAAAAAATTGTCGAGAATAATAAGAACCAGTTTGAATACGACGGGCAGCCAATTATGCCTGAACAGTTAAAAATCATTCGTAATGTGCTGAAATCGATGTTTAAAACGCCCCGGCTTTAGTTTTACTTAAGGTGTGGTCATAATAAGTGCAACTGGTTGCCAGCTAGTGTAAAATACTGGGCAGTAATTCAAGTGAGCTTATGTAAAAAAAGACTAACAGAAACGCTTGACGGGTAAGCTCACTTGGTGGACAATAACTTCAACGTTGAACGAATTGGGAGATGGGTATTATATGAAGAAAGTTACTACTGCATTGGCAAAGAAAAATATTAACCAGTTGCTAACAATCGTTAATCAGGGCCACGATACAATTGAGGTGGAAAATCCCAATACCCAGGATTCGGCTGTCATGGTCAGCATGAAAGACTGGTTGCAGATCGTTGCCCAGTTAGCCAAGACGAACCATCACGATATGGAATTTAGTTAATTTTAGAATGAAATTGAGCACTATGAGTTGGCGTTAATCCAACTCATAGTGCTCAATTTGGTTTATAAAACGATTCTGTTAAAGTGAACTTGCTTGAGTTAAAATTTGGTATATTTGCCCATCGATGGTATTGCCGATGCTCCAATCGCCTTGGTTAGCAAATAAGACAACTGCAACTTTACCATTATTGGAGCCAACGTAGTAGCTTCGGAACTCATTATCCGTACCACCGACTCGAATACTATGGTCGCTACGGTAGTAAATGCCACCAGAGTAAGTTGATTGTAAATTATTAGTCAGTTCCATAAAGCCAGCGGTCGTATCGAGTTTACCGGTGACTAAGTTATTAATAAAGGTGTAGTAGTCCCCAACGCTAGCATAGACGTTACCACAACCTAATTCGCTAGAAAGTAATTTAGCGGAGAAACTGTCGGCGTCAGACGTCCCATCACTATAGGTGTACGCGAGGGGCTTAAGCATGTTACTTGGGACCTGATTATAGACAAAAGTGTGTTTCATCCCCAATGGGTCTAGCACATCTGTTTGTAAATTAGACATAAAACTGTTACCCGTAACTTTGCTGACAATCCCAGCTAGTAACGTAAAGTTTGCGTTGGAGTAGCTCCAAACGTGTTGGTTAGTCGATTTTAGATGCTTGATTGTGAAATCGACTGCGGCAGTTTCATTGGTTAATAGCTTGTCAGGAGTCGGTTCGTCCATGCGGATACCGGAAGTATGATCTAAAAGTTCACGGATTGTAACGTCACGAGCGTAGCGTACTTGTGGATAAAAGCGACTTAACGGCGTGTTCATTGTCAATTTGTGTTGATTAATGAGACGTTGAATAACTGCGCCAGTTAAAGCCTTCTCAAGGGAAGCCAGGGGATAAACTTCATCAGTCGTATTTGCAATCTTTTTGGCAACGTTGGAGTCACCATAAGTAAAAATTTTGACGCCAGCTGGTCCGTTGTTAGTCACAAGCAGTGTCCCCATGAAGTGATTTTGTTTAATGATTGCATTGATTTTGGCTAAGGCTTGTTGAGCGGAGAATTTTTTGTTTGCTAGGGCAGGCTTAGGTGCTGATTTTATTACGGTTGGTGTAGTAGCAGTTTTCTTGAGTATTGGTGCTTGTTTGATCGACTTAGCTAATTGTGCTATCCGGATAACTGTAGTGGTTGTTGGCTTAGCTGGTACAACTTTAGTGCTTACCTTTGGATGTGGACTGCTTAGTTTAGGAGTAGTCGCGGTGACTTGTTTCTTAGGTACTGACTTGATAGAAACTTGAACTGTACTTTTGAGAACAGATACTTTGGTGTTTGAATGTGCAGTCGTGGCCGGAGTAAGCTTTAAAGAATCAGGTTGAGAGTGTGCTACTTTTGAATTGCTAATACTGATTTGATTTGTGCGCTTAGCAAGATTGCTAGTGGCTGGATGAGTAACCACGGTGCGATCTGCTGGTTTGGGGCTTACGGTCGTTGCAATCTTTAGATTAATTGGGTGAGTCGTTGCGGGTTTAATGTCCCGAGTTACGGTAGAATGTGTGCCTGTAATTACGGCGGTCTTCACTGATTTAGTCGGTTGGGCGGCGGTACGCAATGATGGTGCCAGCTTTGTAGGCGCCGCAATTGAAGTAGGGTGAGAAGCTGATGGCTTATTGTACTCAACAGTTGGTCGGGTCGCTGTGGCTGTCTTTAAATTAGTAGGTTTTTTTACCTGATTGAGGCTTACCTGCCGAGCTGGTTTGGTAGGTGCTGTTTTAGCTACGCGAGTATTCGTAGAAGGTACGGCTACTTTTGAGTGGACCGACTTTACAGTTAATTGTTTGGTTATGGATTTAATATGCTTAGTACTAGTACGTTTTGTCGTGGCTTTGGTTATTTTTAGTTTAGTTGGTTTTACGATTGCTTTTTCTGGTTTTTGCTTTTTTGAGTGACGGGCACGGGCGGTAGCGGAACGTGTTACTCGCTTTGAATGCGACCTTTTAGTACGCCGGATTTTTGCATAACTTGTTCGTGAAGCGGCGTTACCGATTTGCGGCACTGCTAAAATAGTGCTCAGACTGAGTAGACCAACGATTAGATGTTGGGTCAATGATTTTTGGGTCATAAAAAGATCCCCCCTTCTTTTATGACCCTAGTTATAGTGCCAATGTGTTTTAAAGTCACTCATCTAAGTATTTGTTGTTAATCTGACTAACATTAAATTTATATTGGAGCGATGGGGTAAAAGAAAGGTACGGCACAGAAATTTTAAGATTTCTGGGCCGTACCTTTTAATAAATATTTATTTAGCTAAACTTTCCGCAAACTTAGTCTTAATGTAGTCTGCTGAAATTTGGAGCTTTTTAAGTTCATCTTCAGTTAAATCAAGTTGAATCTGTTCAACGATCCCATCGCGGCCAACGATAGCTGGATAGGAGAGGTAAACACCGTATTCTTCACGGAAGTTTGAAACTGGCAATTCAGTCAACGCATTGTTTAAAACGGTGTTGGCTAAGCGAACCGCTGCGGTTGCAACCCCAAAGCTCGTGTATTTCTTACCTTGGAAGACTTTGAAGCCACCTTCACGCGCCTGTTTGTCTAATTTTTCAAGATCCAAGTGCTTTTCTTTGGCCACTTCACTAATTGGATGACCCAACACCCGCACCGTTGACCATGCCGTGAATTGGGAATTGCCGTGTTCGCCCAAGTTATAACCGGCGACCGACCGCGAATCAATATGTAATTCATCTGCGACCGCGTGTTTCATCCGGGCTGAGTCTAGCAAAGTCCCGGTCCCAATGACGTGTTTCTTTGGTAAACCAGTCACGGATTGGTAAATGGAAGTGATGACGTCCACGGGGTTCGTGATGGCAACGATGATGCCGTTGAAGCCACTGTCCTTAATTTTAGCAGCGACGTTTTTCACTTGTGCACTAGTAAAGGGGAGCTCTGCGAAGCGGTCGTTGTTAGGGTTATCTTGTAACTTAATGTCACCTAAAGCGGAGATAATAACGTCGGCGTCTTTTAAAGCACTGTAGTCATTAACGGTGATGTTGGTATGGAATGGCAGGTTAGGCATGGCGTCTTGTAAATCAATGGCGTCCGCAACGACCTTTCCTTCGTTAGGATCGATTAAGACTAAGTCGTCGGCGAAGCCGTTAGCGACGATGTAGTGGGCTGCGGCGTCACCAACATGGCCTAGCCCGATAACTGCAAGTTTACGTGACATATAAAAGCACTCCTTTAATTTTTAAGTTCTTACTAATTAAATTACCATTTTTCTAATCGTTTTGAAATAGTTTTTTGAACAAACTTCAAAATCATATTCGCAGAAAGTTAAATAGGGTATAATTAGTGCATTGATGATTTGTTAATTAGAGGGGGCGTGGCGGTGTTTAAACGCTTAAGAGAGTCTGCGTTAATGTTTTGGTCGCTAGAAATTTTAATTGTGGCGACTTTGATCTGGGTTTGCACGAACATTGGGTTCCTATTCCATCCAATTGGTGTCTTTTTGAGCGTCGTGTTCATGCCAATCGTTATTTCAGGATTTTTATTTTATATGTTGAACCCGTTAGTTAAAGCGCTAACGCGGGTCCATTATAAAAAATTCCGCATCTCAAGAACCGGTGCGGTTGCCATCGTATTTGTGCTATTATTCGGTTTACTCGCTTGGGGCGCCGTTTCCTTGATTCCGCGGTTAGTGACCCAGGTGACGCAATTAATTTATAATTTGCCAAGCATTGCGACCGAGATGCAAAAAGCCGCAACTGAACTGATCAGTAATAGTTCAGTTTTGAAAAAGGTGGACGTTTCTTCCTATATGAAGCAGTTCAACGTGGAAATCAGTAAGTACGCGCAAAACTTCTTGTCCTCCTTGTCCAGTAGTATTGTCACGGTCATTTCAACCATCACCAGTGTGACGATTATGGCCATCACGATTCCAGTCGTGTTGTTCTACATGCTGAAGGACAGTGAAAAATTTATTCCGGCCATCAGTCGGTTCTTACCACGCAAGCAGCGTCCAGAAGTGGTCGGTTTGATCCAAAAGATGGGCGATACGATTTCTAGTTACATCAGTGGCCAAGTCATCGAATGTATCTTCGTTGGGACGTTTACGGCGATTGGTTACATGTTGATTGGTCAACCGTACGGGTTATTGCTCGGAGTGATTGCCGGGTCGGCGAATATTATTCCGTACTTAGGCCCCTACATCGGGATTGCGCCGTCACTGATTGTGGCGTTTACGCGTTCACCAATGCAGGTCGTGTACGTGGTCATCGTCGTTGTGATCGTTCAACAAGTTGACGGTAACTTGATTTACCCAAACATCATTGGACGGACACTAAAAATTCATCCCCTGACCATCATTATCCTATTGTTAGCTGCCGGCAATATTGCGGGAATTTTAGGGATGGTCTTGGCGATTCCGTTTTACGCGGTCGTTCGGACGGTGGTTGTTTACCTATATAATATCGTTGAGTTGCGCAACGCAGAACGCATGCGCATGCAAACGACGGTTTACAAGCCCCAGCCAGCAAAAGCCACTAAGCTGGATTTGCCAACGGGGAAGAAGAAAAAATAAAATGTTGACTCAAAAAGATCCATTCAGAAATGTTTGCTATTTCTGAATGGATCTTTTTCTATTACCTGGAGTCGAAACGTGCGTCAAAAGGCAATTTGTTCCGCTTAACTCAAAAACAGTGACTATTCCAAGCCTAGAAATAATTACTGTTTTCACGTTAATGCTCACAAATTAACCGTCGTTTGTTGCACGCTTATTTGGGGTCCACCGCGTGTCCGCCGAATTCGTTCCGTAAGGCTGCGACGACTTTCCCGGTAAACGTGTCGTCACTGAGCGAACGGTAGCGCATCATGAGGGCCATCGCGATAACCGGTGTCGCAACTTGCTGGTCGAGTGCCGTATCCAAAGTCCACCGACCTTCACCAGAGGAGTGCATCACGCCCTTAATTGCATCTAGGTTCGCGTCATCGTTGAAGGCGTCTTCAGCTAAGCCCATCAGCCAGCTACGAATTACGGAGCCGTTATTCCAAACCTTTGCAACGGCGGCGTTATCGTAGTCGTAGGGGCTGTGTTGCAAAACGTCGAACCCTTCGCCGATGGACGCCATCATGCCGTATTCGATCCCGTTATGCACCATTTTTAAATAGTGTCCACTACCGACGGGGCCGGTGTATAAGTAGCCGTCTGGTGCGGAAATTGCTTTAAATAGTGGCTCAACGGTCTTAAAGACGGCCGAATCACCGCCAATCATGAAATTACCATGATGGCGCGCACCGGCTTGTCCGCCGGAAGTACCCACGTCTAAAAAATGAATGCCCTGAGCCGCCAGTGTTTTAGCGTGGGCAATGCTGTCTTTGTAAAACGAGTTCCCACCATCAAGGACGACGTCACCAGCCTGTAGCGTGCTTGCCAGCTGGTCGATGACGTGGGCCGTGGGTGCGCCAGCGGGAATCATAAGCCAAATCGTTCGAGGCGTTGGTAGTTGGGCCAATAAGTTATTTAAATCTGTTGCGGTTGCTAAGCCGTGGGTTTTAGCAGTTATTAAATTATTATCGTTAAGGTCCGTGCCGACCGGAGTATGTCCGTTATCCTGCATATTTAACGCGAGGTTCATTCCCATTTTGCCTAAGCCGATTAATCCGATTTTCATATTAATAACCTTCTTTTCTTTTTATCTTCGCCACTATTATCGTGAAATTATTTTCAAAAGTCAAGCGATAAAATGTAAAAGATTTTCATTCCAAGACGAATTAAGGCGAGGTCAACGGGTGAGACTGGATTTTTTGCGCAAAAATCAGTAGAATATGTAAGGCTATGTTTTTTACAAACGGGGATTTCCCGTTTTGCACGTTGAATATAAATGGATGTTTATTGAAAGGATTTATTAATGAATAAAACAGAACTTGAAGCCGCGGTCGATACCCGGCGAACTTTTGCAATTATTTCTCACCCGGATGCCGGGAAGACGACCATTACTGAACAAATGTTATTGTTCGGTGGGGTGGTCCGCCAAGCAGGGACGGTTAAAGCCCGCAAGAGTGGCAGCTTTGCCAAGTCTGACTGGATGGAAATTGAAAAGAAGCGTGGGATTTCCGTCACGAGTTCCGTCATGCAATTTGATTATGACGGCAAGCGGATCAATATTTTGGATACCCCTGGACATGAGGATTTCTCTGAAGATACGTACCGGACGCTGATGGCGGTCGATTCAGCTATCATGGTCATCGACTCCGCTAAGGGGATCGAACCACAAACGAAGAAGTTGTTCCAAATTTGTAAGATGCGTGGGATTCCGATTTTTACCTTTATGAACAAGTTGGACCGCGATGGTCGCGAACCACTTGATTTGTTGAACGAACTTGAAGAAGTCTTGGGCATTGAAACTTACCCGATGAACTGGCCCATGGGGATGGGTAAAGGTCTAAAAGGCTTGTATGACCGGTACAACCACCGCGTGGAACTTTACCATAACGAAGCGCACGGTGAAACCTTCTTACCATTGGATAAAGATGGTAAATTGGATTCAAGCAACGAGTTGACTAAGGACAGTATTTATCGTGATACCCTTGAAGAAATGGAACTGATTGAAGAGGCTGGAAACGAATTTGACGAAGCCAAAGTGGCCTCCGGTGATATGACCCCCGTCTTCTTTGGTTCAGCGTTGACTAATTTCGGGGTGGAAACGTTCTTAAAGACGTACTTGCAATACGCCCCAAAGCCGTCTGCTCATAAGACGCGTGAAGATGAAATCGTGCAACCAACTGACGACCAGTTCTCTGGTTTTGTGTTTAAGATTCAGGCAAACATGAACCCTAATCACCGGGACCGGATCGCGTTTGTTCGGATCTGTTCAGGTGAATTTGACCGGGGGATGGACGTCTTCTTACAGCGAACCGGCAAGAAGATGCGCCTTAATAACTCGACGCAGTTCATGGCGGATACGCGTGAAACGGTTGAAACTGCCGTTGCGGGTGATATCGTTGGACTTTACGATACGGGTAACTTCCAAATTGGAGATACGATCTATGCCGGAAAACACGCTGTTCAGTTCGAAAAACTCCCACAATTTACACCAGAACTCTTCATGCGGGTAACGGCGAAAAACGTGATGAAGCAAAAGTCGTTCCATAAAGGAATCGAACAATTGGTTCAAGAAGGGGCCGTTCAGCTCTACACGTCTTATTCAACTGGGGATTATATTCTTGGTGCCGTTGGACAACTTCAATTTGAAGTGTTCAAATTCCGGATGTTGAACGAATATAACTCCGAAGTTGTAATGGAACCATTGGGCAATAAGACGGCTCGTTGGATTGATCCGGAACAATTGGATGAAAAGATGTCCAGTTCACGGAACTTATTAGTGAAGGACCGTGCGGGAGCACCGTTGTTCTTGTTCGAAAACGCGTTTGCGGAACGCTGGTTTGCTGACAAGTATCCCGATGTTAAATTGACGTCGAAACTCTAAAAAAAGTGAACCGTTGAGGAACCGCTTTCGTTGCGATGACAATAAGGGTCAGCCACTTAAACAAAGTTGGCTGGCCTTTTTTACGGTTTCATCCGTTCGTTTCCATGGTAAACTAGGACTATTGTTCTGGTTACAGTTAGGCTGTAACCTTGTTTTTTTAGATTAGGAGGCTTTTTTTTGAACCTTGTGATTGCGTTACTCCCCGCGCTTGGGTGGGGATTGAATCCATTATTGATTTCAAAAATTGGCGGGAAACCCGTCAATCAAACTTTAGGTACCGGGATCGGTGCTTTGATCGTCGGAATCATTGTACAAATGATGTATACGCCCCACGTGGCGACGTCAACCTTTCTCTTGAGTGCCCTTTCAGGTGCTTTCTGGGTACTCGGCCAAATCGGGCAGTACACGGCGTATAGTCGGATGGGCGTTAGTTCCACCATGCCGATTTCAACCGGGGTCCAACTGGTCGGAACGTCGGTCATTGGCGTCTTGATGTTCGGCGAATGGAGCGGTGTTGGTGCCAAAATCGTGGGCTTTGCGGCCATTATCTTGATGATTATTGGGGGCGCGATGACCGCTGTGACGGATAATTCTGAGAGTCGCGCCGGTTTAGCCAGTGGCTTAGCCGTTTTATTGCCAACGACGGTTGGTTACTGGATTTACAGTGCGCTACCAAAAGCGGTTTCCGCTTCAGGCGTTGCCATCTTCTTCCCACAAATGCTTGGTATGTGTTTAGCCGCACTACTTTACGCATTAATTGGTGGCAAGGGCTTCACGGCGTTTAAGGAACGGACGAGTTGGCTGAATGCGTTTGCCGGGATGATTTTTGGGGTCTCCGCGTTAGCTTACATCTTTTCTGCAAAAGCCAACGGGGTGGCCACGGCCTACGTGATTACCCAGTTGAGTGTCGTTATTTCGACCTTGGGTGGCATGCTAGTTTTGCACGAACACAAAACGAAACGCGAACTATCATTGACGTTAATCGGATTAGGGTTAATTGTCGTGGGTAGTGTGATGACGGCCTTTTTAGGTTAAAGATCGGATACAAAACAAACAACGGTTAGGGATGGTTATCCTTAACCGTATTTTTGTGTCGTTAAATAAGTTTTATGGTATCCCGTTTTTAAACTGATGCGATTAAGCAACTATCTGAACTAAACGTCAATGGTGGGGATTGATATTAATTTGGTTTTACAATGGCACTAGTTTTTTAATGATGGGGGGATCAGTATGATGAGGTGGAAACAATGGATGATGGGCGTCATGGTTAGCGGTGGTGTGTTACTTGGGGGCCGTACGACGGTAATGGCGGCACAGTTAACCGCAGCGAGTTCCGGAAATGTCACCCAAGTCGCGCCCCAAGCAGCACGACTTAAAGCGGGTAAATCAAAGAAGACGGCAGTGCGTGTCAAAGCGCGTAAAAAAGGGACTAAAGCCACAACGAAAACGACTACTTCGCCACGGAAAGCAACTAGTTCAACAAAACAACCGGTAAAGCCTAAAAAGGTCGCTGCTAAATCAACTAAACCGAAAAAGCGTGCAACGGTCACGGTTAAAAAGAAGCGGACGCCGACTGTAAGGGCTAAGGCGGGAACGGTCAAATATGTCCCGTTAGTTGGACGTGGGCGCTACACGAAGCCCCACATTCACTTTAAACCGACGACTGAGTATTTGAAGACGCAGGGGATTCAAAACAAACCTAGTACGATCAAAAGTGCAAGTGGCTATTTAGATCACTACGGGTTTAAGACCAGCCTCTACTTACCACAATCACTTAACGGACGGGATTTAAGCGTGCCCCAGAGTGCGGCCTTTTCCGCGGACAATCGCTACCTGTACGTGATGTACGTTAACGGCAAGCAGCCGACGAACCACTATCAAGATGGTTGGGCCGTTCGGTACGACTGGACCAAGCTAATGGCGTTAGGAGCCAACCAGTCTGGGAAAATGGGGATGTTGCGGACGGCATCGGCTGATCAGGCCCGGGAAAAGTTGACCAAGCTCGACCGAAAAGTGTTAGCTTGCATCAAAGTGGGCCCAGTGTTTAACTCGGGCCACGCCCAATCATTAGCGCTTAACCCGAAAACGAACCAGTTATGGTTTGTGAAGTCTTATGATCAGGAAACGCCTAACGAAATGGTGGAGTTGAACCCGAAGACGCTCTTGCCCGCCGCAACGGTAACCTACCATTCGGATGGGGCCAACTTAGGGGCCGTATTAA
Source organism: uncultured Lactobacillus sp. (assembly GCA_937916845.1). Lineage (GTDB taxonomy): Bacteria > Bacillota > Bacilli > Lactobacillales > Lactobacillaceae > Lactiplantibacillus > Lactiplantibacillus paraxiangfangensis. The sequence continues at coordinate 27,264 of CALFSK010000071.1, read as the reverse complement.
CGTTTGACAATCAGGGCAACGCCTATTACTGGACGCACGCTAAAGTTGCTAGCAAAAAGGCACCATTAGGGGCGGTTCGGATTTACCGTGGTCAGGTTTCCACGAAGGGGATCAAGTACAGTTTGATTTCACAAGGCCTAGCGACTGACCCGGGCTTCTACGTCCAGTCGATGGGGTACGACGGTGCCAATGGCCGGTTGTACTTAGTCTCTGACGAAAGTATCACGTCGTTGCCATTAGCCGACTTGGGTCACTTAAAAACGAGTGAGGTTGGCGAAAATAATTTTAACGCGCACCGTGAATTCGAAGGTTTGTTCTTCATGCATCATTCATCTAACGGCTTCCTATTAACGAATAAGGGGAGCGAAGTCATGCAACTAGTTCAATCATAAATCTGCCATAGCAAATCGGTTTTGCCAAACAAAACGGCTAACAAAAAACGCGCTGAATTTTAAATTCAGTGCGTTTTTGATGACTTGATTTTAATAAGGTGGGTTCAGTTGGGTCAAGTAGCGACCAGGTAAGTAACCCCGACCTTTTAAACGGTACCAAACGACACCGTTATCATCGGCCAAACGCTCGATGAGGGTGACGGTTTCACCGTGTTCAACGGTCGTTAAGTAACGGCCGTACGGTTCGAGGTACGTGTGAACCTGTTTACCGGGAACGAAACTAACGACACCGGTTTGCTTAACCTGCTGTTTAGTTTGCGCGCGGTAGCCAGCTGGTAATTGGGGAAGCAACGCAACCCCGGTCGTCAACTGAACATGTTGTTCAGCAATCCACTGGTCATCCCCGATGGCGTACCAAGTAGTGTGATCCGTTAAGCGGACCCGCATATACGTTTTATAAGTACTGCCAGGTTGCAACTTGGTCAGGTAATCCGTGGCGGTTGCGCCCGGATAAGGATAAACGGCGGTTAATGTTTTGATCTGAACAAACCCGGTACTGAGATCGGTTTGTTGCCAGTTTTGATTACGGTAAAAAAAGAGCACCGTTTTAGAAGTAGTGGTGTATTCGCCAGTCAAATCACCGACGGAGCGCAATAGCTTGAACCCCGCGACGGTTGGCGCCTTTACTTGGTAAGGCGTTCCCAGTGGCCCCCGGTACATCGTGGGCCGACCGATTAGTTGGCGCTGGTCAATGTCATAGGCGTAGCCCCAAATCGGCTGACCCGCCTGACGCTCGTATGTCAGAACGATTCGGGCTTGTGGTTTAGTAAACCAACGGGTCAAGCCGTCGATGTGGACTAAGTGGTAACCCGCAATGCTCACGTCCGGCAAATGGATCTCTTCGCCGACGGTACCGGCAATCATGTCGGGCGTCTGAATCTCGTTACCATCTGCGTCGAGGTGGTGCACTAAAATTAGTGCGTCGGTATGGTTCACGCTGAGTGGGTTGGCACTATCAGGTTCCGTAGCGGTAATGCTGGTTGCGGATCGGTCATCGTCAGTAGTCCGATTGAGTGCCCGCAACATGGTTTTCAAGCGGTCGAGAATCGACACGGGACCACTCCTTTCACTAATAAATTAATTATATCTAGTATAACGCATTCCCCGTCTAAGCAACACGACTTAAGTAAAATGTAAAATACGACGCGCGGCAAACGTGTATACTGATATTTAATAGGGGGGAAAGTACGATGAATTTAAAACAATTACGCTATTTTTTAGCAGTAGCCGAAGAGGGCCAGATGACCGCCGCGGCTAAACGGTTGCACGTGGCCCAGCCGCCACTGAGTTATCAAATTAAACAGTTGGAATTGGAACTGGGGGTCCCATTATTCAAACGTTTGCCCCAGGGGGTAGTCGTGACCGCTGCGGGGGAGTTGCTAGTTGGTTACGCGCAGCAGTTAACCCAGCTATCAGCGACCGCTGAAAATAAGGTTCGCGCGCTAGCGCACGGCATTACGGGAACCCTTAACTTAGGGACCGTTTCGTCATCAGCCGGGGTGATTCCTAACCCGGCCCTGGCCAAATGGCTAAAAGCGCACCCGGATGTTCAGTTGTCCGTCACGGAAGGCAATACGTACGAATTATTAGATGATCTACATAAGCGGTTACTGGACGTCGCCGTGTTACGAACGCCATTTAACCAACAACACCTAGTCTGCCGTTTTTTTGCCAGCGAACGGATGGTGGCGGTGTTGCCGCAGCACTATACCCAGTTCAGTAGTCGTCGCCAGTTGCGTCTAAGTGACTTAGCGACGTTACCATTGATCAAGTACCGCCGTTTCAACGAGTTGTTTCACGTCGCCTTTCTAGAACAGTCGTTTGAGCCGCAGTACGTGATGACTTGCGATGATGCCCGAACGGCGATGCACTGGGCGAACCACCAAATGGGGGTGGCGTTAGTCCCCCGTAGTTTGGCCGAAACGTATCGCGGTGACCACGTCCTGATTCGGTCGTTAGCGGATCGCCGGTTTGAAACGCGGTTAGCGCTGACCACGACGCCTGAATCACTGGCAACACCATTGGTTGCGGGATTTATGGCCCAATTTGATCAAGCGGAACAGTTAGACTAATTTCAAAAGGAACCTATCTAATTTTTTAATGCCAAATAAAACTGATTTGTTGACCTGACAAGGATGGTAACGCTGTCAGCTGCCTTGAAAGTTTATTGGGAGTTTTTAGGAAAAATCACGTAAGCACTTGTCGCCGTAAGACTAAAAGCGACTATCTGTAGTGATTAGTGACTGGAGTAATTAAATGGTACACTAACAATTGAAATTTAAAAGATGAAGGTGAAACACGTGATTTATTCATTATTATTGATGCTAGGCGTTGGGGTACTTGCCGGTGTTTTTGGGGCGATTTTAGGCATTGGTGGCGGGATGATTATTACGCCCATTTTAACCCTTGCCATGGGCTTGGATATTAAGTACGCTATCGGGGCCAGTATTATTGCCGTGATTGCGACGAGTTCGGGATCCACGATTGCTTATTTGAAAGATGAAATGTTGAACTTGCGGGTGGCGATGTTTTTGGAAATCGCTACGACCGTGGGCGCCGTATTGGGAGCGGTGTTAACCGGGATGTTCAACGCGACGTTCCTGTTCTTCTTGTTTGGCGCGTTGTTAATTTTTACAACGTATAATATGATTCGCAAGTTAATGAACAAAAATAGTGACGCTGAGAACGTCAAAGCCGACCGCATTGCGACGGAACTCAACTTGAACGGGACGTATTATGATAAGGCCCTTGATAAACAAATCGATTACCAAGTGCAAAACGTTCCCGGTGGGTTTGCGATGATGTTTGGTGCCGGTTTAGCCAGTGGCCTACTTGGAATTGGGAGTGGGGCGTTTAAAGTGCTAGCGATGGATACCATCATGCACATGCCACTTAAGCCATCTTCCGCAACTTCCAACTTAATGATGGGGGTAACGGCGGCTGCCAGTGCGATGGTTTACTTCTTTAATGGGTCCATTAAAGCGGGGATTGCCGCACCGTTAGCCATTGGTATCCTAGTCGGTGCGCTGATTGGAACACGGATTATGCAACACTTAAAACCCCGCTTGATTCGGATGATCTTTGTGCCCGTCATGCTGTACCTCGGGGTTCAAATGATTCTTAAAGGATTTGGGGTGACGATCTAATGGAAAAGAAACCGACTAAAGCACAAGAAATGCATCAAGTTGAACTAATCATTGGTCAAATCTTACGCATTGGGGTCGTGCTATCCGCTACGGTCATCAGTCTTGGCATTATCATGATGCTCATTCAGGGCACTGGGGGTTATCCGAACGGGGTGCAACCGAATAGTTTCGGGGCCATCTTCAGTGGCATTGTTCAGTTGAAGCCGTTTGCCGTCATTATGTTAGGACTATTTCTACTTATCTTGACGCCGACGTTACGGGTCGCCGTTTCCATCTACGCCTTTGCCGTTGAAAAGGACCACCTGTACGTTTGGATTACCACGGTCGTTTTAATCATTTTGATCGTGGCTTCCGTGATTGGTTACATGGGACGTTGATCAACAAAGATATTTAAGTGAATTTATTAATAAGAGAATGCTGAAAATAAATCGGCATTCTTTTTTATTTGCCCATTTTTGGCTGTTTTAACTAACACTGAAACCGCATTTTTAGGTCGGTTTTTGGGTAATGTGATTATTTATTAAGAAAAAAGAACGGACTGCTTAGAATTCAGTCCCAGAAAATTTTGTAGCCTGAAAATACTGATATTTAGCTGTTTTAAAGCGATTATATTAACTGTAATAATTACAAATAAATTGAATCAGTAAATTAATTATGACGAAATAATGATAAAAATTAGAATTTAGCATTGATTTTAATTTATTTATAATATACAATAACTTTAACTTTTCAAGGGAAAAGCACACACACTAAATTAGGTTAGAAGGGTTGGGGTTTTATGAATTTAAAGACAGTTGCAAAAGTCTCCGCCGTTGCTGGCGCATCACTCCTATTCTTGGCAGCTTGTGGATCGAAGTCATCATCATCGACCAGCGCTAAGAATACGGCTAATTGGACAGAATCAGCCGAATTACCAACGATGGACATTTCGAAGTCAACCGACGTTGTTAGTTCAGATATGCTGAACAACACTAACGAAGGGTTATACCGGATTGGGAAGAACGGTTCGATTACACCCGGAATTGCTAAAGCCACTAAGATTACTAATGGTGGTAAGACATATACGTTCACTTTACGGAAGAACGCAAAGTGGAGTAACGGCGACAAGGTTACCGCCAAAGATTTCGTTTATGGCTGGCAACGGACCGTTAATCCAAAGACTGCGTCACAATACGCATACTTATATTCAGGGATTAAGAACGCTGATCAAATCGTCAATGGTAAGAAGCCAATTTCCTCATTGGGGATTAAAGCTGACGGCGATTACAAGGTAGTTGTAACGCTGGATAAACCAATCGCTTACTTCAAGAAATTGATGGGCTTCATCAACTTCTACCCACAAAATGAAAGTGCGGTTAAGAAGTACGGTTCTAAATACGGGACGAACAGTTCATCAATGGTCTACAACGGCCCATACAAGATGACTGACTGGACCGGGACCAACTTATCTTGGAAGTTAAAGAAGAACAACGATTACTGGGATAAGAAAGCCGTTAAGATGGATACTATCAACTATCAAGTGGTCAAGGATCAATCAACGGGGTTGAACTTGTTTAACTCTAATAAAGTGGATTACACCACGTTATCTAGCGAACAAGTTAAGAACTACAAGACGAACAAGAATTACTTAGTTCGGAAGACGGCTTCAACGTTCTATCTTGAATTGAACCGTGCTGATAGTGATGCCAAGGTTGCTAAAGCATTCAAGAACCAAAAGATTCGCGAAGCTTTATCATTGGCTATCAACCGGAAACAATACGTCAACACGACCTTAGGGGATGGCTCAACGGTTGCTAAGGGTTACGTTTCACAAGACTTAGCAAAGAACCCTAAGACGGGTAAGGACTTTACCGATGACGCTTACGTTGCTAGCGCAGTTAGCTACGACCAAGCCAAGGCTAAGACTTTATTCAAAGAAGGGATGAAAGAAATCGGCGAATCTAAGCTGAACATCAAACTCCTTTCTGATGATACGGATAAGGCCAAGAAGTCAACTGAATTTATTCAGGGTGCATGGGAGAAATTACCAGGACTGACGGTTTCAAACCAAAATGTCCCATTCAAGACCCGATTATCACGGTCACAAAACGGGAACTTTGACACCGTACTCTCTGCTTGGAACGCTGACTTTACTGACCCAATTTCCTTCTTATCACTCTTCACGTCTGATAACTCTTACAACAACGGGAAATACAAGAGTGCCGCTTACGATGCAGCTATCAAGAAGGCTGAAGGTAGTGACGCAACGAATACGTCCGCACGTTGGGCTGACATGGTTGCCGCTGAGAAACAGTTGATGAACGATCAAGCAATCATTCCAGTTTATCAACAAGCGAATGCTACTTTAACCCGGACGAACGTCAAGGGGATCATCTACAACACGGCGGGTACGAACTACAACATGAAGTACATGTCCGTCAAATAACAAATCATAATGTGTGTGCTTTAACTGCACGAATGTGAAACAAAGGGGTAAGGATTGACACATTGTTAATCCTTACCATTTTGTTTTATAATCAAAGCTGTTATAAATTTTAAGGCTAATTTAATAGAATGCGAGGAATTCTAATGAGAAAATATCTCTTAAAGCGGATATTTTACTTGTTCCTGACATTATTCATTGTGGCAACCGTCACGTTCTTCTTGATGAAATTAATGCCCGGGACGCCGCTCCAAAATGAAGCCAAGCTGACCGCTACTGAAAAAGCAGCTATTTTAGCCCAATACGGGTTAGATAAGCCGGTCTGGTTACAATACTTCATCTACATTGGGGGAATCTTTAAAGGTAGTTTAGGGCTATCCTTCCAATTCTCTGATCAAGCCGTTAGTTACTTGATTGGTAGCCGGATGGGACCGTCCATGCAATTAGGGGGTCAAGCTCTGGTTGTTGGGATCATCCTCGGAATTATTTTGGGGGCAATTGGTGCGATTCGGAAAGATACTTGGGCCGACCGCTTAGCAACCATCCTATCGATTTTAGGAATTGCGGTACCAAGTTTCGTTTTGGCAATCCTATTGCAATATTACTTAGGTCTTAAGACCGGCTGGTTCCCAGTTGCTGGTTGGGAAGGGTTCGCTTACACGATCCTACCAACTTTAGCGTTGGCGGCGAGTCCGTTAGCCGAAACGGCCCGGTTTATTCGGACCGACATGGTCGACGTGCTTAGCTCGGACTACATTGAGTTAGCCAAGGCCAAGGGACTTTCTAAATTTGGCATTGTTTATCACCATGCTTTGCGGAACAGTTTAATTCCAATGGTTACGTTGATTGGACCACTGGCTGCGGCCCTCATGACCGGGTCAATGGTTGTTGAAAACATCTTCTCCGTTCCTGGTATCGGGGAACAATTTGTTAAATCCATTCTGGTGAATGACTACCCAACCATCATGGGTGTGACGATCTTCTATTCAGCACTACTTTGCTTACTACTATTATTAACCGACATCGTCTACGGAATTATCGATCCGCGGATTCGTCTAAGTGGAAATGGGGACTAGTTAATGGCAGATAATCTAAAAGATATCGAAATCAAACCCAGCGACTTCGAGCCGTTGGATCAAACAGCCGGTCCCGACAATGAACGCATTGCGGCACCGTCCCTGACTTTCGGTCAAGACGTTTGGCGTCGTTTAAAATCTAATAAAACCGCGTTTACCAGTTTTATCGTCTTAGTATTAATGTTCTTGATTGCCTTTGGGGGTCAAGCCGTTTATCACCATGACCCGAACGCACAGGAACCGAAGTATGCCAACTTACCACCTAAGATTCCGGGTGTTGGTCTTCACGGTCTGAACGGACATTTGAATCAATCCGGTAAAGACGTGGATGCGTACGCCGCTGCTGGTGCCGGTAAGGACGTTCATTACATTTTAGGAACGGACTACCTTGGTCGGGATTTATTGGCCCGGATCATGTACGGGACGAGAATCTCACTAGAAATTGCGTTGATTGCCACCTTGATTGACTTGACCATTGGGGTCGGGTTCGGGATACTCTCCGGTTGGAAAGGTGGACGAGTCGATTTGTTCATGCAACGCGTGATCGAAATCCTCTCGTCCATCCCACAATTGGTTGTCATGGTTTTAATGGCGACAGCCTTTACTAAGACGGGGATGGCTTCTATCATTGCAGCCATTGCCATCACGGGTTGGACCACCATGGCCCGTTTGACGCGTGCCCAAACGTTACAATTGAAAAACCAAGACTTTATTTTAGCTGCCCGGACGTTGGGCGAATCAGCACCAAAAATTGCGTGGAAACACTTGTTACCAAACTTATCGAGTGTCATCATCATTCAAACGATGTTCACGATTCCAAGTGCGATCTTCTTCGAAGCGTTCTTGAGTTATATCGGGATTGGGATCAGTTCACCACAAGCTTCATTAGGGACGTTGATCTCTGATGGGCAAAAGAACTTCCAATTCTTACCTTATCAAATGTGGTATCCAGCCATTGTCTTGATTATCTTGATGCTCGCATTCAACTTACTCGGTGATGGGATGCGTGATGCGTTTGATCCGAAGTCGAAACGATAGGAGGGTGGAAAATAATGGAAAATCCAGAAAATGTCATTGAAGTACGGAACTTGGAAATTGATTTCCACACTTACGCGGGGGAAGTTAAAGCCATCCGTGACGTCAGTTTTGATTTACGTAAAGGTGAAACCTTAGCCATCGTTGGTGAATCGGGGTCCGGTAAATCCGTAACGACCCGGTCATTAATGGGACTGTTAGCGCCTAACGCGGTCATTAAAAAAGGCTCCATTATGTTTCATGGTGAAGACATTATTAAAAAGTCTGAAAAGGACATGCAGCATATTCGGGGGAAAGATATCGCAATGATCTTCCAAGACCCGATGACGTCCTTGGACCCAACGATGCGGATTGGGATGCAAATTGCCGAACCGTTGATGAAACATAAGGGCTTAAAGAAAAAAGAAGCCATTGATCAAGCTTTGGAAATGTTAAAGCTGGTTGGGATTACTGATCCGGAAGCCCGGATCAACGACTATCCTTATCAATTTTCAGGTGGGATGCGTCAACGGATCGTGATTGCGATTGCGTTGGTCTGCTACCCAGAAGTCTTGATTGCTGACGAACCAACCACTGCGTTGGACGTAACGATTCAAGCCCAAATTTTGGACCTGATGAAGGACTTACAAAACCGAATCGATACCTCGATTATTTTTATCACCCATGACTTGGGCGTGGTTGCCGGAATGGCTGACCGGGTCGCAGTAATGTACGCTGGTAAGATCGTGGAATACGGGACGGTTGATGAAATCTTCTTCAACCCACAACATCCATATACTTGGGGGCTTTTGAACTCAATGCCGACCTTGGATACGGCTAGTGGCTCATTGCGGGCCATTCCAGGGACACCACCCGATTTACTTGATCCACCGACAGGGGACGCGTTCGCTGCCCGGAGTGATTATGCGATGAAGATTGATACCGAACAGCAGCCACCGTTCTTTAAGGTGTCTGACACCCACTACGCGGCGACCTGGTTATTACATCCAGACGCACCGAAAGTGACACCGCCTGCTGAAATTGTGCGGCGACAAAAGAAGTTCGCGGAGATGCAGAAACCAGAAGCACCGTTTGCACACACCGCATCAAAGGAGTAAGAGCGTATGCCTGATGAACGTAAAAAAATTCTAGAAGTCCAACATTTAAAGCAATACTTTAATGTTGGTAAAAAAGATGAAGTCCGGGCCGTTGACGATGTCTCCTTTGATATTTATGAAGGTGAAACGTTTGGGCTAGTTGGTGAATCTGGTTCCGGTAAGACCACGACGGGTCGTTCAATTATTCATTTATATGAACCAACTGACGGCACAATTATCTTTAACGGTAAGGATGTTTCTAAGTTGCATACCAAAAAGGAAATGCATGAATTTCGGCGTGAAATTCAAATGATTTTCCAAGATCCCTATGCCTCGCTAAATCCCCGGATGAAGGTCAAAGATATTGTGGCTGAAGGAATCGATATTCACGGCTTGGCCAAGGATGACGCCGACCGGACCAAGCAGGTCGAAGACTTACTTGAAACGGTTGGGTTGAACAAGGACCATTCTAGTCGTTACCCACATGAATTCTCTGGTGGGCAACGGCAACGGATTGGGATTGCTCGGGCGTTGGCCGTGGAACCACGGTTTATCATTGCCGACGAACCGATTTCCGCGTTGGACGTTTCCATTCAAGCCCAAGTGGTTAACTTGATGAAGGAATTACAAGTCAAGCAGAACTTGACTTACCTATTTATCGCGCATGATTTGTCGATGGTTAAGTACATCAGTGACCGCATTGGTGTTATGCACTACGGGAAGATTTTGGAAATCGGACCAGCGGATGAAGTTTACAATCACCCGTTGCATGCTTACACTAAGAGCTTGATTTCTGCGGTTCCCGTTCCAGATCCAGAATTTGAACGGAACCGGAAACAGGTTGCTTACGATGAATCACGGGAAAAGGACGATAAGAAGAGGCGCATGGTCGAAATTGCACCAGGCCACTTTGTTCGTGCCAGTGAAGATGAAGTTGCAATGTACACCCAGCGTGCGGTTGATGCTGGATTAGTGACGGAATTCTCAGAATAATATTATCAAATACGCTGTTCAGTAATTTAGCTGAACGGCGTATTTTTTTGATTTCTCAGCCCTAGGTAAAAGTATTTAAACTAAATGCCGACCAGTGGTAAAAGTTAATTGTATAAACATTGTTATTGTGTGATAATAAATTTATTAGCTGAATTTATTAATTGTGCTGATAAACTGGCAAAATGTTTTGTTTAAATAATTGATTTAGTTAGTCGTTAAATGGCCAACGGTAACACCATTTTTAACTATGGACCGTATCTGTACTGTTTGCTGAAGACGACAAACGGACCGAAACGAATCATTTGCTAAAAACTCTCAACAATATTGATAGAAAGGATGTATTCGTATGCAACAACCAATTAGCTACGTGTTAGACATTATGCATTTAGAACGGGATTTAAAGCGCTTGACCAGTAGGTGGGCAACGACGACCGGGCTAAAGCTCAATGAACTACGAATCCTAGTTTACGTTCAGGAGCACCCGGGTGTCCAAATCGGAGAAGTCGCGACTGCCTTAACGGTTGCCAAAGCTTCTTTGGCCCAAAACATCGGTACCCTGATTGACAACGGCTGGTTAAGTAGTGAGCCACTTCAACATGATCGCCGACTACGGGTCTTGACGTTAACGCCGAAGGGTGACCAGTGGATGAAAAAGGTTGATAACCAATTAGAAGCATCGCTTTCAACCAAGCCCGCGCAAAATTTAGCGGATCGACTGAACACCCTGCAAGTTTAATCAGCGGTAGGGTAGGGACTCAAAAAGGACTTTACGTAACGACAATGGCCGTTATGTGAAGTCCTTTTTACATTAGCTATTAACTTTGGAATGATAACAATTATCTAAGTCAACACTGACGATGAAGCTCACGGATGACTAGAATAGTGAGGCCGATGTAATTAATGTAGTATCCGCCTTTTAAGGTTGGTGTTAAGGAATATGACACATTTTGTGTCGAATAAGTGCGGTTTCTTGATGTAATGCTAAATTGTCACTATTTTTAATATGTTACAGAGTTTCGGATTTTTTTAAAACTGGTTGCTTGAATTGAGACTTGAGTGTTTTCTGTGGAAAACAAGCATGCTATAATTACAGTTGAAAATCATATTAAGGTGGTTTTTGGTGTCATGATTAGTGAGGATGACGCACGTGATATTGTAAATACTATTAAAGCTAGACGACGGACATGGCGTGTCAGTCATCGAGAGAAAAACGAAGAATTTGCGTCAACTATAGGTAGCGCTGGTGAAGAAATCTATGAGAAAATTTTCGACGAGATTTTCAATAATTTGTCATGGATAGACTACAGTTCAGGGCCATTCCCAGATGCAAGTCGCCGTCATATTCCTGGGGATGTATGGATTTTTGGCCTAAAGATTTTTGAAATCGAATGTTATTTAAAGTTTCAAGATAGACCCAGTGGCAGGGTGATGTGGATTTCGATTCATGAAGCCGAAAGACCATTGCGTTTTCCGTTTCAGTGATTTGATCTAGTGGAGGTGTTTTTTTGATTAAAGTGAATGAAAGAAAGAAATTTTATAATGAGGAGTATGAAAGTGAAGAATGGTATACCGGTGTGGGCAAACTAAAAAAAGTTCGAGTAAAAGACCGCGATGACTTGTACGTGATGCATTATTATTGGAAGGATGAGGACGGCGAATTATGGTCGGACTTTGATGATCCGACCGCTAATAACAGGCGAGATTTTATTGCATACAGACAAGTTAAAGGCTACCTATCTCCAGAGCAAATAAAAGAATTGATAGATTTATCGGGGCATACTTTACGTAGTTTTTCGGATTATACAAATCTCGGTCTTTCGACCTTATCACAGCTGACAAATAATCTACGGGTACAAACTCCCCAACAAGAAAATATTTTGAGAATGTTAAGCGATTATTTTGATAGTCATAAAAAGCTACCTGATTTGCATAAACCTGATGAAATGAAGGAAATAGCGAGCGAAATCTCCTTGGAAACTGAATTGGCTTGGGATACGGGATTGAATTACAGTAATGAGACAGATGATGGTTATAGTTTGTCTTTGAAGTCAAATAAATTGTCAATAAGTGAGGCGGCCTAATGAGTGCTTTAAAATTTAAAAATTATATTGTCAAAGAAATCAACTACCAGAAAAATTTGAAATTTAATAAGGCCAATAAACAAATCACGTTGAAACCGAGTTTTTATGAAAGTGATGAAATACAGGATGGCTTTATTTTAGTTGATTTGAAAGTATCTGTAGGGTCATTAGAAAATACAAAGCTACCTTTTGAAGCTGTTGTCGCATTACAAGGAAAATTTGAATATGTTCCAGATGATGATAAAGATGATTTTGGACTTACGACCTTTATTAAGCAAAATGCAGTGGCTATTTTATACCCGTACGTGCGGACGATCATTTCAAATTTGACTATGGCTTCTAACGAGTATCCAGGGTTCTTATTGCCTACAATTAATGTGAGTGAAGAATTGAAAAAACAGAAATAAATTGACTTTAGTCATACGTTTCAATCATAACAATAGGAAAACCCGTTCAGAAATGTTTGATCCTTCTGAACGGGTTTTGAATTTTAACCCAGACTTCTTTTCAGAGCCTGGGGCAAAGCGACGACCACTAATCCTTCAATGATAGTTTATCATCAAAAGGGTTAGTGGTCGTCGTTTTCATTTTATGGGGTGTGTGCGACAGCACATGACTGCCTGGCACACGCTTATAAAATTTAGTCTTCTTTAGTTTCCGCTGCGAGAACGATTTTACCGTCTTCAACTTTGGCAACCATGTTTTTAGCATCAATGTGGTCGAGGTAGAAGTCCGCAATGCGGTCTTCAATCTGTTCCTGGATGACCCGCCGTAACGGCCGAGCACCCATTTGCGGATTGTAACCTAAGTCGACAAGCTTTTCTTCGACTGGTTCGGTAACGTGAACGTGGAGGCCTTGGTTAGCCAACATCTTGTTAACGTCATCGATCATCAATGCCACGATCTTCATCAAGTTTTCCTTAGAAAGGGCGTTGAATTGGATAATGTCATCGAAACGGTTTAGAAATTCTGGCTTGAAGTAATCGGTCAAGCGACTAGTGATGTCGTGGGTCTTACCCTCGGCAGCTGCGCCAAAACCGACGTTAGCTTCACCAGTGTCGCCAGTACCCGCGTTAGAAGTCATGATGATGATGGTATCTTTGAAACTGACGGTCCGGCCTTGTGAATCAGTCAAACGACCATCGTCCAAGATTTGCAAGAACATGTGCATGACGTCCGGGTGGGCTTTTTCGATTTCATCCAACAGGATTAAGCTGTATGGGTGACGCCGAACTTGTTCAGTCAACTGACCGGCTTCTTCATAACCGACATAGCCAGGCGGTGAACCAATCAATTTAGCCACTGAATGTGGTTCCATGTATTCACTCATGTCAAAGCGAATCATCGCATCTTCCGAGCCAAAGAGTTCTTCAGCTAATTGCTTAGCTAATTCCGTCTTACCAACCCCGGTTGGGCCGACAAACATGAATGAGCCAATTGGACGACCAGTCCCGTTCAAACCAATCCGGTTACGCCGAATGGCACGAGCAACGGCTTCAACGGCCTTGTCCTGTCCAATGACGTGACTTTCAAGGTCAGGCGCTAAGGTCTTCATTTGAGCCTGCTCCTTGGCCTGTAAGTCGCCAACGGGGATGTTAGTCTTTTCTTCGACGATTTGTTCCATATCTTTGACCGTTACCGTCGCGGTGTCAGCTGATTGCTTATCGCCATCTTCATCTGGCTTAGCTTTTTCCAACTTAGCAACTTGGTCACGGTAGTAAGCGGCTTTTTCGTAGTCTTCCTTCTTCAAGGCGTCCTGCTTTTGCTGCTCAGCTGCATCGATTTTTTCTTGAATCGTCTTAGGATCGACCGTCTTCAAGGTCAAGTTTTTACGTGAACCAGCTTCATCGAGCAAGTCGATGGCTTTGTCTGGTAAGAACCGGTCTTGAATGTAGCGGTTCGATAATTTAACGGCGGCTACGATCGCATCGGCTGTGTAGCTGACGTGATGGTAGTCTTCGTATTTCTTTTGAATCCCTTGTAAAATCTTAACGGATTCTTCAACGCTAGGCTCATTGACCGTAACCGGTTGGAACCGGCGGGCAAGGGCAGCGTCTTTTTCGATGTCGCGATATTCATTTAAGGTAGTTGCACCAACTAATTGGAAATCGCCACGAGCTAACGCTGGCTTTAAGACGTTACCAGCGTCCATCCCGCCTTCAGCATTGCCGGCACCCATGATTTCATGGATTTCGTCAATGAAGAGGACGATGTTCGGGTTCGATTGAACTTCCTTCATTAATTGTTGCATCCGCTGTTCGAATTGACCACGGATCCCAGTTCCTTGAACTAGGGAAGCGACGTCTAAACGAATGATTTCTTTATTTAACAGTTTTTGCGGAACTTGACCAGAAACAATCTTCTGTGCTAAGCCTTCCACGACCGCCGTTTTACCAACCCCAGCTTCACCAATTAAAACCGGGTTATTCTTAGTCCGCCGGTTTAAAATTTCGATGACGCGGTTGATTTCGTTATCCCGACCAATGACCGGGTCAATCTTGCCTTGCTTGGCTTGAGCCGTCAAGTTATAGCCGTATTGACCGAGGAGGCCGCCGCCGTTGTTATTACCACGGCGATTGCCGCCATTAGGACCAGCTGGTTGGGTCGGTGGGGTCTGTTGCTGTTGCCGGTAAGCTTCGTCAGGATTGACGCCGCCACCTTGCATTGCACGGAAGATATCGTCAAGTCCACCAAAACCAAATGGATCTTGTGCCATATCAGTACCTCCAACTCCGTTATTTGGTTGCTGTTCCTGATTCTTTAGCAGTTGATAGCAATTTTGACAAAGGTTGATTTGTCGCCGCTGACCGTTGACGTTCGTATAAAGATGAATCGTCGCTTCGTTCTTATGGCAATTGTCACAAAGCATTATGCTGTCACACACCTTTCGCATCAGAAATATAACTAAATCGATTAAGATTATAGTTAAAGGTTCAAAGACTGTTTGACCTTTGTTGACCTTTGACTATTAGTATAGCGATTTTACTGACCGTTGCAAGTTAAAAGTCTCAGCTTCAAAACAGGACGCTGTCATTGCAATGTCAGTAGAATAATGCCATCCTAATCTGATTCAATTATTTCCGAAATCTTGATGACTGCAACGGATATCTTGTCTCACTAGGGGATTCGTTGTATATTAAAAACCTAGTCAGAAAAGACGTTCTTGCGTTATCTGACTATATTATAGTACAAAGTGTTATTTTTGCATGTCAAAGGACTGACCAGTCTTGATGTTAGGCTAGCGGACATGGGTCACGACGCGGCATAGGTTAGCTCGGCTAGGCGGCTAACTTAGAAAAATAGCTGGTAACTGAGGGAGGTGGATTTTTTGGCAACGGATTACACGCAGTTGATGGAAGATTTACGAACCGGGCAGCGCGAGTCGTTTAGCGTTGAGCCCGAAAACTTCATGGTATTTCATAATGCTTATATGAATTATGAATACCGTAAACGGATTATCGGCATGGCAGGCCTAGACGGACAAGTTATTTACCATTTTGAGAGTGATGACAAGCCATCTAAATAATAGGATTAGCTTGAATGAAAGGGCTTGTATTTTATTTAGATAATTGCTATCATCATTAGTAAGGGCTCTTGAGTACACGTGTTGGCGGCAACTCGAATTGACTCGGGCCAATTTTAAACTCTACATCTTTGAAGGAGATCGAATAGTTATGGAAAAGAAAGAATTTCACGTAATCGCAGACACAGGTATCCACGCACGTCCCGCAACCTTATTGGTACAATCAGCAAGTAAGTTCAATTCAGAAATTACGTTGCAGTACCAAGACAAGTCAGTTAACTTAAAGTCCATCATGGGCGTTATGTCACTTGGTGTTGGTAAAGACGCCGACGTGACTATTTCTGCTGAAGGTGCCGACGAAGCCGACGCCATCGCAGCATTAGCTGAAACTATGAAGAAAGAAGGCTTATCTGAATAATGGCTGAAAAGGTACTAAAAGGAATTGCTGCCAGTGATGGTATTGCAATTGCTAAGGCCTATATGCTAGTTGATCCAGATTTGTCATTCGAAAAGACAACGGTTGCTAATACTGAAGCCGAAGTCAAACGGTTACATGACGCTTTTGATGCTTCCAAGGCCGAATTAAAAGTCATCAAAGACAAAGCGGTAGAAAACTTGGGCGAAGAAGAAGCGGAAGTTTTTGAAGCTCATATCACGATTTTATCTGACCCTGAAATGTTGGGACAAATTGAAGGTAAGATCAAGGATGATAAAGTCAATGCCGAAGAAGCGTTGAAGGAAGTTACTGATACTTTCATTTCAATGTTCGAAGCAATGACGGATAATGCATATATGCAGGAACGTGCTGGCGATATTCGCGACGTGACTAAGCGGGTCTTGAGTCACTTGTTAGGGGTAACCCTACCAAGTCCAGCCTTGATCAACTCAGAAGTGATCGTGGTTGCGCACGACTTGACCCCTAGTGATACGGCTCAACTTGACCGCAAGTACGTCAAAGGGTTCATTACTGATATTGGTGGTCGGACAAGTCACTCCGCTATCATGTCACGGACCCTTGAGATTCCAGCGGTAGTTGGTTCTGAAACGGCCACCACTGATATCAAGGCTGGCGATACGCTGGTCTTAGACGGTATCAATGGTTCTGCTTTATTAAAGCCAACTGATGCTGAAATCAAAGACTACCAACAACAAGCTAAAGATTTCGTTGCCCAAAAAGCTGAATGGGCGAAGTTAAAGAACGAAGCAACCGTTTCTAAAGACGGCAAACACTTCGAATTAGCTTCAAACATTGGGACACCGGACGATATGGACGGTGTCTTAGACGCGGGCTCTGAAGCAATTGGTTTGTTCCGGTCAGAATTCTTGTACATGAATAGTCCAGAATTACCTGACGAAGATACCCAATTCGAAGCCTACAAGAAGGTTGTCGAAGGGATGAAGGGCAAACCAGTGATTGTTCGGACCATGGATATCGGTGGGGACAAGCATTTACCATACTTGCCACTTCCTGATGAAATGAACCCATTCTTGGGTTACCGTGCTATCCGGATTTCACTTGATCGTGACGACATTTTCCGGACCCAATTACGGGCCTTGTTACGTGCGTCACATTACGGTCAATTGCGGATTATGTTCCCAATGATCGCAACCTTGGACGAATTCCGTCAAGCTAAGAGTATTTTTGAAGAAGAAAAGGCGAAGTTGGTTAAGGCCGGGACACCGGTCGCTGATGATATCAAACTTGGTATCATGATTGAAATTCCAGCCGCTGCCATTTTGGCTGACCAATTTGCTAAGGAAGTTGACTTCTTTAGTATTGGGACCAACGACTTGATTCAATACTCATTCGCTGCGGACCGTGGTAACGAACATGTTTCGTACTTGTATCAACCATACAACCCATCGTTGTTACGTTTGATCAAACACGTTATTGACGCTGCCCACGCTAACGGCCGCTTCACTGGTATGTGTGGTGAAGTTGCTGGGGACCAAATCGCGGTACCATTATTGATGGGCTTAGGTTTGGATGAATTCTCAATGAGTTCAACCTCCGTTCTTAAGACGCGTTCCTTGATGAAGAAGATTGATACTAAGGAAATGGCTAAGTTAGCTGACAAAGCCATTAACGAATGTGTCACTAACGAAGAAGTTAAGGAATTAGTTGAAAAGAACGTCTTCAACAAATAATTAACGTTAATTAAAGGGTTCAACGGTGTTCTATCACCGTTGAGCCCTTTTTAGTATTCTAAGAAATATCATTGGACTGTTACGAACCCTTAATTTATATTAAGATTATTTGCAACTCTGATATCGAACCAATATAATTGTTATAATTAAGCATTGAAGCGCAATCGTCATGGCTCAAGCAGATTGACTTGCTTGAAGCAACGTTGGTTTGATGGAGGAATTCCAAAATCAACGGTAATTAAGGGGAGAATCTACGTGAACATCGGGATATTTACAGATACATACTATCCACAGGTGAGTGGGGTCGCAACGTCGATCAAGGTATTACGTAATCAACTCGAGCGGGCTGGTCATCAAGTTTACATCTTTACGACTACGGACCCCCATGTTGATAAGAATATTTATGAACGTAATATTTTTCGATTTACTAGCATTCCATTCGTTTCGTTTACGGACCGCCGAATCGCCGTACGCGGACTTTTCAAAGCTTATCAGGTCGCCAAAGACCTTGGCTTAGACATTGTCCATACCCAGACTGAGTTTTCGATGGGCATGATTGGAAAATTTGTCGCTAAGCAACTTAAAATTCCATGTGTGCATACGTATCACACCATGTATGAAGACTATCTACACTACATTGCGAATGGCAAGTTACTGAAACCGTACCACGTTAAGGAAGCGACCCGGGCCTATTGTTACCATTTGAATGGCATCGTGGCACCGAGCCACCGGGTTTCTAAGACCTTGAAAGGTTACGGCGTGAAGGCTCCAATTCGAATCATTCCTACTGGGATCGACATTAATCAGTACGAGCAGGCCCCGACAGCGGATTATCGCAAGAAGTTAGGGTATGCGCCTGATACGCCGGTTTTACTCTCGTTGAGTCGTTTGGCGTATGAGAAGAACATTCATGAGGTTATCGCGGCGTTACCAGCCATTATTGAGCAGGTCCCAACGGCGCAATTATTAATCGTTGGGGATGGCCCAGCTAGGGAAACACTGGAAAATCAAGTGAAGGATGCTAACTTAAGTGAGCACGTCCAGTTTACTGGGGAAATTGATAACGATGAAGTTTACAATTTATACCAGATGGCAGATCTGTTCGTTTCCGCATCGCACTCAGAATCACAAGGCTTGACGTACATTGAAGCTATGGCGGCGGGACTCAAAACCGTCGTCGCGTCCGGGCCATATACGGATCAGTTACTAGACGATCCGTCGTTAGGAACGACGTTTACCGATGAGGCGCACTTGATTAAGGACGTCGTGCGGTATTTGCAGCATCCACACACTTTTGATGACCCGAAACCGCGGCAAAAGAAATTGTATCAGATTTCTGCCGAGTATTTTGGCAAGCAGGTCATCAATTACTATCAGGATGTTCAGTTGGCTTATTCTGAAAGCTCTGATAAGTCGGCCAACATCAGCAATTAAGGGGACAAATTATGCTAAACATTACCATGTTTTCGAAAGCTGACTCAGTCAAGGGTCAGGGGGTCGGTAGCGCGTATCAGGAGTTGATGCGGTTGCTACAGACACACTGGCAGGACGAATTTAACATTAAAGTTAACCGGTACGGTCGTTCTGTGATTTCACACTACCACACGGTCAATCCAATGTTTTACCTCTCTACGTTCATGCCGAACCGCGGTCGAAAGATTGGTTATGTGCATTTTCTGCCAGAGACGCTGGAAGGTAGCTTGAAGTTACCACGACCATTTCAAGCGATTTTTAATCGTTACCTGATTTCCTTTTATAAGCGGATGGACCACATCGTTGTCGTCAATCCGACCTTTATTCCAAAACTCGAGGCTTACCATATCAAACGGGCGGATGTGACCTATATTCCGAACTTTGTTAGCAAGCGTGAGTTTTACGAAATGACTAAAGCGAAGCAGTTAAAGCTACGCCAGCAATACGGTTATGACCAAGATAAGTTCATGATTCTTGGAACGGGCCAGATTCAAGACCGTAAAGGGGTACCAGATTTTATTAAGTTGGCTAAACGGAACCCAGACATTCAATTCGTATGGGCCGGGGGCTTTTCATTCGGCCGGATCACGGACGGGTACCAAGACTTGAAGCAGGTCGTGGATAACCCACCGGCAAACTTGTCATTTCCGGGAATCGTTGACCGCGAAAAATTGGTTGACTACTATAATATGGCGGATTTATTTTTATTGCCGTCGTATAACGAGCTGTTCCCAATGTCAGTTCTGGAAGCTTTCAGTTGTGGTACCCCCGTGTTGTTGCGGGATTTAGATCTTTACCGGGCCATTATTGATGGCTATTATCAGTCAGCGACCGATGTCGACGATATGCAGAAGCAGATTGACCAGTTACGGGATAATCCAGCTGGGATGAAATTTTTACACGACAAAGCCGTTTTAGCGTCTCAAGATTATTCGGAGGAACGCCTAGCCAAAATTTGGCATGACTTTTATCTACAACAAGCAAAAGAGGGGTAGCCATGACAAGAAAAAACATCTGGTCCCTACTGGCGATGGTTGCGCTGGGTGTCGGGATCTCCTGGTACTCGCTACGGAACGTAAAGTTAAGCCATTTGATGAATGATATTGTCACGTTAAATTGGTGGTGGCTGTTAGTCGCTTTAGGCTGTATCGGCCTGTACTTTGGCTTAGAAGCCGTTGTATTGCAAAAGTTTGTTCGACACCGTTACCGGAACTATTCATTTCGAAGTGCGTTGCGGGTGCCCTTAGCGGAGCAATTATTTAACGGGATCACGCCATTTTCATCCGGTGGGCAGCCCGCACAGATCTTTGTGATGGCGCAATCGGGTATCGACGCTGGGCGGGCGAGTTCGGTCGCTTTGATGAAGTTTGTCGTCTTTCAGGCGATGGTCGTGCTTAATTTCTTATTTGCGATGCTCATTGGGTTTCACTATTTGGCTGAAAAATTAAGTTACTTATCACTGTACGTGTTACTAGGTTTCTTAATTCACTTTGCCGTAATTGTCGGGCTACTACTGGTGATGTACTGGTATAACTTTACGAAGCGGGCGGTCAAAATCGTGTTGATCCCCGTGGGATGGTTCATGAAGGCGGACCGGTTTGAAAAGTTTCAGGACAATATTAATGAAAAAATTGATTCGTTCTACGAAGAAAGCTTGCGCATGACGAAGGACTGGCGCATGTTATTAGAAGTTAGTGTGCTCACTTTCTTCCAGCTGCTGTTCTATTACTTGATTCCATACTTTATCATGCGCGCAATGGGGTACCATGGGATTAACGTTATCATGGTCACGAGTTTGAACGTCTTGATTTTCTTAGTCACGTCGCTGTTTCCAATTCCAGGTGGTGCTGGTGGTGCGGAATTTGGCTTTACCGAGTTATTTGCGAAGTTTATTCCGAGTCACAGTAAGTTGATTTTAGCCATGCTGATTTGGCGAATCTTGACATACTACCTAGGGTTGTTTTTAGGGATGTTCGCCATGGCGATGCGTCCGGAGAAGGCCGAGGAAATACCGATTGACCAAGAAGCTACTAATAAAAATTAAAAATAGTGGGACAGTAGTGCTCAGCGGTTAGCGCTGCCTACTGTCCCACGTGTATTTTGGGGAAATTTAGGATAGGAAGGTTTTATGTTGAAGATAAGCAAACGACATCTAGTTTGGGGCTTGATGGTTCTGTGCGCGATGGTAGGTGGCTGGCAAATGTCCAGTCAAACAGCCCAAGCAGCTAGTAATAAAGCAGACAAGGTCAAAGCGGCTTACATTATTGATGCAAAGTCCGGTCAGTCCGTGTACGCACAAAATGCGGATGAAAAGTTGCCAATTGCGTCATTGAGTAAGCTAATGACCCTTTATTTGGTCGAGCAGGCTTTGAAAAAGGGTCAAATCAAATGGGATGACCAGGTGCCGATTCAAAAAGAAGTTCGCAAAATGGCTACTAGTGCGACGTTATCGGTCATGCCGATGCCGGCCAAGGAACACTTTACGGTAAAAGAATTGTTCGAAGCAACCTTAGTTGGTTCATCGAACAGTGGGGCGATTGCACTGGGCGAGT
The DNA here is from genome assembly GCA_937916845.1 of uncultured Lactobacillus sp. GTDB lineage: Bacteria > Bacillota > Bacilli > Lactobacillales > Lactobacillaceae > Lactiplantibacillus > Lactiplantibacillus paraxiangfangensis. Next base: position 5,287 of record CALFSK010000071.1, on the reverse strand, counting down.
ACGTTGCCGGGAGCAACGCTAAGTTCATTGCAATGATGAATGCGCAGGCTAAACGCTGGCACATCGCGGCCAATTTTGTGAGTGCGTCGGGACTAGATAATACTGATTTAACGACTTACCACCTGAACTTAAAGGGAACGGATGAACAGGCGCAAAACATGGTTTCAGCACGCGCAATCACAACGATTGCCCGGCACCTGATCAATGAATTCCCGGATGTCATTACCACGGCGGATCAAAGTAAGGTCAAGATTCATAAGTATACTGTCCCAACTTCTGTCCAAATTATTAAAGGCCAGAAGTTTTATGACCCGCGGGTACCCGCTGACGGGTTGAAAACGGGATATACGAACCAGGCGGGGGCTTGCTTAGTGGCAACCTTTAAGCAAAATGGACGCCGGATGATTGCCACAACGCTAGGAGCTGCTTGGAAGTTTACGGCTAATAATAATTTGCGGATGATGTTAAAGGACAGCGAACGGTACCAAAACGTGGCACCCAAGTCGATTAAGTACCGAATTCCCGGGACAAAAACGTATGTTCGCCTTGTGGCTAAAGGGACTAATCAGCTATGGGAGAATACCAAACATCCGTATACGGTCCGTCGCGAAGCCACCTGGCCGTTACACCGTACGCAACCGAACTACTTAGGCGCAAAGACGACGGTGCTGAAGCTTCATTTAACCGATCCACAGTCCGGGGAGACCCATACCGTGGCTTATCAGACACTAGCGGCGAAAACGTTGCTAGGACCGTTACAATGGGCGACGAGTGCACAGCCAACAAACCAGTTACGTTTGAATACGGCATTTGCCATCGCGGAATAGGAAAGCCTGTGCCAAACTGCCTTTTGGCACACGTTTCGACCATAAAACTAGAAAAAGCCGTTCAGAAACTTATATTTCTGAACGGTTTTTTGTGTTTGAACACAAATTTGTTTAGTTAGTGATTATTATGCTTCTTTATTAGCTGGGTTTTGGATATAAGCAGTTAAGCGATCCATCGCTTTTTGCAATTTTTCCATGCTAGCCGCGTAGCTTAAGCGAACGTAGCCTTCACCTTGTTCACCGAAACCAGTCCCAGGAATAATTGCAAGCTGATTTTTACGGGCAAGGTCTTTACAAAAGGCCATGGAGTTTTGTTCGTAGCCAGCGGGAATCTTAGCGAAGATGTAAAAGGCACCGGTTGGGCGGGCAATCTTAAAGCCCAAGCCTTCCATTGTCTTGTAGACGAAGTCCCGCCGTTGTTGGTACTGTTCGCGCATTGGAATCGCGTCGTCCATACCGTTGGTGAGGGCTTCAATCCCAGCCTTTTGCGCAATGGTCGTGGCGGCCGTCACATAGTACTGGTGAACCTTCTTCATTTGAGCCGTCATTTCCTTTGAGGCAAACAGGAAGCCAATCCGCCAGCCGGTCATGGCGTGGGACTTGGATAGGCCGTTGATCAAAATAACTTGATCAGGAATGAAGCGGGCAATGGAAACGTGAGTGCTACCGTAAGTTAGTTCACTGTACACTTCGTCAGAAACGACCCATAAGTTATGGCGTTTGAAACAGTCCGCCAAGGCTTTGATTTCATCTTCTACATAAGTGACCCCAGTTGGATTATTCGGGTAGTTCATGATGATTCCCTTGAAGTTCGCTTCGGGATGGGCAGCAATGAAGTCATCCACCATCTTAGGCGTAATCACGAAGTCGTTAACGCCGGTATCCATGAAGAGTGGGGTAGCCCGGGCTTCTTGGATAATTGGAATGTAAGCTGGGAAGATTGGTGAAGGCACGATAATGGCGTCACCAGGGTTACAGATAGTCGTTAACGCGGTTGCAATGGCTTCCGTTGCACCAACCGTTACAAGAACCTGGTCTTCAGCGTCGTAGTGCAAGCCGTACTTCTTAGCTTGGAAGTTAGCAGCTGCCTTCCGCAAGTCTAACAGACCGGCCATACCAGTGTAATGGGACCAGTTGTCATCGATTGCCTTTTTAGCGGCTTCCTTGACGTGTTCTGGGGTATTAAAATCGGGTTCACCCAGGGTTAATTTAACCATGTCAGGGATGGCACTGACTTCTTCGTCGAACTGACGAATCGTTGAAACTTGGATCTGACTAATCGTATCATTTAAATCATTACGGAATAGAGACATAGCAGACGCTCCTTTTAATTTATAAGTTGTTCTAATTTTAGCACAACTTCTCACCGGCTCGGGAGTTAGTTGGGGTATAATTGTAATTGTAAAAATTTGCTATGAAAAAAGGCTTTCTGCTTAAAAAGCGTGTTATTACTCGGTTTTTTTGCTAGAATAAAAACAAAACGTAAGGAGCGAGATTAGTATAATGGAAAAATCTGAACTATCAGCAATTCTCAAACGATTAGAAGCCATGCGTGCGGCTGAAACCACCGAAGTACAGTCACGGCGGTTTGAAAAGGAAGGCGTGGAACGCGGGCAAGTAGCTTATGATCCCGCAACTTCGACCTATACGTTACAAGAATTCAAGCCAGACCAAACTTTTGAATTTGATAACATCGACCTAGTTGCCATTGAATTATATGATTTATTAACAGACAACTAGGCTTTCCCCCAATTTAGATAGCGTTTCGATAATCCATATTATGTCCGTGTTGAATGTTGAAGAATTTTTGAAGAAACCTTCAAGATATTGCTAACCACTAGCCAACCGGTATAATATGGATTTGTTAATAGTAATGACGGAGGAAGAATTACCATGCCTAAATTTTTGAAAAACACGGTTGGGAAGGTCAATACAACGCTTGGCTTTTATACTCTGACCGTGGTCTTATTTTGGCTAAAGACGTATATCGCGTATAAGACCGAATTTACCTTGGGGGTCAAAGGTCCTGTTCAAGAGTTCATCTTGCTCTTGAATCCATTTCCAACGGCCATTGTGCTCCTAGGAATCGCGTTATACTTCCGTGGTCGCTTGAAGTATTGGTTGATTATGATCATCGACGCTTTACAAACGACCTGGTTATTTGCCAATATTTTGTATTATCGTGAGTTTTCAGACTTTATGTCCGCCGGGGTCATTAAGAGTTCCGGTGCGGCAAGTAATAACTTAGGAACTAGTTTGGGTCAGATTATCCACGCCAGTGACTTTCTGGTCTACGCGGATGTCGTCTTACTGATTTTACTGTTGGTCTTTAAGGTAATTCGAATCGATCCGCGGCCGTTTAAACTACGGTACGCTGCAACGTTGACCATGATTGGGGTCGCGTTGTTCGCAGTGGATTTAGGGATGTCCGAACACGACCGCTCAGATTTATTGACGCGGACGTTTGATAACAACTATATCGTTAAGTATTTGGGATTAAACACTTATGCTGGCTATAGTTTTTACCAGACGGAAAAGGAAAGTGCGACCCGGGCACAGGCAAGTAGTAGCGACATGAAGAGTGTGCTCGCCTACCTGAAGAAGAACCAGGCCGGAGATAACGTGAAGTACTTTGGTAAGGCCAAGGGAAAGAACGTCTTCGTGATTCACTTGGAAAGCTTCCAGCAATTCTTGATTGATTATAAGGTTGACGGTAAGGAAGTTACGCCAACGTTGAACAAGTTCTACCATGATAAGAGCACGCTTAGTTTTGATAACTTCTATCACCAAGTTGCCCAAGGGAAGACGTCGGATGCCGAAATGATGATGGAAAACTCATTGTTTGGGTTACCAACTGGCTCAGCGATGACCCAGTACGGGACTTCCAACACCTTCCAGGCAGCGCCAGCAATCTTGTCACAAAAGGGCTATACGACGGCAGCGTTCCATGGGGATGTTGCAAGTTTCTGGAATCGGGATAATGCTTATAAGTCTTGGGGCTATAATTACTTCTTCTATTCTGCCTACTATAAAGAGAAGGCTAACTATACGGTTGGCTATGGCTTGAAGGATAAGATTTTCTTCAAAGACTCGGTTAAGTATCTCGAACAGTTACCACAGCCGTTTTACGCAAAGCTGATAACGTTGACCAACCATTATCCATATACGTTGGATAAGCAGAACCAGACGATCGATAAAACGACGACTGGTGATTCGACGGTGGATGGTTACGTGCAAACAGCGCACTATCTTGATCAGTCCTTTGCAGAATTTATCAGTTACCTGAAGAAGGCCGGTATATATAAGAACAGTATGATTGTCTTATATGGGGACCACTACGGGATTTCAAATAACCACCGGGCTGCGATTGCGCAGTTACTCGGGAAGAAGTCGGTCACGAGTTTTGACTTGGCCCAATTCCAGAAGGTACCATTCATGATTCATTCGGAAGGTATCGAAGGTGGCGTTAACCACACGTATGGTGGTGAAATCGATGCCTTGCCAACAATTTTTGACCTACTAGGGATCAAGAATAAGGGGTACATCCAATTTGGGACGGACCTGTTGTCTAAGCAACATAATCAAACGGTCGCCTTTAGAAATGGTGACTTCGTCTCGCCAACCTACACGAAGGTCGGTGGTACGGTTTATGATACGAAGACGGGTAAGAAACTGGATGATATGACGACCAAGCAGAAGGATGCCGTTAAACAGATGCAAAATCATGTGACGACGGAACTCTCCTTGTCTGATCGAGTTATTCAGGGTGACTTACTGCGGTTCTATACACCGAAGGGCTTTAAGAAGGTCAATAAGGCCGACTACAGCTATAAGGTTAATAAGACGCTTGAGTCATTAAAAGATGTTCAGAAGCAGAAGAAGACCAGCCTTCTTGAAAAACGGAAGGGCAAGTCCTCTGAGAGCCTCTACAAGACCGATGCGCCAGAACTATCGGATTCTAGTTCGAGTGATAGTTCCAGCGACAGCTCGAGTTCTAAATAGGTATTAGATGGAAAAGGACGATTGTGACGTTGGTCACGGTCGTCCTTTTTATCTGGGATGATTGCGGCTGATCAAGTTGTAAAAAGAGTGGCAGTTGGGCCGTATGGAAAAAATCAGGACTTCTTTAAATTTTTGCTTGTAATTAAAGTTGAAACCCCGTAAAATATAGTCTGTTGCGGTAATCCCGATCAAAGATATCTTTTTGAAATTAATTGATAAAAAGTGCTTGACCCGGGTCGTGATTATTGATATTATATTTCTTGTCGTTAAGAACGGCATGCAACAATACTCATTATTATGAATATATTGAGCGATGTGAACCATTACATTGAATGTTTATTCAAAATAATTTATAAAAAGTTGTTGACATGTTCTTCTGATGATGATAAACTTTAATAGTTGTGTTGAGGTAATCAACTTAACGATTTAGACCTTTGAAAACTGAACAAAGTTTCGAC
>CALFSK010000070.1 GCA_937916845.1 uncultured Lactobacillus sp. | reverse complement strand
CACAAAAACTGGGTGTTGATGGAAATCCATCAACACCCAATATTCTAGAGCCATTTAAAGTAATAAGTTAAGCAAGAGTGCTTGAAAACGATATGGTTTTCGAGCACTTTTTTTGTCTCCGTGTGACTGTTGTAAACTGTAACCTGTATCTCTTTATAGTATTAATTAATAAAGGAAGATTAGCAATTAAGTGATGCGGGTAGCCGATTCGATTGTTAAACGTTATGATAAAGGATAAAGACTAGTGAAAATCAGGTGAATAATGATGTCAAAGCAAATTAAGGTGATGACAATTTTTGGGACGCGTCCCGAAGCCATTAAGATGGCCCCGATTGTCTTGCAGTTACAACAACAGGAACGGTTTATTCCGGTAACGGTGGTCACGGCCCAACATCGTGAAATGCTGGATCAAGTGCTTGATATTTTCCATATCACGCCGGATTACGATTTGAATATTATGAAGCCAAATCAGACACTGGCGGGGATTACCAGTCGTGTGCTGACCAAGCTAGATGCCATTATGGATGAGGTCAAGCCGGATATTGTTTTGGTACATGGGGATACGACGACAACGTTTGCGGCCAGTGTCAGTGCCTTTTATCACCAGATTCCGGTGGGGCATGTTGAGGCAGGACTACGGACGTGGGATAAGTATTCACCGTATCCAGAAGAAATGAACCGCCAGTTGACTGATGTCTTAGCCGATATGTACTTTGCACCGACGGAATTGAGCCGTCAGAATCTACTTAAGGAGCATCATGCTGACAAAAATATTAGCGTGACGGGGAATACGGCTATCGATGCACTCAATCAGACGGTCTCAAAGGACTATCAGCACGATGCGTTGAAGTTGATTCAGCCGGGGAACCGAATGATTCTATTGACGATGCACCGGCGGGAAAATCAAGGCAAACCGATGGAAACAGTCTTTCATGCTGTTAAAGCAGTTGTTAAGACTCATCCGGACGTTGAGGTGGTTTATCCAGTGCATTTAAGTCCGGCGGTCCAAACTGTGGCTAAGCGGGTACTAGGCGATACGGAGCGGATTCACTTAATTGAACCATTGGACGTTGTTGATTTTCATAACATGGCGGCGCGAAGTTACTTCATTATGACCGATTCTGGTGGGGTTCAAGAAGAGGCACCATCGTTGAATAAGCCAGTGTTAGTCCTGCGTGAGACGACGGAGCGGCCTGAAGGTGTTACTGCGGGTACGCTGAAGTTAGTAGGGACGGATGGTCAAAAGGTTACTGTTGCCATGAATCGGTTACTGGATGACAAACGAGAATATCAACGGATGGCTGATGCGAAGAATCCTTATGGAGATGGGCATGCGGCGGAATATATTCTCGAAGATATTTACAAAGGCATTAATGAAAATAATTAAATTAATTTACATTAATGTTAAATGGATGTATTATTATGCACGACATAGTGATAATTGTTTTGTGACTAATGCGAAATGATAAAAACAACACCTGATAGTCAATAACGGCTGGCCATCAGGTGTTGTTTTTATTTTTTTTCTTGAATAATATACTGAGGACGATGTTTCGTTTCTAAGTAGATTTTACCAATATAGTTACCGATAATTCCTAGGCAGGACAGCTGAATTCCACCTATGAATAACATAATTGTGACGACTGAAGCCCACCCACCAACACTATTGCCAAGTAGTAGTTTTCTAGCAATAACGATAATCATGCCGATAATTGAGAGAAAAGCGAACAGGCCACCGGTAAATGTTGCGATTTTCAAAGGAACGTCGGAAAAGTCGACGATAGCCTCAATGGAATAATTAAATAGTTGCCAAAAGGACCAGTGGGTTTCTCCGGCAGCACGGGGTGCATTTTCAAATTTTAGATAAGTTGTACGGAAGCCAACCCAGTTAAAAATGCCCTTAGAAAAGCGGTTATATTCCGGTAACTCTAAGATGGCATCAACCATTTGACGAGTCATCAGGCGGTAGTCACGTGCATTAGGGATAATTTGGACTTTCGATATTTTATTAATGACGGCATAAAATGATCTTGAGAGGAATGAGCGAATCGCTGGTTCACCCTTACGATCTTCGCGCATAGTGCCGACACAATCGTAATCACCACTCTCAAGTAGTGAAAGCATTTGGGGCAGTAACTCAGGTGGGTCTTGAAGATCAACGTCCATGACTGCAACGTAATCGCCTTTAGCATGTTGTAGTCCTGCAGCCAAGCCGGCCTCTTTTCCAAAATTACGTGAAAATGACAGGTAATGAACTAGCTCGGGATGATCAGTATGTAATTTGCGAAACTCTGTCAAGGTTCCATCGCTTGAGCCGTCGTTAATGAAGAGATATTCATGGTGAACATCCTGGAAAACATCCGGGTTATTAGCAAAGACTTTCTCGACGGCATCAAAAAAAATCGGTACAGTAGGTTCTTCATTATAGCAGGGAACAATTAGACTCATCATTTTCATTAATTAATAATCTCCTAGTATCCGGTTTATACTGTTAGCTTACCACACTCATTTTGATTATAACTGTTATTTGAAGTACAAATGTAAAGATGTTTAGATTTTAAATTAAAGGTATAATGTTAAGCATTAAGGTAGTCTCTGGAGATTAATAAATGAACTTAAAAACGCGTTTTCCGAAAACGATGAAGTGGTTGGAAATCATCATCAGACGTTTTAAGCAGGCTAATGTGACGAACAACGCCATTGTTTTGGCTTACTATGCTTTGATGTCGATTGCACCCATCATTTTAATTGCTGGTAACATTGTGGCCCGTTTCAATTTGAAAACGGGCCAGATTTTGGCGTACGCTCAGGAGTTTATTCCCAGTAACATTTACCAAACATTTAAGCCCATTTTAGTTTCCTTCCTGTCGAGTGGGGGTAGCGGAAGTCTTTCAATTGGGATTGTTGTGACAATCTGGTCAGCTTCCCAGATCATTGCAGCCATTCGTCGAAGCTTGAATGAAGCCTACGGGGTAAAAAATGCGCAAGGGGCGATTGTGACCCGTTTGATGGCATTTGTTCTCACGTTGGGTTTGTTGGTTTTAATCGTCGGTTTATCGGTGTTCTTTACTTTAAGCCAAGTAATCATGGATGCAATTTTACAGATGACCCATACTTCGGAAGCCTTTATTCCGAGTTGGTGGAGCCAGCTGTTGGCTAATAAAAACTTGATTACGTTTGTCGGGATGTTTACGGTGGCCATGTTACTATATTATTTTGTCCCCAATGCAAAAGTTAAGTTGAGATATGTTTGGCCAGGCGCGCTAGTAACGACGATCGGGTGGATTGTTATTTCCCAAGGGTTCCGAATCTACGTTGAGTTATTTGCACGGCGAGTGACCTCGTATCAAACGATTGGAAGTCTAATCGTATTAATGTTTTGGTTGAACTTTTCAGGCATTTTGTTGATGTTTGGCGGCGTAGTCAATGCGACGGTTCAAGAATGGTTTGAAAAGACCATTGAACCAAAATCGCCCCGGGTTATGCGCCGGTTACGCAGACGAATCAAGTATTTTCGCAAGTAATGCTTACTCAGGTGGACCAATTGAGTGGAAAAGACTAGTAATTGGCGTAAAACTGAATAATTTTATAATTAGAACCCTATGCGGTTCTTTTTTTGTGTATAATGGTCTTCGTGTGAAAAAAAGGTTGTTGCTTTCTGAAAAGCTAGTTTAACGAACCTACTTAAAAATAAAACGGCGTCACGAGCGCCACAGGAGGAGAAATATTTTGATTCATCAGCTTCTGGCAGAGTTCATGGGAACCGCTTTGATGATTATTTTTGG
>CALFSK010000069.1 GCA_937916845.1 uncultured Lactobacillus sp. | reverse complement strand
AGGGAAGCTGATCTTTTTTGTCCGAACAGCGTTCGGATTAATTTTACAATCTACCATTATATTGAAACTTTTGCTGAAATTTTAAAAAATCAATTCCATTAAAGCGTTCAGACAATCTGAGCGCTTTTTTGCTGGCTTCAAACCTAACCTTCCTGCAATCATCGCAATTACCGATTGATTCCATCGAAAAGTCAGATTGGTCATGGAACTAATCCAAGCTATGATAAGACTCGTTCACATCAATCAACTTAGAAAGGGAGTCGTTAATCATGACAAGCGAACAAGTCGCCTTGCTCAATTGTACCCACCAAATAATGACGGCGTTAATAACTAAAAATGTCGGTTTACTCAATCAGATGTTAGCACCCAGTGCCGAGTACACCCCCCTTGATGGTCATCCAGTCTCTAAATACGACTGGATCGATATGGTTCAAAACGACACTTTACTTTACTTGGACTTTTCAACCATTTCGACACCTAAAATCAACGGTAGCCACGGCAGCGTCTGTATGCCCACACAAATTCAGTTTGCTAGTAACCGTCCAGCTACCGTCCAACTGCAATGGACCTTTATTGCCGATAATCATCGCTGGTTATTAATTAGCCAAGTGGCTCACCAGAACCAATCGGAAAAACCGATTAGTCGCTTCACAAATTAGAATTGGTTCTGTCCCAACGACTGATTAAACTTAAATCAACCTAAAAAACAAACAGGAAGTGATTCAGTGTTACTTTTAGTATTCCCAGTGGCAATGGGGGCCGGTTTAGCTATGCAAACCGCAGTCAATGCCAAAATGCGCCAAATCGTCTTATCCCCCTACCTATCTTCTGGCCTTTCATTTTTAATCGCTTGGTTATTTTTACTGCTACTCAGTATCGTCACCCATCAACCGTTACTCATTAGCCCAGCAGTTATTAGCCACAATCCCGGTTGGCTCTGGTTAGGCGGCCTGTTCGGGACCATCGCTTTAACCGGTAATGTTATCTTATTTCAGGCAATTGGTAGTTTACAAACCACTGTGTTACCGATTATGGGGCAAATTTTTATGAGTATCATTATTGATCAATTTGGTCTCTTTAACTCACCAGTTGCCCCCCTGACCATCGCCAAGTTAGTCGGATTGCTACTAATCGTTGGTGGGGTCGTGCTGTCACTCGGTATCCTTGATTATCATGAACCGTTCAGTTCAGAAGCGGGAACCGTTAATCATCAGCTTAAAAACCGTTTTTATCAAATCTTTGCCGTCATTTCCGGAATGCTCATGGCGATGCAAACCGCGATCAACGGTCATCTGGGAACGGTGCTCCAATCACCCGTTCAAGCCGCATTTATCTCGTTCACGATTGGGGTCATTTGTTTATTGTTAGTCAACCTCGTTACTTTGACTAACGTCGGTACCTTGCGTTTGGCAGTTAAACAAGGCCCACACTACTGGTGGATTTGGATTGGCGGAATTATTGGAGCTTTATATATTTTAGGCAGCGCGTGGTTAGTCCCCCGTGTTGGGACTGGTCAAGTCGTTGTCCTAGCCCTATTTGGTCAATTACTAGGAAGTGCCTTGATTGAGAACTACGGGCTTTTCGAATCAGCCGCTAATCGCATGACACGCTCCAAGTCGATTGGCTTACTATTAATGTTTATTGGTGTCTTAGCCGTTAAATTTATTACCCTTTAGGAGGAAAATAACATGAAAAACATTTTAATTTTAGGTGCTTCTGGATCAATTGCAACCTTGGTCGAACGCCAATTACTTGATCACCCGGATATCCAAATGACCCTCTTAGCTCGTCATCCCGAACGTCTGGCAGAAGATATTCATCACGACGCTCGTGTCAAAGTAGTCGTAGCCGATGTCGTCAAAGATTATGACCAACTGGTGACAGCCATGAGCGGACAAGATATCATCTACGCTAATTTGTATGGCGCTAACCTCAAACAACAAGGACAGGCCGTTGTCAAAGCGATGCGTGCGACCGGGCTCAAACGTATTATTTGGATTTCAGCAAACGGTATTTACCAAGAAATCCCAGGAAAGTATGGCGTTTGGAACGCCCAAATGCTTGGAAGCACTCTGGATGCCTACGCTGCCGGTGCTAAGGTGATTGAAAACAGTCAGCTCGACTATACCATCGTTCGACCCGCCTGGTTTTCTGACAAACCAACGATCAGTTACGAGTTAACCCAAAAAGGCCAAGCCTTCAAAGGTACCGAGGTCTCACGCCTGAGTGTTGCTAGCTATATCAGCACCTTGCTGTTAGACCCACAACAAGCGATCAAACAATCAATCGGGATCAACGAACCTAATACGGATGGGGCTAAACCCAGTTTTTACTAATCTTAATATCTGAAAGAAGTTTTACTAATGAAACTAATGGTTTTAGGCGCTTATGGCCAACTTGGGCGTCGAGTCGTGGAACTTGCCAACCAACAACACTGGCAAGTCGTTGCGGTTGCCCACCGCGCGCACGCTGAAATCAATTTAAATCCGGCTACAATACTAATCAAAGATGTCCGTCAACTGACTAAAACTGACGTCGCTGGTTTTGACGTCATAGTTGATGCAACTGGTGGTTGGCAGTCCAAAACAGCTCCCATTATTTACGCTGGCTTAGCGCACGTGGTTCAGTTACTATCTGACGGCCAGACCCGCTATTTAAAGGTGGGCGGTGCCAATACGCTCTATATCAACCGTGACCACTCACAACAGTTACAGACGTTGGATAGCTACTATCCAGCTAAATACCGCTATTTATGTAACGTTCATAATCAGGCGCTAACCCTGTTACGAACCTACTCGAACATTCCTTGGACTTACGTCACCCCACCGGTTAACTTTGTACGTCAAGGCGCAGCAACTGGTCATTATCACGTTGATGGTGAAGATTTCCGTCCCAACTTACGCGGCGACGACGGGCACAACGACTATATCAGCTACGCGGACTTTGCCTTGGGTATTATTGAAATAATTGCCCAGCAACGCTACTTGCGCCAGCAGATTACGCTGGTCCACGGCGACCTACCTACTACTAATGAATGAGGTGATTTTTTGAAAATTATGGTCATTGGGGCTTACGGTCATGTGGGGCGCTTAATCATGCAAACGGCACTCAAGCGTGGTCACACGGTGATTGGGATTGCCCACCGTCAGCATCAAAATGTGAATCAAGCCCATGTCACCATTAAAGATATGATGGCCCTTAATCAACAAGACGTTGCTCATGTCGATGCCATTGTTGATGCAGTTGGTGCTTGGACACCCAGTACCGAAATTGTTCATTACCAAGGCTTATTGCACATGATGACCCTCATTAAGGGAACCAATATTCACTATTTAAAAGTTGGCGGTGCCAACACGCTGTACATCGACCAGGCGCATCAGCATACCTTACAAGAACTGCCACTTTATTATCCCGATTACATGCAAGATTTATGCACTGCTCACACGGAAGGACTCAAAATTTTGCGGACTTATACCCACGTTGACTGGACCTACGTTACGCCAGCTTATAATTTTGATCCGACCCGGCACGGTAATGGCACGTACCATGTTGATGGGGAAAACTTTAAAGTCCCCCAGTCTAAGAATCCTAATGATGGTCGTCATGACTACATTACTTACGCGGACTACGCTAAGGGCATGCTTGATATTATTGAGCAACACCGTTATATCCGACAACGGATTACCCTTGTCAGTGGCAACAATCCCGTTCCAACACAACGCTACTAACCTGATTTAATCCAAAGATAGACGTGTAACCCAATTCGGTTGCACGTCTATCTTTTTTGACTGAGTTCTTTAAAAACCGGGTCACACAATTATTAACCTGCACTTGTACATGCTTATTTGACTAACTGAGCGTTTGACCACCAAGTCTGACATGCCGCTTCCGCATGCACCACTTGACCGCCAGTGAGTCCCAACCCGGTTGCGACCTTAACGCCTTGAAGCAATTGTTTGAAGTCCGCTTCATAATCATCCGGCGTTCCGGCATCGGTGTAGAACGGTGCCACAATGCCTTGGTAATTGCGTAGCTGGGACAAGAAAGTCCGCACCGGTGTCGCCACTTGGCCTGACCAGACTGGTCCACCTACTAAAATTATTGAATACTGCGTTAAATCCTGTAACGAATTGGTTAGCGCTGGCAACTGACCAGTCGCTAACTGTTGCTTCGCTTTGTCGGAAGTGGCGTACATATCACCTGAAAAAGTACCCGCAGCAACCGTGAGATCCACGCGGGTCGCCTTGGTCACAGCTTGTAACGCCGTCGCCATTTTAGCGGTCGTTCCCGACCATGAATAAGTCACTAATAAAACTTTATTTGCCATGTTAATGCCCACCTTTACTCGTTTGAATACCTTTAGCCTAAACCTTAAACCGTACTTTAAGTCAAGCTGACGTTAAAAATAGCGGTTCAGAAATCCTTTTGAACTGATTTCTGAACCGCTATTTTTAAACTGTGCTGATTATCGGGATTGCATTTGCTAAAACAAGTCCAACTGTTGGGGCCCCAGATCACCAAAGGAAATTCCCAGCATGTCTTTTAGCGTTAACGCGTTGTCGGCCGCGTCGCCACCGGAATTGTTATTGAAAATTACACAGACTTCTTTGGCCTGTTGCTGCAACTGCTCAACGGTCGCTTTAAATTCCGTCAATTCCACATCACTATACCGATACAAAGTTCGTTGGCCACGCCAACCGGGCCCCTTTGTCGACCATCCCTGCTGGTTACGACCATGCAAGCGCATTAGTGCGAGCTGGGGACTCGTAACGACTGGCTCAAAACTCACCCCGTCATTTAAGGCGTGCGGTTCATCCACAACGACGTGGGCCACACCTAGATCCTTCAAGAAATCAAAGACCGAATCCTTAACGCCCGGCTCATACCAACTCTGGTTGCGAAACTCCACGGCAATTGGCAGCCCTGGTAACCAGTCCACCATCCGCTGCAAGTAATGAAAGTTCTTGTTAGAGCGTTCAAAAAACGGCGGGAACTGGAATAGAATTGCTTTTAGCTGGTGGTGTTGCGTCAAAGGTTTGATCATAGCCCGGTATTCCCGATAAGCCGTCTTCAAGGCGTCCATCGACAGGCCTTCGTCTTGCACGTTATGCAAAGTCATGACCTGATTGGCCTTCAGGATAAATTGAAATTTATCCGGGACCTCCTTTTGCCACTTAGCAACGGTCGTCACCTTGGGAATCCCATAAAACGGGGTGTCGACTTCCACGACCGGCAAGACCCCGGAATATTCAGTTAAGGTCAGCTTGTCGGTTCCCCCAAGTAAGCTAGGGTGTTCCGTCCAAGTTGTTAGGCCAATTGTAATCATCCCACGTTCACATCCTTAAAGAAGTCCACCGCATTTTGCTGAACCATCGTAAAGTCAAATGGCAACTGTAGCGGTTCCTCGTTAATTGCTAACACCTGCGCCTGCGGATTGCGATAATCGATCAGCCCAGCAAACGGGTAGACCCGAAACGACGTCCCACAAATCACGACGAGGTCGGCTTGCTGTAAATATTCGACGGCGCGTTGAACGTTCATCTGACCGATGCCTTCATCGTATAACACCACGTTAGGGCGTAAATAACCATGATCAAGCTCGTGGTATGGTGACTTTAAGTAATCCTGCCAATCCACGTGCTGCTTACATTTCGTACAGTAAATCTGATATAAGTTGCCGTGAAATTCCACTAAGTTTTTGGTGTTGGCCACGTTATACAGATTATCAATATTTTGTGTGATTACACTGGCCCGTCCTTGTTGGGTCAACGCCGCCATTTTTTCATGGATGACGTTGGGCTTAGCTTCCGGGTAATACAAGTTTTCCTTCAAATATTTATAAAAGTCTTCCGGATGATCTTGTAAAAACGCGTGGCTGAGATAGTACTCAGCGTTGTGATGTTCAGTGTATAAGCCGTTTTTAGAACGGTAGTCGGGAATTCCCGAGGGCGTCGAAACCCCGGCGCCGGTCATAAAAACAATGTGCTGACTCGTTGCAAGTAATTCTTGTGCGGTATTTTCCATACTGCCACCCCCCGTTTAAAACTAACGTAACGTATATGGTAAATTCATTTCTTGGAATAATTCCTTGACGGTCTTGTCATAAGTTTCCTTGAAGAAGGCGTCGCTCTTCTTTTGGGTCGGTGCCGGCAAAACAAAGGCATTTTGTTGGTCGCCCTTATTGAGCCCGATGTACGCCCGGGTATGCTTTTCTTTATCCAACATATCTGAATGGTAGATATCAAAGAGTTGCCGCACTTCAAGTCGTTCCTGGCGTTCACTCAAGACACTCTGCATCGTCACGAATTCGGTTCCGTGTAACATTGGCAAATGCCAAGCCGTCATCTGATCATCAAAGGCCTTAAAAAGCTTCACCACGGCACGCCGCATCGCAAACGGTGTATCGACCGCTTTTTGCGTGATGACTTCGTATAACTTTTGGGCCGCAGGGAACGCCTGTGGGAAGTCATCCGCCACACGGGCAATCAACTCAGGCTTTAGTTCACCATCGAAAAAGACTAACAAATCCGTTAACGTTAATAATCGTAACGTCATCATGGCGTCAGTCTTCTTAGGGTCTTCCGGGTCAATCGTTGCGTAGACCCCTTTCACGTATAAGTCTTCGATATTGGCGTCAATCAAATCGTGTTGCCGTTGTTTTCCAACGACCAAGACGTGACTAACCATGTCGTAAAGTTCCATGGCAATGGCCATCAGTTGCTCGTCCAACTGTTGATCACGCGTCGTTAAGTTGAAGGTGATCTGTGGAAAACCTTGTAGTAACAGCAATAAATGCAATAATTCGTGCGAAGCCGTGTAATTTGGCGCCGTGATATCGTTAACTTGCACGGTCAAATCACCGTCATTCATCACCTGTTGGGCTTGATCATGCCGGACATAGCCCGATTGGTCCTGCCCAAAGCTGACACTAATGTTGCCTGGATACAGTGAATTGGCGGTACTTAATAAGTCGGTTACGGTTTGGTTTAATTTAGTTTCAGTCATCGTTTTCTTCCTTTGATTGGCGTAACGCCGCAATTAATTTTTGAGTGGTCGTTAAATCTTGCTGCGGTGCGAGTTCTAGTCGCTGCAAGATAATAGGGAGTTCGTCCGAGGTTGCGCCCGCGGCCATGGCCAGTGATTTTAATTGAAGGTGCATGTGGCCCTGCTGAATCCCAGTGGTCACTAGGGCGCGCAGTGCGGCTAAGTTTTGAGCTAAGCCGGCCGCGACCATTACACGTTCCAATTCGGGTGCCGTCTTGATACCTAAGACGCGCTGGTTTAACTGGGCCAACTCGTTGATTTTAATCGAGCCCCCAACGACGCCGACTGGTAGGGGCAGTTCCAAACTGCCATGCAAAACTTCACCATCGGTCGTCCAGGTGCTCATCCCACGGTACTGGCCATCCTTGGCAGCGTAAGCGTGCGCCCCACTTTCAAGCGCCCGCCAGTCATTGCCAGTTGCGATGGCGACCGCGTCGATACCGTTCATAATGCCCTTGTTGTGGGTCGTT
This sequence comes from uncultured Lactobacillus sp., assembly GCA_937916845.1. Lineage (GTDB taxonomy): Bacteria > Bacillota > Bacilli > Lactobacillales > Lactobacillaceae > Lactiplantibacillus > Lactiplantibacillus paraxiangfangensis. The sequence continues at coordinate 136,552 of CALFSK010000069.1, read as the reverse complement.
GCCCGGTACGGATCAATCTGGGCGACCGTGCTGGCAGAGGCCATTTTCTGCGCAACGAGTGCGCCGGAATAGCGTCCAGCCTGCAACAGGCCGACCGGAATCGTGCATTCGGCTTTGACCAGGCTAGCCGTCGCGTAGTTCGATAAAATACTCATCAACGGATTCATCTTCGTAATGACACTAATTGACTTCGCTACGGCTTCCAACATACTATTCAGCATGTTGGCGCCCATCGCAGCCTGGACGTCCACGAATAAGTCGACGGACAAATAGCCCTGGCCAAGGACCCGGGTACGAATCCGGCGGGCCCCACCGCCACGGCGTTTCAAGCTGGGGTGCGCTTCATCGGCAATTTTTAGCAACGTCGCCGAGTGTTTCTCAATCAAGGTAGCCGTCGCTTCTGGATCAGCTAGCTTTTCCAAAACGATCTGACCGACCATCTCGCGCTGCGTCAAACTCGTCGTAAAACCACCGGCACGTTTAACAATTTTAGCCCCGTTGCTCGCCGCCGCAATGACGGACGGTTCTTCGGTCACCATGGGCACGATCTTCGGTTGGCCATCGATCACAAAATTAACGGCTAATCCCATGGGTAACGGGTAGTCTGTTAAATAATTCTCAATAATCTCGTGATGTTCGGTCACGTAGTACTTCTTAAACAGGGCTTGTTCAGCCGGTGTTAACTGGGCCTGTTCCGCAACAATGGCGGTTCGTGCAGCCCACGTTTTTTGATAAAAATGGCGGAAATCCGCAGTCATGATATCATTCCCATCTTAAGGTTCAATTTTCTGAATTCAAATGTTCTGAGATAATGCCTTCACGGACACCGCTCTCCGAAAAGATCACCCGGTCGCTGTCGAGCATTTGGAGTAGCGTCACTAGTGGTAGCATCCCGCCAACGATAATATCGGCACGGTCGTATTCCATCCCCGAAATATCTTGGCGGCCCTGCTTAGAACGCGTCAGCATATCCAAAAAGGTATAGTACACCGTTTCAGTTTTAAGGCGGTAGCCGTGAATATCTTCTACCTTCAACTTTTTCTGACGCCGACGGTTAATCCGGGCCAACGTCCGATTAGCGCCACCTAGCAAAATAATCGGGTAGTGCATCGCTTCGGTTAGCCACCAAACATCAGCCAAACGGTTCCGTAAAAACATCTGCGCCCGAAATAGACTGTCAGATGGCACCACGTCGTCCAATTCAAATTGTTCTGACAAGGTCACCGCGCCAAATGGCAAACTGATCAGTTGTTGCTTACACCCGTTTTTGACCAAAATCAGTTCGCAACTGGCACCACCAGTGTCTAAAATTAAACAGTCGTGGATCACCAGAGAGTTGGCCACGCCTAAGTAATCGTAGTAGGCTTCATCGTCACCAGACAACACCTTTAAATCCAAACCCACTTCTTGTTTGACTTGGTTTAAAAACGCCCGTTGATTTTTCGCCATCCGGACAGCCGCCGTGGTAATTCCAATGACATCGGTATTTGGCATGCGTTCGTATAGCCGCCGAAAATTTAACAACGCCTTAATCGTCCGTTCAATCGCAGCTGGTTGTAAGACGTGTTCCGGCCCCATCGCCTCGGATAACCGCGTATCTTCTTTGACCCGTCTGATCTCCTCAGCGTGACCATTGGCATGCAACCGACTAACCGCCATCCGCGCTGAATTGGAGCCTAGGTCTACAATTGCTAAATTTCTCATAAAACACCACGCTCGCTTTTCCCATTGAAGTTTTAGTTAGGTTTATTTTACCATTAATCCCCCGCCGACTGGGGTTGAGTGCCGCAAGCCGAGTAAGACTGGTGAAATACGCTCCAATCAAAAAGGAGCCCGCAGTCTTAGCCACAAGCTCCATCGTTATTCTAATGTTCAGTTGCCATAAATTCAGCAATGATCTTCCGCACCTCATCCGTCGACTTAGCGTCCATCATCTGATTACGCAGTTCCGTCGCACCGAGTTCCGGGCGTGCGTAAATCTTGAAGAACCGTTTGAGTGACGGAAAACGTGGCACGTCGTAACGGGTCGCAAAATCATCAAACAGATTCAACTGCATTTCTAACAAGCCTAATAATTCATCTAATGAATGTGCTTGTGGCTGGGCTTCAAAGACAAACGGGTTGGCAAAGACCCCGCGGCCAATCATCACACCATCGAGGCCAGGGTGTTGCTTCGCTAACTCAAGCCCGTCCTGATAGGTTGCGATGTCGCCGTTGATTTGTAGTAACGTTTCCGGAGCAATCGCATCCCGCATCCGAATCAAGTCATCGATGACTTCTAGGTGCGCCGGCACCTTACTCATTTCCTGTTTCGTCCGTAGATGAACCGTCAAAAGGGCCACGTGTTGTTCCAGTAAAGTTGGAATCCAACTTCGGTATTCATCTAATTTGCTGTAACCGAGCCGCGTTTTCGCACTGACCGTTAGCCCGGAAGTCTTGGCCGCGGCAATCACGTCGGCGGCCCACTGCGGGTTACGAATCAAATCACTGCCGCCATGATTTTTGATGACCGTCCCATCCGGACAACCCATGTTAATATCGATGGCGCTAAAGCCTTGGTCACGTAACGCCGCCGCACCGGTTTCAAAGTCAACCGCTTCATTGCCCCACAGCTGCACAACTGGCTTGTGAGCTTCCGCTGGCGCCACGTATAGGCGTCCGTGAACTGGGAACTTGGTGTTCGGATTCGTGATGCTCTTGGCGTAAACAAATTCGCTGAAAAACGCATCGGGTGCGCTGGCGTGGGCAACAACTTGCCGAAAGACCGTGTTACTGACGGCTTCCATCGGTGCCATGGTAAAAAAAGGCCGCCCAGATTGGCGAGCGCGCGTTGCAATTGGGGTCCAAAATGAGGTTTCTGTCAATATAAGTCCTTCCTATCTGTTGGTATGAATAGCTTTCATTTTAGCATGGATAGATTACGGATGCAGGTTTCAGACCGGGGCCTGGCAAAGAACTACTTTTCCTAGTGTAAAACCACCAAAAAAGGAGGCCCAAAACGAGTCTCCTTTAGAAAGTTCTATTGATTTAAATAAATCGAATGATCAGAGGTTGTTGCTGATAGCATCGGTCGTGATGGCGGTGTAAGGACAATGTTTTTTGCCCTTACACCACGGACGGTCCGGGACAATTGCGCCTTTTGCAAGTGTTCCGGGCGAGGGTCGAGACCGCTTCTCAGGCTCGAGCCGGTCCCACGACCGCATGCTATCAGCAACAACCGGACTAACTAATTATTTAAAATAGTTAATCCCAATGGCATCTTTCATTTCGTTCCAAGTTTGATCAGCAACGACGTTAGCTTTGGCCGTCCCGTCTTTCAAAATCTGGAGCACTTGGGCAGGATCAGCTTCGTAAATCGCACGCCGTTCGCGGATTGGCCGTAATTCACCGTCCAAGACTTCCATCAAGTAACGTTTGATCTTAACGTCACCTAAGCCACCGTGTTGGTATTGGGCCTTCAAGTCAGCGACTTTATCTTTGTCAGTATCGAAGATGTCTAAGTAAGTGAAGACCACGTTGCCTTCAACTTTACCAGGATCTTCAACGTGGATGTGATCTGGGTCAGTGTACATCGACATAACCTTTTTCTTTAAAGTATCCACGTCATCTGAAAGGTAGATGGCGTTGCCCAAGGACTTGCTCATCTTAGCGTTACCGTCTAAACCAGGAATTCGGCCTAACCCCTTTGCTGGGAAGTAGCCTTCTGGTTCAACCAACGTATTGGTGTCATAAGTTCGGTTGAAACTCCGCACAATTTCACGGGTTTGTTCCAACATTGGTTCTTGGTCATCCCCAACGGGTACCGTCGTTGCTTTAAACGCCGTGATATCAGCGGCTTGGCTAACTGGGTAAACGAAGAAGCCCGCTGGCACACTTTCACCAAACGCCTTTTGTTTAATTTCCGTCTTAACGGTTGGGTTCCGGTTTAACCGTGCGACCGTCACCAAGTTGAGGTATTGGTTCATCATATCCGTCAAAGCTGGAATCTGTGATTGCACTAAGATCGTCGACTTCTCAGGGTCGATACCGACGGCCAAGTAATCCATGGCAACCTGCAATAAACTCTTCCGAATCTTTTCAGGATCATGGGCGTTATCCGTCAAAGCTTGGTTATCCGCAATCATAATGTAAGAATCGTAATCACCCGTATTTTGTAATGCGACCCGGTTACGTAATGAGCCAACATAGTGGCCAATGTGTAGCTTACCGGTTGGGCGGTCACCCGTTAATAATACTTTTTTTGTCATCGTCAAACATCCTTTCATACCTATCCTCATTCACCATCTATTAGGACGAAAAAACGTCCTAATCGACTTCATCAGTCAATTAGGACGCATCACCGTGGTACCACCTAAATTGCAGAAACATGTTTCTGCCACTCGTACGCCGATAAGGGTGGGTTCCCGGTTTTCACCGAATCTCCAAAAAGCCAATTCATTTGTCCGTTCCGACTTTCAGCATTTGCCAGATCTCTGTTGATGGACGCCTTACTGTTCTTTTCTTCAAAGATTAATTAGCTCTAGTCTAAGCGTTATCACGGACGCTGTCAAAGTTAAAATAGGTTCAGTTTACCAACCCGTTCAACAGCTTCAACTAGTCGTTCTTCGGAGACTAGTAAGCCGATGCGGACGTAGCCTTCCCCGTGTGGCCCAAACCCATTACATGGCGCAACGGCCACGCTGGCTTGATCCAACAGTAAGTTAGCGAACTGTTCGCTGGTATACCCGGCAGGCACTTTCATCAAAGTATAGAAAGCACCACCCGGCTTATAAGCTGGCCAGTTGATCTTGGCCGCAGCACCCAATAAGGCGTCGCGCCGAGATTCATAACGGTCACTGATTTCCTTAGCCGCACTTTGGTCGCTATTCAAAGCCGCGCTCCCAGCCCGTTGAATCGCTGGGAAGACGCTGACAAATAAATGATCTTGAATGAGGTTAATGGCTTCGATCATGTCTGGATTACCAACCGCAAACCCTAAGCGCCAGCCGGCCATGTTATACGTCTTGGAGAAGGAATAAAATTCGATCCCGACGTCCTTGGCACCTGGCGTCTGCAAGAAACTAATCGGCCGTTTTCCGTCATAGCCGATTGCGCCGTAAGCAAAGTCACTGACCACGCCAATTTGATGTTCCTTAGCGTAGGCTACCGTTTGTGCGTAAAATTCAGGCGTTGCGACCGCACCAGTCGGGTTGTTCGGATAGTTCATATACAATAACTTGGCAGCGTCGGCCACGGCCGGGTCAAGGTGGTCAAAGTCTAATAAGAAGTTGTTTTCTTCCAATAATGGATAAGTTTCGAGTTTCACTTTAGCTAACGCGACCCCGGAAAAATAGTCCGGATAGCCGGGATCTGGCATTAAAATGGTCTCGCCCGGATTCATTAACGCGTAGGGTAACTCCACTAACCCAATCTTGGTCCCACCCAAAACAGCGACTTCTTTTTCGGGGTCCAGCTTAACGCCGTATTCCCGTTCGTAAAAATCAGCACACGCCTGTTTGAAATCCGGCTGCCCGCGGAACTGCGCGTATTTATGGGTTGCCGGGTCTTGCGCTGCGGTCGACAACGCTTCAACAATGAAAGGTGGCGTCGGTTGGTCCGGGTTCCCCTGGCCCAAATTAATGACGTCCGCACCGCTCGCCACTTTGGCGTTAACGTGTTGAACTAAACTAGCAAAAAATTGTTTGGGTAAATGTTGCAAAATATCAGACTCTGAGAATTCCATGGAGGCACCACTTTCTATTCATGATTTTTTTATTCGTTTAAAAATGCAATTTAATATAATTCTGGACGCCGGTCGTCAAATACGGGGATCTGACCCCGGACTTGATCAACTTGTGCTAAATCAAGCTGGGCCGTGACGATCTGCGCGTGGTCTTCCGCTTGCGCCATAATACTGCCGAGCGGGTCGATGACCAGTGACTGGCCACCAAAGTCGTTGTCCGGATCACTACCGACCCGGTTAACGGCTACAACGAACGCTTGATTTTCAATGGCACGCGCCTGTAAGAGTAACCGCCACTGTGGCAGTCGCACGGTCGGCCATTCAGCGCTGACAAAAATCACCCGGGGGCCCTGAGCCGCCTGCTTGCGTAACCATTCTGGGAAGCGAATGTCGTAACAGATGACGCCCATTGCGGGCACGTCGTCAATCGCAAATAAGTTTTCAGTCGCACCAGCCGTGATGTAGCGGTCTTCGGCCATCAAGCCAAACCGATGAACCTTGTCATAACGACTCAACAGTTTTCCCTGCCGATTGACCACTAACATTTCGTTATAGTATTGCCCATCTCGAGCCACTGCCACCGAACCGCCAACAATGTTGACGTTAAATTTTTTGGCCAGCTGACTCAGGAGCTTTAAGGTCCGCTGACCTTCCTCGTCCGCTAGAACGTTTAATCGTTGTAACGCGTATCCCGTATTCCACATTTCTGGCAACACGATTACGTCTACCGCTTGTTCCGCGGCCCGTTGAATTGCTGCTTGAACTTGAGTAAAGTTGGCATCCGGATCACCAAATTGAACGTCAATTTGCGCTAAGGCTACTCGCAATTTCTCACCCCATTGATTAGAATTATTAAAATCATATTAGAATACTTTTTGAATCCATGCAAGCGCTGACGAGAATTTATTGCCACTGGTCAAACGCTTTAATTGACACCCCGCCCAAATCCGCCTAGAATTGTTCAAGCAATTTAGACGATTTAACAGACGGGAGGCCTTTTCTTGGCAACATCAGAGAATGAGCAACAACAAGAACAACGGCGGGTCGATCGGGTCATTGAACAAATTAAAGCGCGGTCAAAACAGACCGACGATTTATTGGCCAAGGCCCATCGAGAAACCGATGTGATTCAAACAAACTATGGTGATAATAACTCCGTCAACACGTTCGAAGTCGACGACCGGATTGAAACCAACGCCGAACTTCAACAACAAAAACAAATGGTCGAACGAGCCGTGGAGTCTGAGTCTATTTTAAAACGTCAGGTCGGCGTTTTAAAGGATTTGCGCAACTCACCTTACTTCGGCCGTATCGATATTCAAGACGACCCTAGTGATGACCCTGAAAGGTTATACATTGGGACCGCCTCATTCGTGGACGCTGACCAGAATTTCTTGGTCTACGACTGGCGCGCCCCGATTTCTTCGGTCTACTATAACGGGACGCTGGGACAAGTCGACTATCAGACGCCAGCCGGCAAGCAAACGACCGAGTTAATGAAGAAACGCCAATTTCAAATCAATCAGGGTCAAATCAAAAATATGTTTGATACCAACGAAACCGTTGGCGACGAAATTTTACAGTCCGTACTCGGCGAACAAAACGACGCTTACATGCAAAACATCGTTGCAACGATTCAAAAGGAACAAAACGACATCATCCGTGACACTTATAGCGATTTACTCGTAGTACAAGGCGTTGCGGGTTCTGGTAAAACGTCCGCCATCTTGCAGCGGATCGCCTTTTTACTCTACCATTCGCGTGCATCCCTTGAAGCGGATCAAATGGTCCTCTTTTCACCTAACCGACTCTTTAGTCACTACATTTCAGAAGTGCTCCCGAGTTTAGGTGAACGCAATATGCGGCAAGTGACCCTCGCTGAATTTCTCAGCGCGCGGTTCCAAGGTCTGACCGTTGAAAGCCTCTTCGAACGTTACGAAAGTGACCGCAAAGGCTCGGCAATAACACCAGCCATTCGAGCGTTTCAGGAGAGTGCAGACTTCATGCGGCAAGTTGACCATTACTGTCACACTTTACCGGCTGATCAGATGCGCTTTACTAACATTGTCTTTAACGGCGAGATTTTCTTCCATAAAGCTTCCATCGAAAAAATTGCGGCGGAACTGCCATCCGCCATGCAACCAGCCGACCGCTTCTTAGCCGTTAAAAACACCCTGATCAAACGGTTGAAACACCGGATCGACGATGAAGCGCAAGCCGACTGGGTCAACAACATCATTGATCAGTTGACCGACGAAGCTTACCACGACCTCCTTGGCGACAAGCGCCGCGGTGAGTTCCAGTCCATGGATGACGAAGTTTTCTACATTGGTAAGCAGATTGTGACCAAACGCCTGCGCCAGGTTTACGACGCCATTTATAACGGCTACTTCTTAGACACCTACGAACAGTACAATGATTTTCTGGGCCAAATCACGCGCCCAGACGACGTGCAGCCTGAACAGTGGCGTGCCCGGATGCAAGCTTTCCGTAGCGGCATCGAGTACCATCGCATCGCCCTCGTGGACTGCGCGCCATTATTACTGCTCCGCGACATTTTAACGGGGAGTGGTCAGAACCGGCGGATGCAATACATCTTTGTCGATGAAATGCAGGACTACTCGCTAGCGCAACTGCTCTACATCAAGCACGCCTTTCCGTTAGCAAAGTTCACTTTATTAGGGGACAGCGAACAGGCCCTGTTCAAAGATATTGAACAACCGCAACAATTGCTGGAACGGCTCCGTGACGCCTTCAACGTTCGACGCGCCAACCTTATCACCTTAAACAAGAGCTACCGTTCAACCAAGCAAATTACTAACTTTGCTAAGACCCTCTTGCCCGACGGTGACCAGATTCAAGCGTTCACCCGTGAAGGCGACCTTCCTAAAGTGATGATTCGCTACGGAACGGACGCCGCGTTAAGCGGGCTATTGACCGAAGTTCAGTATCAGTTAAAATCGACCCACACCGTCGCCGTTTTGACTAAGGACCTTGCCGAAAGCAAACGCGTTTATCAATACTTGAAGCATCACACGGTCGCCACCTTAATGGCTGACAGTGACCGCACCATGCCACAAGGGGTCATCGTCATGCCAATCTACCTAGCCAAGGGACTTGAATTCGACGCGGTCGTGGCCTACGATGTCTCGGCTGACAACTATCCGGACGCCGCTTCCGTTGGGGTGCTCTACACCATTGCGTCCCGGGCCATGCATCACTTGACCCTGCTCAGCATCGGCGACGTCTCCCCACTAGTCGCCCACCTCGATCCAACCTTATTCACGATCGAGCATCAGGTCCGTGTATAACGCGTAAATTGGCCGCTCCGTCAGACAGAACTTGAACCAACAGTTCCGGTCGCCACTGATAACATGCGGTCGTGGGACCGGTTTAAGCCTGAAAAGCGGTCTTAAACCTCGCCCGGAACAGCTGCCCAAACCGCAACTGTCCCGGACCGTCCGTGGTGTAAGGCCGGCAAAAGAAACGCCGACCAAACACCACCTTCACGACCGATGCTATCAGTGACAACCTCTGACTATTCAACAAATTAGGATTAATTACCATTGCGTAGTTGGGTTTAGCGAAGGCAGGCAGAATTGGTGTGCTGTGTCGGCGACATTAGCTGGCGTTCTTTGCCAGTTAATGTTGCGGGGCAATTTAAAGACGCGGTCTATCGGCTTTAAATTGAGGTTCCAGACCGCACTTTGGCTGGGACCGTCCCCCATAGCACACCGGTTCTGCCTGCCGCAGCGGCTAATTGATATCAAAAACCATTTTTACAAAACTAAAAGCCTTGTTATTAACACCGTTAAAGTGTTAGTAACAAGGCTTTTTTTGACTCAAATTTAAAATTAATTTTCTTCTACGGACTTGGGAGTCCTAGTTGCGTGCGGGGCACGGTGAATCGCATCCTTCAATACGAATGGTGCAATCATGGTGACCAAAATAATGACCAGGATCACATCGGAGTAATAGTCACCGGATAGTAAGTGTGCTGAAAACCCAATTTGGGCTGTAATCAACGCCATTTCACCGCGCGAAATCATCCCGGCTCCGACTAAATAGTTACTATGCCCACTGAAGCCGTTCAGTTTTGCGCCCAGGCCGCAACCCAATAGTTTGGTTAGGACACCGAGGACCGTCATCACCGCAATAAACGGCAAAGCTTCCCAGAACCCTTTAAACGTCATGTTTAGGCCGACACTGACGAAAAATAGCGGGATAAACATTGTGTAGCCAACCGGTTCAATCGAAACGTCCACAACGTGTTGGTAGTCCGTTTGCGCAATGGCGACGCCGGCAAAGAACGCCCCAATCGCGCCACTCAAACCAACCAAATCCGCTAACCACGCCATGGCCAAACAAATGATGATGGCAACGATGGTCGGGCTAGCCGCCATCAACAAATGGTCGCTCAACCGCATTAAGTACGGTGCCACCCATTTAATGACAACAAAAACGCCAATAAAGAAAGCGACTTGTTCAAGCAACACGACACCCAAATTAGTCTGGCTCACGCCGCTTTGATGCCCCATCATCGAAATCATGATACTGAGTAAAATCACGCCAATGATGTCATCCGCGACGGCGGCCCCTAAAATCGTCGCGCCTTCCTTAGTATCCAGCGCCTTAAATTCCTTTAAAACTTCCACCGAGATTGAAACGGAGGTTGCAGAAAAGATCACCCCAATAAACAACGATTCGAACCAGCTAAATTGGAATAACCGGCTGGCGACGCCCATGATGACTACCGGGAAAATCACCCCGATAATTGCCACCACGATTGCCGGCCGTAAGTACTTGCGCAGTAACGCCAAGTTACTCTCTAGGCCGCCGATAAACATCAGCACGACAACCCCGATGTCCGAAAACGTTTGAACCATCGTCGTTAAGTGGACCCAGTTGAGGATTGCGGGACCCAGCACGATTCCGACTAAGATCTCCCCAATCACCGCCGGAATTCCCATCCGGTGCGCAAAGTGTCCCGCTAGCGTGGTCGCAACGATCAACAAACAAAGTATTCCCAAAAAAGCCATCGACTCACCATCCATTAATTAGTTACTTTCTATCATACACCATTTAATTCCGGTTCATTTTGTAATTCCGTGCGGCTAACCCTTGCTGAATCACGTGCCAACTGAGTCCAATCATCAACCCAATCAGTGCGGGCAAGGCCCAATCTAGCCCGAGTTTTGCCAGTGGTAAGTAGCGGTCATCCCACGCCAGTAACTGTTGAACCCAGCCTAAGTGCGTAATGATGGCGGGGGCCGCCCCCAACGCATCTAAGATTGCCGGAATTAAGGTCAGCGCGGTCGTCCACCGGTAAACGGCGGGGTCGTTGTGAAAAATCGGGGAAGCGATGGCTAAAATAATCAGCGTAATTGCCAGCGGGTATAAAAACATGAGCATTGGCGTCGACCAAGCAATAATCTGGTCCAAGCCGATGTTAGCAATCAAGAGTGAGGCGCCGCAAGATAGTCGGTTCCAAGTCCGATAACTGATCTTTGGAAATTTAGCGTGCAGGGCTTCCGAAAACGACGTCGTTAAGCCAACCGCCGTTGTTAAGCAAGTTAAGGTCGCCATGATAGCCAAAATAATTTCCCCGGGAACGCCCATCAAAGCGTTCGCAATTTGTGAAAAGGCGATTCCACCATCTGTCGATAGCTTAAAGTGTGCCAGTGACGTTGCGCCGAGCCAGATTAAGCCTAAATAAATCAAGGCTTCCAGGCTAATACTGAGTAGACTGGATTTGGCCGCAGTTTGAGCAATTGCCTTAGGTTCTTTTTGACCAAGGCCGCGAATCGTCGTGACCACCGCGATCCCGAATAGTAAGGCTGCGAGTGCGTCCATCGTGTTATAACCTTGCAAGAAGCCGTTCAAGAAGGCGCCACCCTGATAAGCCGTCGTGACCCGGGCCGTTCCAGCGGTCCCAAGCGGGTGCGTGAAAGCTAGTCCAAAAATCAATGCTAGTAAGATTAAAAGGTTGGGTTAAGGAGTTTCCCAATTGTGTCAATAATGCCAGTTGGTTTGCGGGACGCCCAGTAAGTAAAGCTAAAGAAAAGTAGCGAATAAATCAGTAAGTATAGTGGGGCTTGACTGGCACTAACGTGGCTTGCAATCCCGATTTGAAACGGCGTGGTCGCCGTCCGGGGCGTCGCAAACAACGGGCCGAGGGTCGCACAAGTTAAGATCATAAAGGTGGTCGCGTAGCGCTTGCCAATCGGTTTAGCTAAATCGTAAATACCGCTACTCCGGGTCACGCTAATCGCAATGATCCCGAGTAAGGGCAAAATCGTCCCCGTCAGCAGGAATCCCCAGCCAGCCGTTAACCAGTGGCCGCCCGCTAACTGGCCTAGGTGAATGGGAAAAATCAAGTTACCGGCGCCAAAAAACATGCCGAATAGCATTGAGCCAATAATAATATAGTGTTTGAGCGATAATTTTTGCGTTTGCATTATAAAAAACCTCCGTTTGTCATGTTCAACACCAACTGTCAGCGATTTTTACACTCGGTTCAAACCACCATCACTACTTCGATAATTCCGCATAAGCCTCAAGTTCCCTTCGAAATCAAAAAAGCGTCCTTACCGAATCCAATTGGATTCAGTAAGGACGCTTGCGCGTGGTACCACCTTATCTTCGTATTTTGCGAGTCGCAAAATACCTCATCACGTACGGCAACTTTAAGTTGCGATACGTTTGTCCAATAATGGGGACCCCCAGCTGACACTCGTCAATCGTCGCATCAGCAGTTCACAGGTTACTTTCAGGTTAGGACTAGTATCGCCTTGCAGACACCGACGACTCTCTGAAACTAGGCCCAAACTTACTCTCCTGATCTTCACGTTTAATCTCATTTATTTTTAATGATTGCAATCATAAACTCATTTTAAGGAGCTGTCAATCTTTTTTTACTCGCTAATTCACCAAAACCAGTTTCTGAATGGCGTCCGCCACGCCGCCCTCATCATTTGTGAGCGTCACGTAATCCGATGCCTCTTTTACAACGTTGCTACCATTTCCCATGGCAACCGCGGTACCAGCAAACGCAAACATTGGCAAATCGTTACGTTCATCACCGATCGCCATCACTTCGTCAGCTTGAAGTCCTAAGACCTTGGCCAAATCTTTAAGCGACTGGCCCTTATTGACCTGAGCGTGCATCAGTTCCAAAAAGTTCGTGGCCGCCCGGACAACGTACAGACTGTCACCAAACGTTTCTCTAACTAGTGGTTCCACGGCATCGAGTTGGGGGCCTTCCCCGACAAATAATCCCTTTGCAATCTGAAAATCAGCGGGTAATTCATCCGGTTCACGCACCAGTAATCCCGCCTTATTTTCCCAAGCTTGCACGACCGTGACCCAGTTGACATCCCGGTCCGCGGTGTAAATCGTGCTTTCCGCATCCAGGACGTTAAATGGCACGTGGTGTTCCTTGGCAAACGCCGTCATCCGGCGGTAGTCAGCGTTAGCCACTAAGTGCTTTGCGACCACGCGACCGGTAACACTTTCGATTACAGCGCCGTTATACGTCACAACGTACTGGTCGTCGCCCGTAATGCCCAATTCTGCTAAGTATGGTTTGACCCCCGCTAGCGGCCGGCCGGTACAGAGGACAATTTTAACGCCCTGCGCCGTTGCTTTTTGGACTGCTTGAATCGTGCTTGGCAGTAATTTTCCCGCCGAATTGAGTAACGTGTCGTCGATATCGATTGCAATTAGTTTAATCGTCATAGTTAAATTTCCTTTCGTTCACGAATCCGGTTACAATTAACCATATCACCGAAGCCGCTTTCCTGATTGTCCTTAATATAGCATGGACTAATCACCATAATGGTTGATTTTTGAAAGCTGGCGGTGACATTTTTAAGACACTAACAAAGTGAGGCACTTTATGAAAATTTTACACGAAGCGGTCCAAACAATTCCCCGCCTACCCTTTAAATTTTACGAACACGATCCCCTAACGCCCATTGCCGTGAAACCACACTGGCATCAAGGGATTGAGCTTAATTACTTAAACGCCGGCGCAACGTTAAAATTCGTTACGGACGGCCACACCACTGAATACCGCCCGGGCGACCTCTGGACCGTTAACCGGCGCGTCGTTCACAGCGCGAGCGGCCCCGAACAAGTCGACTGGGACGAGTTCGGCCTAATTATTGACGATGACTTTTTAACGAACCGGATCGCCGAAAGTGTCAACTGGCAACTAAATTTGGCCGGGGCAACTTCTAATCAAGACCATCCCGAAGCGTACAAGCTCATCCGCGAACATCTCGTTGCCATCCGAAGACTTTTAAAAGAACCAACAACCGACCTGCTACGACTCGAAATTCTCAGCCATTTTTACGGTCTATTAGCCACGCTGGGCGCGACGTTTACGACGCCGTTAGACGATCACGACGTTAACCCAAACTTTTCATTAGTCGATCACGTGATGACGACTATTAATCAGCGCTATTCCGAACCCATCAGCGGGAACACCCTTGCAGATGACTTTCACGTTTCTTTGACCACACTCAACCAGCAGTTCAACGCAAACGTTCAGCTATCAGTCAACCGCTACTTGCGCCTGATTCGGCTCATGAACGCCCGCCGGCTACTCCTCGAAAGCGACCGCAAAATTGAGTACATCGCAACGAGTTGTGGCTTTCCCAACGGTAAGACGTTTAACCGGAATTTCAAAACCTGGAAGGGCATGACCCCGACCGATTACCGGCAAGCTTACGCCCGTTATCACAAAATTGACACCAGTTGCTTGTAAAAATGTCCGCTACCCCCTTTTTTCGCATGGTAAACTACGGCCATCAACTAAAGCAAAGGGGACCAACAACATGATTAAATTAATGGCAACTGATATGGACGGCACCTTCTTAAAAGACGACATGACTTACGACGAAGCAAAGTTCGCATTACTTTACCAACAACTCCAATTGCGCGGCATTCGCTTCGTAGTTGCCAGCGGTAACCAGTATTACCAACTCAAGTCCTTTTTTAAGGACTATCCCGAACTGATCTACGTCGCTGAAAACGGCGCCTACATTCGTGACCAACAACACGTTTTCGCCCAACACGCTTTTGCACCGACAGCGGTGACGATGATTTTAGAAAAGATCCAAGCGATTCCTGAACTCAAATTACTCGTCTGTGGCGCCAAGAGTGCTTACACCCTGAACACGACCGACCCACAGCACGTTGAAAACATGCGTCATTATTACTACCACTTGGCCGTGATTGACAATTACCAAGCCATCGATGACGACATCTTAAAGTTCGCCATCAGTTGTCCCCCAGAAAAGACCGACGCCATTGTCGCACAACTGCGGACCGCACTAGTCGGCTTAGGTGAGCCAACTAGTAGTGGTCACGGCGACATCGATATCATTCAACCCGGAATGAACAAGGCAGCTGGGTTAAAAGAACTCGGGCAAATCCTCGGGGTTGAATTAGCGGACATGGTCGCTTTCGGTGACGGGGGTAACGACCTGGAAATGCTCCGTGAAGTTGGCCTGGGGGTCGCAATGGCAAACGCTCAACCCGCTGTTACGGCCGTGGCTGACCAGACGACGGGCACCAATCAAGCCCAGGGCGTTTTAACGACCATCGCCCAACTCCTAAGTGATGACTAGCGATGGCGCAACCTAATTTAAAAACGACGGTCAGTATTCTGAGCCTGTCCACCGTTATCGAATGGCTAGTCACGATTGCGAACCTGAGTGCGCTGATCACCCTCTTGCTTAACCCGTGGCTCGTCAAACGGTGGGGCATTCGTAAGACCGTTATCAGCGGTTTACTCATTAGTTCCGTCGTGGGAATCATTCCCGCATTCACAAGCCGCTTCGCGTTGATTATGATTAGCCGAATTTTGCTTGGCGTTGGGATCGGCCTGTTTTCGCCCCACGCCATTAGTTTAATTGCGCACAGCTATCAAGGTGACTTGCGCGCCCGTTTACTCGGCTACCAGACGGGGTTGTCAGCCTTAGGCAACGCAGTGTTGCTCAGTTTAGCTGGTCTACTTATCACCCTCAGTTGGCACGCCGTTTTTTGGTTGTACGGGCTACTCGCTATCATCGCCCTGCTCGTGGCACGCTACGTCCCCGAACCCGCACAAGCATCGGTCGTGACGACGGTGACTAAGACGGCCACCTTGCCACGGCGCCAGTGGTTCCTCGTTGCGTTGACCTTCCTCACTTATTTACTGATTTGGGGTGTTCAACTAAAATTACCGAGCTACTTTGAACTTCGACACTTTGGTAATGCACAAGTCCTAAACCTCACACTAGCCGCGATGAATGTCGGCGGCCTGCTGGCGGGTCTCAGTTTTGGGGCCCTTCACAAACGGCTACACCGTTTCACTTTGACCTTAGGCTATGCCGGGGCGGCGTTGGCCGTCCTACTGCTGTGGGCGACGTCCAACGCGACCGTCGCCATCATCGCCGCCATTGGTTTTAACTTTATTTACTCGTATACCGGGCCCTACCTGGTCTTTACGAGTAACAACGGGTTAGACCCAGCACAGATCAACCTGCTCAGTAGCACCTTAACGATTGCCACCATCATTAGCGCCTTTTTCGCCCCGTTAGTTTGGAACCAATTAGGTAAAATTGGACCCCAAGCCCTGACGGATAACGTGTTATTGTGGATTACCGTCACGCTAGCGTTACTGGCTGGCTTAACTTTATTGCAGCCTAAAAAGGCTCGTTGATTGATAGGCTTTAATCTTAACTAAAAATACCCCTTCAAAAGTTAATCTTCTGAAGAGGTATTTTTTATCGCAAATCAGGTTATTCGTTAATATAAATACTGTAAATCACTAGCCGGGGTTGGGTAAGCCAAGACCAAGCGTTGTAAATCAGCAGTCGTTAAACGCTGCTCAATCAGCAACGTCAAATAGTTGATCATCTCATCCGCAAGGTCACTTAACACGGTAGCCCCGACAACTTGCCCGGTTGTCTGATCCACGACCACTTTAGCTAAGGCCTGCTTAGTGTTAAACCGATAATACGTGAACCACTTCGTCATATCGAGGTCGTTAACGACATAACGGTCCGGTTGTGCCGCTGCTTCCGCCGCACTTAACCCTACTTGAGATAACTTAGGCGCCGCGTAAACTTGCGTCGGGATAACTGGATAATCAATTGGGGCACCGGGTTGAGTCAATTGACCCACCACGTAACGCGCTTCAAACCCAGCAACGGGCGTTAATTTTGGTATCGGCGTGTCACTAACATCCCCAACCGCATAAATGTGGGGATTGGCTGTCTGGAGGTGGTCATTGACGGCAATCCCGTGACGGCCAAACTGAACGCCTACGTGGGCTAAGCCTAAATGATCATCGTTAGGGACTCGGCCCGCCGAACAGATGACTAGGTCCGTGACTAGTTCAAATCCCGTCGCGGTCTTTAGATGCAAGCCGTCCGCTTCCTGCGTAATTGATTGTAAATCCTGATTGAGGTCAAATTGAACACCCGCGTCAGTCAAGTTTGCCATCAGGGCTTGTACCATAGTTTGATCAAATTCCTTGAGGAGCCGGTCATTATGATGAATCAGATGAACATCGGCACCCGCAGCGTTCGCAATCGTTGCCAATTCAAATCCAACGTAGCCCCCGCCGACAAAGGTGACCCGCTTAGGCATCGTGTCTAAGTCTAAAAAGTCGGTACTCGTTTTAAAATACTCGTGACCTGTAACCGGTAAGATGGCAGGACGCTGACCGGTTGCAATTACGACGTCGTTCGTCGCAATCACGGTCCCGTCCACCGTCAACTGCCCATCAGCTTGAAAGAAGGCTTCGCCATGCAACGTGTCGATGGCCTGACCCTTTAAGCCGGCCAAAGTACCGTCATTGATTTTATCGGTATAGCCACGCTTATGTGCCATTAAGGCTGGCCAGTCCACATCCGGCACACCGGTCAACCCGGCGTGTTGCAAATTTTGAGCGGCCACCTTTGCTTCGACGGCGCTCAATAAAATCTTCTTAGGATCACACCCGCGGTTGGGACAGGTGCCACCCCATAAATCACTTTCGACAATCAGTACGTTTTTACCCTTGGCCTTTAAACCACTGGCAACCGCCGTACCAGCGGGGCCACCACCAATGACAACAACATCATACTGTGTAGACATTGCACGTCCTCCTTATCAATTAACTTCCTCATAAGCACTTAGGTAGGCCATGACAGTCTGCCGGTCGAGGTAACCTAAGACTTGGTCATCCTCCGTCACCGCTACGTAATCATGGTCGCTGAGCGCTTCAAACGCTGCGCGTAACGTGGCCTGTCCGTCTAAACGTTGGACTCGTTCGGCGGGAACGTCCGGCTGACTTGCTAAATAACCTTGGACCAGACCGACGCGACCAACGTAAACATCGTAGACATTTTTAGCCCGACTAGCGCCAAAGAACTCCCGTACGAAGTCATTGACTGGATGTTGTGCCAGTTCACTTGGCGTATCGACTTGTAACAGCTGACCGTGCCGCATAATGCCAATCCGGTCACCGAGCTTTAACGCTTCATTCATATCATGAGTGACAAAAACAATCGTATTATGGTACCGAGCATGGAGTCGTAAAACTAGCTCCTGGAGCTGTTGGCGCGACAACGGGTCCAGTGCACTGAACGGTTCGTCCATGAGCACCGTCTTCGGGTTTGCGGCAATTGCCCGCAAGATTCCAATCCGTTGTTGTTCACCACCCGATAACTCATTTGGCAGTCGATCCCGGTATTCCTGTGGCTCAAGGCCAACTTCAGTCAGTAAGTCATCGATTGTCTGGTTAATTTCTTTTTTAGGGGTACCCTTCATTTCAGGAATCACCGCAATGTTTTGGGCCACCGTCATGTTTGGAAAAAGCGCGATTTGTTGGAGCACGTAACCCATTTGCCACCGTAAATCGCGGACTGGCACCGTGGTCGTATCCACGCCATCCACTAAAATGGTCCCCTTAGTCAGTGGTTCCAAGCGATTAATCATCTTTAACGACGTCGTCTTACCACTACCAGAAGTGCCGACTAACACGAAGAGTTCGCCTTGTGAGACCGATAAGTTCAAGTCGGGAATCACCGTCTGACCATGAAAATCCTTTTGCACATGTTGAAATTCAATTGCCGTGGTCATCTAGTTTGCCCCCTTTAATAAGCCGTGTTTGACTAAGTAGTGATGCGCTACCGTAGACGCCGACTCGTTTTTAACGTTAACTTCGTAGTTCATTTCCTGCATATCAGTTTCAGAAATCTGACCGGATAACTTATTCAGCGCTTTGACAACTTGTGGGTGCTTGTTGGCAAAGCTAGTCTTCATCAACGGCGCACCTTGATACGTCGGGAAGAAGTGCTGGTTATCCTTTAAAATCGCCAAATTATACTGCCGCAGCTCACTATCGGTTGAATAAGCATCAACTAAGTTAATCCGGCCCTTGTTGATGGCTTCATAACGTAATGCTGGTTCCATGGACTTCGCGGTCACATCAAGGTTATACGTCTTTTTGAGCCCCTTCAAACCATCGTTACGGTCGATAAATTCCAGCGTCATCCCTGGTTTCAAAATTGATTCAACCTGGTTCAAATCACTAATGTTAGTCAATTTATGCTTCTGTTTGAACTTCTTAGTGACCGCTAACGCGTACGTATTGTTATATTTCATCGGTTCAAGCAGCGTCATCTGATCTTGTTTGCTCAGGCGTTGCTTTGCCAATTTATAAGTTTGAGCCGCCGTCATGCCCTTAGGATTCGTCCCTTTTACTAAGGTTTCAAGCACTGACCCGGTAAATTCAGGGTAAATCTGAATTTGGTCGTGCTGCAACGCACTGAATAGGAACGTCGTCTTCCCGAAGTTAGGTTTTAGCGTTACTTTAACGCGCGGGTTCTTGGCTTCAATTAGTTCTTTATACATATTAATTAAGATTTCAGGTTCGGAACCGAGCTTACCCGCAATCGTGATCGTTTCAACCCGGTTGGCATAGGCACTGTACGCCCCACCACCGCCGAGCAATACTAAAATCACACCAAAAACCGTGAGTGCACGCCGGGGACTAGCCGTCTGGAACCAACGTACTAAGGCACTCAATAAAATGGCCAAAAGCGCGGACGAAACGGCCCCAATTAACAATAACGACGTGTCGTTACGATCAATTCCGAGCATGATAAAGGTCCCCAGGCCACCAGCACCAATTAACGCGGCTAACGTAGCCGTCCCAATAATCAGCACGAGCGCCGTCCGGATACCAGAAATGATTTGGGGCATCGCAATGGGCAGTTCAACTTTAAATAGTTTTCGCATCCGCGACATCCCAAAAGCATCGGCCGCCTCTTCAATGGAGGCGTCGATTTCTGAAATTCCTAAATACGTATTTTGAAAAATTGGTAACAGCGCGTAGATCACTAGCGCAATTACCGCTGGCACCGTCCCAATCCCAACGAGTGGAATGAGCAAACCTAAAAGTGCCAACGACGGAATCGTTTGTAAAACACTTGTCAATTGTAGTAGCCCTTCCGCCCATTTTGGTCGCCGACAGGCCCAAATAGCTAACGGAATCGCGATCACCATTGCGATAACTAGTGCCGCAATTGATATCCCTAAATGCTGCCACAACGCAGTTAATAGGTCACCACGGCGTTCCATAAACGTTTGAATTAAAGTGTGCATGGTTGCCCCCAATATTTCCCTTGATTTTCTTAATCGTAGCATACCAACTTAAAAAGCCCAGTAATTTGCATTCTCACTTCTCCTGTAACTATAAAAGTTTCATCTTTGATGATAAACCTTTATTTTTCATCTGTCAAAAAATGATTTACCACCCACATCCCGTAATTTAAAAGTGTCTACTAAATTTCTTGGAAAGGTGATTCTATGTCAACGATTCAAATCTACCTCGTGACCGAAGTCGTCACCAAGTCACCAACGAAAGGCGTCCCAGCCGCAGCTTGGGCCGCCGTCTTAACTTATCGTGACCAACAAAAAGTACTCACAGCGGGCCAGTACACGCTCACCAGTAACGCCATTCTACTAACCGCACTTACTAGCAGTCTCAAAGCCTTAAAACGACACGACCTCCCCATTATTGTGAGTCTACCAGCCGGAGACGTTTTAACCGCGTTTAGTCAGCAAACTTACGTGGTATGGCGGCAAAATGGTTGGAAAATCGATGATCACACGATTGCAAACCAACAATTGTGGGAGACTTTGATTGCTTTAACTGACCGTTTTCCAGACTTGACGCTTACAGAACATTCGGCCCACCACTCTAAGAACACAGCCTTAGCAACGACGGCGCTTCAGAAAACTTTGGCTACATTATGAGGCCATTCATAAACTAAAAAAGCGTCAGGAAAAATTCCCGACGCGATCGTTGTACGATTTAAGTAATATTAACTAACTAAAGGCTGAAAAGTCTAAAACTGCGATTAACACTGTAACAGTAGTGATAGTTATTCCTAAATTATCTGCTCCGTCGGGTAGCCCCGGTGTGCTATGAGGGACGGTCCCAGCCAAAGTACGGTCTGCTCCCTCAATTCAAAGCCGATAACCCACGTCTTTGAATCGCCCTGCAAGATTGGCAGATAAGAAAAATCTGCCAATCTTGCCACACAGCACACCAAGGCTACCCGACTGCGCTAAAAACAGATTTACTATTTTGATTGGGATAATCGGAGGTTGTCACTGATGATATCGGTCGTGAAGGTGGCTTTTGACCGGTGAATTTCCGGTCTTAGGCCACGGACGGTTCGGGACAATTGCGACCTTTACAACTGTTCCAGGCGAGGGGCTAGACCGCTCCCCAGGCTAGCGCCGGTCCCACGACCGTATGTCATCAGTGACAGCCGGAATAGTTTACAAGTAGCTAATTTTTATTGGTTTAGATACTGATACACCAGTACTTAATCATTAAATTTAACTTTCAATTGACCCAGTCACGACTACTCTTGTTCAGGGGTTCCCTTAGTATGGTGACGATAATGCCGGCTACCGACCCGCCGATCCGAACGACCAATAATTTTGGCTAGTTTTGCCGCGCCATTAACCGACTGGTTCATGGCCCGGTCGAACTGACGGTCAGTCAACCATTTCCGTGCGGTTAGCGATAAGCCAGAAGCCATCCCCGCGTGGTAACGCGTCTTAGGCTTCACGTCGTTAACGGCGCGCGCCATTAATTTAGCAATGACGCCGGGATTGGATGCGAACTGGTCAAATAACGACAACATTGCCCCAACTTTAACCGCTTGTTGACCGTATGCCGTGTCTCCAGAAACTTCTAAGAGTTTCTTTTCCGCAATCCCAGCCCACTCGGTCTTGATGCCACCGGGTTCAATTAAAATAACATCAATCCCAAACGGGGCGACTTCCATCCGCAAGGAGTCACTCATTCCTTCGATGGCGTGCTTAGTCCCCATATACCAGGCGCTTAGCGGTTGATAGATTTTGCCACCAATCGATGATGTGTTGATAATCCGACCACGATGTTGCGCCCGCATCATTGGCAAAACAAGTTGCGTCAACCGCATGACACCAAAGACGTTGACCTTAAACTGGTATTCGCCTTCAGACAACGGTACGTCTTCAAGCGCGCCGTACGAGCCGTAACCCGCATTATTGATTAACACGTCCAGGCGTCCCTGTTCCACTTGAATCGTTTTTACCGCAGCTACTAAGGTCGCTTCATCAGTAACATCAATTTTTAGCACGTGTACGCCGGCCGCGGCTAGGTCGGTCATTTTTTCGATTCGGCGCGCTGCCCCGTAAACGATATTTCCCTGGGCCTGTAATTTCAAGGCCGTGGCTTTACCGATTCCCGAGGACGCTCCCGTGATTAAAATCACGCGTGGTTGATTCATGATTGGTTCCTCCATCGTTTCATAATCTTACTGTCATGCTACGTCAATCACTACGCAAATGCAATCGAATTCATGGTTCCGGTTATGCTAAAATAGAGCTATCACAAAACGTAATTAATTGGAGGGAAAGAATATGGCAACTAAGATTATTATGGACACTGATCCAGGAATTGACGACGCTGCAGCAATTACCATCGCATTAAATCACCCCGATTTGGACTTACAATTATTGACGACGGTCGCAGGAAACGTGACGGTTGATAAAACGACCCTCAACGCCTTAAAATTGACCCGCTTTTTCAACAGTAACGTTCCGGTAGCGGGTGGTGCACCTCAGCCATTGCTGAAACCATTCGAAGATGCCGTCCGCATCCATGGCGTTTCAGGTATGCCGGGCTACGACTTTCCTACCGATTTGGCTGACCCGTTGCCACAAACGGCGGTCGAAGCACTGCGGGACTATATTTTAGCCGCCGACAAGCCCATTACCTTAGTGCCAACCGGGGCGTACACGAACATCGCCCTACTATTCAAAACTTATCCCGAAGTCTTACCACATATTAAAGAAATCGTCGCCATGGGTGGAGCCCTTGGCAAAGGAAACATGACTAGTGCCGCGGAATTCAACGTCTTTACGGACCCGCACGCTGCTGAAATCATGTATCAATCCGGCGTTCCCATCACGATGGTTGGCTTAGACGTCACCATGAAAGCCTTACTGACCCCAGAAACGATGGACAAGTTGACCACGGTCGGTCGTACCGGTGAAATGTTACACGCCCTCTTTAATCATTACCACGATGGCGGTCAAACCGGGATTCCAATGCACGACGTGAACACCCTCTTCTACTTGCTCCATCCCGAAGCCTTCACCACCGAAAAAATGTGGATCGACGTGCAAACGGACGGACCAGCCAATGGTGAGACCGTTGGTGATATCCGTGGGGCTTATCACGACGGGCAAACCAACGCGACAGTCTGTGTCGACATCGACGCCGCAGCCTTCAACGACTGGTTCCTGACGACCGTTGCCGCGATCGGTTAATTAAAATATTGACGCTTAAACAAAAAAACCAATCGAAAATTTCGATTGGTTTTTTTGTTTGTTTAAGCTGCGTTCCTTAGATTAAATATCGTCCGGTGTATCTGGAATCAACTGAATCAGTGGTTGACCGAAGTTGACTTCATCACCATTTTTAGCTAGGAAGGCTTTCACTTGGCCCGCCTGCTTAGCAACGACTGGCCGCATCATCTGCATCGCTTGAATCAGCCCAACTTGTTGACCCACGGTAACGTGATCACCTAATTGCACGTACGGCGCTTCTTCGGACGAATGGGCTTGGTAGAAGATTCCCACAACTGGTGCCGTGACGCATTCCTTAGGGTCGATTGGATCCACCTCGGCAACGGGGGCACTAGTTGTTTCGGGAGCAACCGTTGTCGCAGCTGGTTCAGCCATTGCGGCGGCGGGCGTTCCTACCGGTGTTGGTGCGACCGGCGCTTGGCTTTCAACTGGTTGCGTTGGTAACGGGGTTGGCTGCGTCGTGGCGACCGGCTTGCCATGGCCCTTTTTACCCATTTGAATGCCAAAATTTTGATCATGATATTCAAAGCTCGTTAAACTACTTTGTTCAAATTTATCCATTAATTGATAGATCTTATCCAAATCCATTAAACAGACCTCCTGTGGTTACGCATCGATTATAACGCTAGTGTACCGCAGGATTGTGTTAGAAGTATGAACGCTTTTTTAAGAATTCGTTTATTTTAAGTCTTAGGCTGAAGCCAGAGCCCCACTAGTCGGCAATACTTTAAATAAAAAAAGTGGCGCTGGGGACTTGCCCGCATTCGCGTACGCTAACACCGCGTCAACGTGGTCCAACTGTAACAACCGGTCATCAAGTCGCCACAGATCCCGTTGATAATAATCATGACAATATTGAACGAGGTTGGTCAAAAAATTTCCAATGGCTTCACTGACCGTGTCACCGCGACCATCAACACCCCAAAATTCAGGTGATTCGATCCAGTAACGGTTGTCAGAAAGTTCGCGATAACGGCCCTCTTCATGAACAATAACTAAACGTGGCTTCATTGCCAAGACCCCTTTCAACGGTTACCAATTAAACATTGGGTCTAAGATAGCATCGTCACCGTCACATGGCAATATAAAACGGCGAACCCGTTTCTAATTAAGGTTGTTAAGTTCAACCACCTTAATATCCAAACTAGTCCGCCGTTTTAATTAAGATTCTAAATGTGCTTCTTTGGCTAAAAAGTAGCCATGGTGATGCAAATCTTCTTTAAGGTCTTCCATCGTAAACTGGTGATAGTACTCCCGGTACTGTCGGTCAGCGACGGTGAAAAGATCCGTCAACGTTTCACTAATATTGGTCGCAATCGGGGACTGTCCGACCTGTTCGTCAGTCTTTGACGGTCCCGTGATGAACCGCGCGTAACTGAGAGTCGGCGGAATGGTGAGATCATAAAGATCACCTAAATTCATGGCGGTAAGCTCTTTTTCAAGTTGGTACCCGCCATTCTTGCCGACCGTCCCAATCAAATAGCCTTGCTTATGCAACACAGATAAAATATTACGAATCATCACTGGGTTTAAGTGCAACGATTGTGCTAATTCACGGCTAGATACCTTATTAGGCCGGTGTGCGTCCAAGTAAAGAATGCTATGAACGGCAACCGAAAAATCGAGTTTCATTTAAAAATCCCTCCCGCCTTTTACTGGTACCCTTATTTTACCACCAACTGTAATCAGTATCATTTCAATTAGCCTAAAAGTTGCGTTATAATGGCGCTCGGAGGGAAAGTGCATGCAACCAAATATGAGTGCCGCCACCTTTAAGCTGACGGATCAAGCCGCATTATCGCCGGCACAACAACGATTAGAAACTCAACTATTTAACTTCATTACGACCCATTTGAACCAGGAACAAACCGGGCTCTTCGTCATTCATGGGGACGCCGGAACGGGGAAAAGCGCCGTGTTAGCCGCTGCATTTAGCCGGCTACAGGCCCAAAGTCGTCGTAAGGATGCAACTCCCTTACAAGGAACTGACAATTACCTCGTCGTCAATCACAATGAAATGCTCAAAATTTATAAACAACTCGCCAGGGACGACCCTGATCTCCGCAAAAAGGACTTTCAAAAGCCGACACCACTAATCAACCGGCTAGCCAAGACTAACCAAACCGCTGACGTCGTCTTTATCGACGAAGCCCACTTACTGTTGACCCAACCAGATCGCTATAACCGGTTCAACGGCCAGAATCAACTCAGCGAACTCATTAACCACAGTCGCGTCGTCGTACTCGTCTTTGATACTAGGCAAGTGCTCAAGCTAAAAAGTTATTGGCACAGCAACGATTTAGCCCCATTTTTGGCCCACTATCCACACGAAACGTTTAACCTTGACCAACAGTTTCGCGTCACCGGTAACGACCAAGTCATCAATTGGATCGACGGCTTCACCCATGGAAACCTGCTCCCTAAACCGACCGATGCCAACTTTGATTTACAGATCTTCGCTGACGGTCAGCCCATGTACGATCAAATTCGGCAACAAGATCAGCAAGTTGGGCTGTCTAGAATGATTGCCACCGCCGACTTTCCGTACGTCGTTAATCACGGCACGTGGTACGTGACGGCGGGACAGCTCAAGCTGCCTTGGGATAAAGTCAATTTGACGGATGAGCCCTGGGCGTTACGGCCAGAGACCCTCGATGAAGTGGGGTCAATCTACACGATTCAAGGATTTGACCTCAATTACGCCGGCGTTATTTTAGGCCCTTCTGTCGGTTACGATGAGGCACACGACCGCGTCATCGTTCGTCCGGAACGTTACGAAGACCAGGAGGCTTTCAAAAAGCGGTCAGACCTCGGTAATCTTGAACCGTTGCAGCAACAAATCATCTTTAACTCAATTAACGTTTTAATGAAACGCGGGCGTTACGGTCTATACCTCTATGCGGTTGACCCCGTGTTACGGCAGCACCTATTAGCGTTATAATTAAGATAACAATTAAGGAGGTTGCCACATGCAAGTTTCGATTCCGACTATTGACGGCGCGCTAGCCGCGCTGTATTCCAAACAAGCTGTGCCCGCACAAACGTATAAAGGCCACCCCATCATTTCGTTTCCAATTAACATCAGTGGGGTACCAGCGGGAACTCATTCACTCGCCTTTTCATTCGTCGACCACGACGCCATTCCGGTCGGTGGTTTTACTTGGATTCACTGGCTTGCCGCAAACATCCCAGCGACGACCACTCAGATTCCGGAAAACGCCAGCCAAACGGGCGCCATTCCAATGATTCAAGGTAATAATTCAACTGCCGGGGGTTACGTTGGCGAAACCGATCCAAAGGTGACCCAACACTACGTTGGCCCGTACCCGCCCGACAAAGATCATCGCTATTCATTCAAATTATTCGCATTAGATACTGAATTGCCTTTGCAATCCGGTTATTGGCTCAATGAATGTCACGATGCCATTACTGGCCACGTCCTGGCTACCGCAAAGACGCAGGTTATCGGACGCGCCTAATGTAAAATCTAAATCATTTCATGGAAAAACGCCGTTCAAAATAATTTTCTGAACGGATTTTTCTATTATTATGGTCGAAACGTGCAAAAAAAGGCAGTTTGCTCCGCTTAACCCAAAATCAGCAATTATTCCAAACCCAGGAATAATCGCTGATTTCACGTTAATGCTCACAACCTATTCGCCTTTTTTCGCACTCTTTTTTATGCCAAGTAGACTAAAATAAACGCAATCAACGCGGGTAAGCCTTGCACCACGATGATCGACTTGCTAGCCGTCGCACTGCCGTAAACCGCGGCAACGAGTACGCAGGCTAAGAAAAATAGCGTGGCCCCGGCGCTTGCCGCTGCTGGCATGACGAATAAACTGAATAAGATTCCCACTGCTAAGAAGCCGTTGTATAAGCCTTGATTTTTAAACAAGGTTTGAACTTCTGGCATCTTTAATAAATCCCGCGGTACCCCGAATGCCTTTGCGGCCATATCGCTGTTCGCATTAAACATCTCTAACCATAAAATAAAGAAATGTTCTAAGGCGACCAACACAGCCATAATCGTTGCAATAATTTGCATCTAAATCCCTCCCCTACTAAAAAACGGCCGGTCAACTCAGACGTTAACCAGCCGTCTGATCCTCATCACTAGTATACCGGTTAATTAGTAAACTTGAGAATCAATCACACGTTCAATTTTTAGCAGCCGGGCATCCAAACATCTTCCGGTTTAACACCCTTTTCTTTAGCAAAGGCGTTCCGTAAGGTTTCCATATCCATTAAATGATACGTCTTTGGATGATCCGGATCATAAGATTCGATTTGAGCCATCATCCCGCCATCTTCATGTTCAATGATGTGGCAGTGGTACATGTAGACCCCAGTCAATTCAAACTTAACTTTGATTCGTACGATTTCGCCAGGGTTGACGCCAACCGTGTCTTTCAGACCATGTTCGTTAGGATAGACTGGACCGTCATTTCTGGCCAATACTTGGAATTGCGTCCCGTGAACGTGGAACGGATGAACCATCCCGTTTTTGGTACTATTCGTATTCCGAATTTCCCAAATGGCAACGTCGCCAACTTTTTGACGGGCATCGATCCGTTGCATGTCGAACTTCTTACCGTCCATGGCAACTTGTTCGTCCATCCCATCCATCGTGATCTTACGAACGGGTAAACCAGGGGTTGGCGCTTCGTCCTTAATATCAACTAAATGATCAGGTAACTTGGTGTCATCTGGTTCGAAGGCTTTGATCCGGAAGTGGCATAGTGGCGTATCATCAGTCATTAATGTGACTTCATCGCCAGGTTGGTACTTGCCAAAGTCAACGACTAATTCGTCACGTTCCGCACAAGTCAGCATAACTTTTGTCATGTAGACGGGTTCTGGCATAATGCCACCGTCGGACCCAACTTGAGCAAAGGCCAAATCGTCGTCAAAGTGTAAGCGCCATTCACGCCGGTTAGAACCATCCAAGATCCGTAACCGAACCCGTTGTGTGGTGACATCAAAGTACGGGTTAACGGTCCCGTTAACTAGGGCCGTATGACCTTGCACACCGTCTGGATCGTAGTCCGCTTTATAATCGAATTGATTATCTTCGTGGAATTCACGGTCTTGTAAAACCAACGGAATATCATCGACCCCGTAATTACGTGGCAATGGTAATTGGTCTTCGACGTCATCTTTAATGATGACCATCGCAGCTAACCCTTTCCAAACTTGGGTCGCAGTTGATGGACATGGATGGGCATGAAGCCAAATGGTTGCGGCTGGTTGATGGACCTTAAAATCAATGTGATTCGTTTCGCCCGGATAAACCGGTGCGTGACAACCACCATCGGTAATTGGCCCAGGCACGTTCAAGCCGTGCCAGTGGAAAGTCGTTAATTCAGGTAACGCATTTTTTAAATCGATATGTGTCTTTTTGCCATTACGAAAAACGATCGTTTGGCCTAAGAAGCCCGCATTGTAACCCCAGGTCTTCGTCTTCTTGCCAGGTAAAAATTGCGTTTCACTGGCTTGGGCTTTGACGGTGTAATAATCGTCCGTTGCCGTTTGCTTATCCGGCTTCAACAGCGGCGGAATTGCCAACGGTTGTGGGGCCGTTTTAGGCGTGACTAGCGGAATATAGCCACCGTCGTGTGTATTGTAAGCTGGTTCATCAAAAAAATAATCAGTATAGACTTTTTTTGCCATGTTGACATCCCCTTAAAATTCTAAACCTCAAATACTTGTGAACAGAGTACTGATAGCGCTTTACACGCTACCCTCAGTTTAGAATTACTTTAAACGAGTGTCAATCTTAACCCGGCCAAGATTTGACCCGTTAGTCCTCAGAATCCGCGTCAATCGTACAATCTCGGCACATAAAAAGGGCCATGGCAATTTGTCACAGCCCCAGGGTACGACCTTGGTTTAAAAACCAAAGTGGGGTCGGTCATACCCACTGATATCGATGGCAACCCCGTGTGATGACCAACTTAAAATTCAAAGTTCGCCAACTGGTAACCGATAACGTAATCGAACCGCCGCAATATCCGCCCGACTAATCCCATTATAGCGATTGTCGGCCAGCATAACACTGCGCCTATCCGTACTATGCTGAAGCCCCATACAATGCCCCAATTCATGTTCCGCAACGTGGACTTCATCCCAATAACTGTAACGATAGGTCCAGAAATTACGCGTCAACAACTTGACGAGCCCCTGCGTGTAATAACCGTTATTATAGCCAGTCATAAACGTGATCCCCGCTAACTGATAATATTCTCCGGTTGTTGCATTACTCGTGGTGAGCGTCAATTGATGATGCGCCCTTGTCCCCGCGACAAACTTAAACTGTCCCGTTCGGTTCCAAGCGCGAATGGCCGCCCCATAAACTGAACGATCATAATGCGCACCCTGAATCACATAAGTGACCCGGGCCCGCGGCCAACGATTACGGGCAAACGGTGTTGCTGACGCGCCGGCATTCGTCATCGGTGTAAATCCTATCCCAACCAACACGGCTAATACAGTTAAACTTAACTTAAAGCTTCTCTCTCTGCTCATTGCTTGTAACCTTCTTCCGCCACAACGAAGGTTGCCATCAACGGTTTAATTCTACCGACTCACTGCCTGAAACTCGTATTCGAAAGTACCATTTTCAGAGTTGAAACGCATTAACTTCCATTTTAGCTGTTAGTTAATTACGTTATCCGTCAACCGGCGTGCTATCATAAAACTAATCATAACTAGTATCTAACATTGGAGGAAACAGCATGGAAAACATTAAACAAGCCATTGTGCAACGGGCGCTGACACTCATCAAACCGCAGATGGTCGTCGGTTTCGGTGGCGGCACTACCGTTGGCGAACTCGTGAAAGAAGCGGCTAATCACGTCAACGACATTACCGTGGTCACCCCCTCACCCACGACCCGGCAACTTGCGACCATTCTAGGCTATACCGTCATCGATACGCAGTACTGTGACCGCATCGACATCGCTTTTGACGGTTGCGATCAACTGGACCACCACGGCAACGCGCTGAAAAGTGGCGGGGGCATCCACGCTAATGAAAAAATCATTGCCAGCTTAGCAGACGAATACTGGTTGCTAACCATGCAAGAACGCCTTGTCGATCAGTTTGATACGAAGACACCACTCGTCTTAGAAGTGCTGCCCGCCGGCTTATCATTAGCCATGCGGACCATCAGCGAGTTAGGTGGCCAAGCCACGATTCGGACGGCAACTAACCGTGACGGATTCACCCTTACCGATAGCGGTAACTTACTCATTGATTGTCATTTTCCAAGCTACGACAATTTACACGAACTCAACGCGGAGTTGTCCGCACTCGCTGGTGTTGTTGAAACGTCCTACTTCGACCGGTTAGTTTCTAACGCCCTGTTAGGTGACGCGGAAAATCAAACGGTTAACCAGTTATTTTAAATCGCTGATCATTTGTACCATAGTAAAAGCCCCATTCAAGTTGTCCGTTTTAACGACGAACTTGAATGGGGCTTTAGTTATAGTTTTATAGTAGAAACATGTGGTAACAGTCAGTTTATTCCGCTTAATCCACTCTTCATTTCATCGGAACCGTTCCTGATGATTCAACAACTGTGACAACTGCCCCTTGAACTCCTCACTGTGCGCTTGCATACTACTCAATTCCTTGCTCATTGGAACCGTGTAGTCGGCGACTTCGCCGTGTTCGCCTTGATCAAGTCCAAGTGCTTCTTCCTGTTCGTCAACGCGCATCTTAACGACTCGTCGTAAGCCGACAATAATGATCGTACAAATCGCTGCGGTAAACACAATCGTAAAGGCCGTGGCTAGTAATTGTAAGCCAAACAATTTAAAGCCACCCCCATAGAACAGCCCACTTTGGGCAATCGAACTGTTGACCTGCTTACTGGCAAATAGTCCGGTCAAAATACTTCCGACAATCCCAGAAACCCCGTGGCAACCAAACGCATCGAGCGCGTCGTCAATTCCTAACCGCGGTTTAATCAGGCTGATGAACCCGTAACTCGCAAAGGTCGCTAGGAGTCCAATCCAGAACGCCCCCGAAATCGTGACGTACCCGCAAGCCGGCGTAATCCCAACTAGACCGCACAACGTTCCAGTGCAGACGCCCACAAGCGTCGGTTTGCCCCGGGTAATCATTTCAATAACCATCCACGTCATCATCGACGTCGCGGTCGCCACCGTCGTCGTCAAAAAAGCCTGAACGGCAATGTCATTCATAGCCAACGCGGACCCAGCGTTAAAGCCGTACCAACCAATCCACAAAATTGCGGTGCCTAGTAACACCCACAACACGTTGTAATGGGCTTCAGTGTCCTGACCAAACTTACGCCGCGGGCCAAGGAAAATCGACAAAACTAGCGCGGTCACCCCAGCGTTGATGTGGACCACCGTCCCACCAGCAAAATCGATGACCCCTAAGTTGGCCAGAAATCCGTTATCCCAAACCATATGAACCATTGGGTAATAGATCAATACCGACCAACAAATAATAAATGATAATAGAAATTTAAAGCGAATGCGGCCAACTACGGCACCCACGAACAAAGCGGGTGTAATAATCGCAAACATCATTTGGAAAATGAGGTACAACCCATTAGTAATTTTCGTTGGCGTCAACCCAGTCAGATCAACACCGTGTAACCACACCGCTTTTAAATCACCAACAACGCCAAAAACGTTTCCCGAAAACGACAACGAGTAGCCAACTGCCAACCATAAAATAATCGCTAACCCGCAAATCATAAACACTGATAATAACGTGTTGACAACGTTACGTTTAGAAACTAACCCACCGTAGAAAAAGGCTAAACCGGGCGTCATAAAGAAAACCAATATGCTGGAAAGAATCAAAAACGTTGAGTTTGCTGCATTCATAATAACAACTCCAATCTATACCACTTGATGTCATAAATTATAACATTACTAATCAAATAAACCTAAATTTTTTTAATATTTAGGCTCATTTTTTTCAACCTTCACGATTTTCAGCGTTAATTTAGTGACTTTCCACAAATCAATGTCATCTTTTGTAACAATCGCTATTTTACTTGTTATCTTAAGCACCTAGACGTCGTCAACGGACGTGGCCCCTTTCACCATTAAGAAAATAACGTTTTTAAAAGGTAACCCTTTTCATTGATTGACGATGCCCCGTCACCGCTGTAAACTTGTCACCATTATTAAAGAATGATTAGATTATTAGATATAGTCTTAATAATAAAATTGGAGGCTTTTTTATGCGAAAATATGCCATTATCGGTGTGGGCCACGTTGGCGCCACCATTGCTTATACCCTTGTCTGTAAAGGAATCGCTGATGAATTGATTTTGATTGATACGAACGTTGGAAAGGCCCGGGCTGAACAACTGGACTTACAAGATGCTCAGGCGCGTTTGGATAGCCGAACCATTATCAAAATTAACGACTACTCAGAACTAACGGATACAGATATCCTTTTCATCACTAGTGGCAACATCCACGCGCTAGATCACGCTTCCGGCAACCGGTGGGCGGAATTCGAATATACCCGTAAAATCGTTCAAGACATTGCGCCAAAAGTTAAAGCAACGGGCTTTAACGGTGTCGTCATTGATACGATGAACCCATGTGACGCCATTACCCACTACTTCCAACGTGCAACCGGGCTCTCCCGGCAACAAGTCTTCGGCACGGGGACCTTTCTTGATACGGCTCGTATGCAAAAGGTCGTATCCGAAGTCTTCGACTGTGATCCTAAAAACGTGACCGGCTACGTTTACGGCGAACACGGGGAATCCCAATTCAGCGCCTGGTCCACCGTCCAAGTCAACGGGATTCCAATCACTGAACTAGCTAAGACCCACGACCTCGATTTAGACGCGCTAGAATCTCAAGCACGTCATGGTGGCTGGGCAGTTCATGCCGGGAAAGGCTACACGAGTTTTGCCATCGCGACCTGCGCGGTTAAACTAAGCGAAGCCGTCTTCGCCAACGCCCGCCTCGCCTGCCCGGTATCTGCTTACAGCGACCGTTTCGAGACTTACATTGGACAACCGGCCATCATTGGTAAGGACGGGGTTGAAAGTGTCACGACGTTAGCGTTGACCGATGATGAAGAGACTAAATTTCAAGCCTCTGCCAACACCATTATTGAAAAGTTCCACGCTTTCGATGACGTTTTGGCCCATCAAGCTGATCAACAACAAGAAAAACGCGCATAGGAATCCCAGATTAACCCGCGAATTCCCTGAAACGACTGGAAAAAGTCTACTGGCAATGTTAAAATTTTACTAAACAGAACATTCAACACATTAACTATTTAGATGGTGGGATCAAACATGCGACGACAATTAGCGACGCGCCAACGCTGGTTGGTGATTATTCTTTTGACGATTGTTGGGATTGGTTGTGCTCTATTTGGTCGTTGGGGTCAATTACTTAGCGTCATTCTCATTGGGGTAACACTCACCGTTGTAACGAGTAGTTGTTTAAACTTTTGTCAGTCGCGCGGCTTTAAGCAAGGCAGTGGCATGTTGTTGTCACTGATTATTGTCGCCGGCTACATCCTCGTTATTTTAGGGAGTTACGGTTACTTAAAGGGTTAGCATTCAATCAAAAAGAGTTAAGGATAAAACTCAAAAAGCCAATCAGAAAAATTTCTGGTTGGCTTTTCCTATTGCTATTGTCGAAACGTGCGCCAAAAGGCAGCTTGTTCCGCTTAACCCGAAATCAGCGACTATTCCAAACCCCGGAATAATCACTGATTTCACGTTAATGCTCGCAAGCTATCCGCCTTTTGGCCCACTCTTTAGGCATTAATTTTAAGCACGTTGCCGTTTGAACAGCCGCATCCCGGTAATCACCGTTGCAATCAAGCAGATCACCAGTGACACCATGAAGGCCACGCGCATCCCGGAGATGAAGATTTCTGGATGAGCTGGTAAGTACGACGTGACTTTGTACCCCGCTGATCGACTCATCGCTGAGAACAGCACGGTCGTCGCAGCTGAAATTCCGATAATCATTCCCAGTTCACGCGCTAACGCGTTAATTCCGCCAGCAACGCCAAGGTCTTTGACCGGTACCGAACTCATCACGATCGAGTTATTCGGTGCCATGAAGATGCCGTTACCGAAACCAACGAGGCCGA
The DNA here is from genome assembly GCA_937916845.1 of uncultured Lactobacillus sp. GTDB lineage: Bacteria > Bacillota > Bacilli > Lactobacillales > Lactobacillaceae > Lactiplantibacillus > Lactiplantibacillus paraxiangfangensis. The sequence goes on along the minus strand of CALFSK010000069.1, from coordinate 101,793 downwards.
TAAAGCCCATGAAGATCCATAACGGCGTCGCTAAGTTGGCCATCATGTAACCAATTTGACTGATTGAAATCAAAATCAATCCAATAAACGTTAACAATTCTGGGCCAATTTTATCCGAAACCGCCCCGGCAATCGGCGCCACAATGACTTGGACAATCGGGAACGTCATTAACGCATAGCCCGCATAATTAGCCGCTAAGCCCCGCGCGTTTTCCAAATAAAACGGCGCAATAACGTTGAAGAAAAAGTTAGCGATAAAAATCAGTAAAGCACAGAGAATACTGATACTAAACTGCGCATTTTTGAACAGCTTCAACGCCAACACTGGATTATCATGGTGTAATTCCACCCGGATAAAGGCGGCCAAGATAATGGCGGATACCGCAAATAATAATAGAATAATGGGTTTCGCAAACCCAATCTCTTGTCCAATGAAGATCCCCGCAAACAGTGTCACCATCAAGACGGCGAATAACCCGGAACCGAGCTTATCCAGCGGCTGGGCCGTCGTGGTCACGTCTTTTGGTAAGATAATAGCGCCTAAAATAATGGCAATAATCCCAACTGGAATGTTGATCCAGAAAATATAGCCCCAACTTAAGTGAGCTAGAATTAAGCCACCAATCCCAGGACCAGCAATACTTCCGAGGGCAACGAAGGACCCAATCATCCCAAGTGCACGCCCGCGTTCTTTAAACGGGAACACTTCGGTGATGATGCCGTTATTCGTACTCATCGTCATGGCTGCGCCCACCGCCTGAACGGCCCGTGAGACCAGCAGCAAGGTCAGCCCAGAGTTAAATCCCGCCAGCAACGACCCCACCGTAAATAGAACGGAGCCGATTTTGAAGATTCGAATTTTACCTAAGGTGTCGCCTAGTTTTCCAAATAATAGCAGTAGTGCGCAAATCACGATCAAATAAATCGAAACGACCCATTCCGCTTGGTTCATCGGTATGCCCAAGTCCTTACTCATCACTGGTAACGCAATATTAACGATGCTACCATCCAGCGTCGACATAAAGGTAAATAGGCAGACCGCCACTAAAATCCACCAGCGGTGCTTTTGGATTTGCGGGTCCGTCGCAAAAGCTGTATTTTTCATATTTTCTATTTCTCCCGTTCCATATGATCTAATCGTCGGGTCACCCAGTCATATTGGGCCTGCGCCCGTACGCGTTGCAAGTCGTTCACCAATAACGCGTCCTGAATATCAGCCGCTAACATATTGGGATTATGATGAATATGCATTGCTTGGCTCGCCAATCGAGTTAGCTGACCACTGATAAATTGTTGAAAATCCGTTAGTACCATGCCGCGTTCTGCCATCGTGAGCAAATGTAAAAAATTGACCTTCATCTGAAAAGTCAATTGGGTTTGCTTGTTGAGCGCTACGGGTGCTAGGACCAACGTGCGAAACCGTTTTTGACCATGAGCCGTAATCGTCGCTAGTTTTTGCGGTCGTTTACTCGGCGTGCGCTTGAAGTCCATCGTCAGTAATTCCGCCGCAGCTAACTTATCCATCAAGGGGTAGAGCGCTCCGAAACTGATCGTTAACTCCTGACCAACCACACTAGTCAACGCTTTGCGCAGTTGATACCCGGTCATTGGATGATCCATCAGCTGTCCAAGAATAAAAAGTTCATACATCGTCCATTGTCACCTATCTTTCGCGTGCTTTAGTATATATATCTTTTAGATATATTGCAAGCTTAGTCACTTACCAAACCAGGCCCTAGGTGACTAAAAGTACCGGCAATTAGCCAAAAAGTGCTATGATAAAGCATACTAACTTAAGGGGGTTAGACACGATGAGTACAATTATGGAAGACCTGCAAGTAGCAGCAAAACAAGCCCACCTCATCAATCTTTATCAGGCTAATAGCGAAGTGGTTTATACCGGTTATATCGATAGTCTGGCACCCGATGGCGTGGTCATGAACACTTACGATGACGCCGGGGTACAGGATGGCGCCGTTTTTATGCGCTACGACGTTATCGATGAAGTCGAAATGATGAGTGAAGACTTAGATAACATGGCGTTTCGACTCGAAAATGCCACGGCAGAGCGTCTGAATGCAGTCCCACAAGAGCCACTCCACTTAGACGACCGTCACGCTGCTCTATCACAAATCATGAGTAAAGCGGTGGCTAGCCAGCAAGTCGTCCTACTCGTCTTGGCCAATAACGATAAGTACATTGAAGGCCAAGTGACCAATATTAATTCAGCTAATTTTGATTTTAAAACGTTCGATAAATTCAACTTCCGCCACAACGACACGCAGTCGTTAGACCTTGACGCGGTTCAAATTATCGAATTTCGCGGTAACGAACTACTATTAGAGAGCACCTTCGTTAAAACGAAGTACCAGCATGAAGATACCATTAAGATTTCCGGCAAAGCTGCAATCGCCGAAACTTTAAAACAGGCCCAAGAAAAACATCAGCTAATCACCATTCGTTCAGCGGACGGTTCTGACATGTTCTTCGTCGGCTTTGTTAACGCCCTCAACAGCGATAGCGTCTTATTAAACCTAGTCGACATGACCGGCCAGTTCGGCGGCTACACCCTTTGCCGGCAGTCGTTAATTGAGTCCGTCACGATTCAATCCGACTACTTGCAAACCATGCGCGGATTCATTGAATTAAACCGGCAATACGAACTGGACGTTCAACCCGTTTTGAACAATGAACGCCTATTCGATGCAACGACCGATTTATTCGAAGCGATTTTACGTCAATCGGGCACTTTCAATAACCTGGTCCACTTAACAACTGAAAATCCAATGTTGCCAGCGATGACCGGTTATCCTGGTGCCATCACAAACGGCCACTTTATTTTCTACAGCGTGGATGAAGAAAACCAAATCAACCACGTTGGCACGTTAATTGAACTTGACCAAGTTGTCGAATTATCCTTTGGTTACATGGACGCTTACCTCTTAGAAAAGCGGCTGAAAAGTACCGGTAACCTTTAAAAATTAAGCTACTAATACTAAAAGACCCATCAGAAAAGTTTGAATTTCTGACGGGTCTTTTTATCTGAGCGCGATTTAAGCTTGGCGTATTCGCGTCACTTCACCGCTCGTAAAACTTTGGTGCTGACCATTCGGTAACTGTAAGACTAACCCACCCTGATCATCAATGGCGGACGCCGTTCCGTTAACCGTCCGTTGTCCGACTTGCAATGTCACTGCACGGCCAAGTACCACCGACTTATCGCGGTAAAAAGGTAAAAACGCGGTCGTCGGGTATTGCTGATAAGCCGCAACTAGTTCGCTGAGTAAGGCTGCCGCTAGCCGGTTGCGGTCCACATTTGCTTGAGGGTCAATCCCCTGAGCAATGGCCGTTAGTTCCCGCGGAAACGTTGCGGTCGTTAGGTTTAAGCCAACACCGACAATAAAAGCCGACGCCGAAGTTGATTCTAATTCCATACTCGCCTCGGTAATGATCCCGCCAACTTTGTGATCGTTTAAGAAGATGTCGTTGACCCATTTCATCCCAAAATCTCGGGTTGGGAAAAACCGCTGTAACACCTTCACAACACTGACAACGACCCCGGTGGTCAGCAAACCAACCTGCGACAAGTCGTTGCTAGGATTAGGTAAAATCAAACTAAAATATAATCCCGTTTGACTAGGTGAATAAAATGATCGCCCCAACCGACCGTAGCCGGCCGTCTGCTGATTGGCAAAAAAAGCAGCCAACTGCGGTTGCGCGTGCTGGCTTAAAAATTGCTTTGCCAAGTCCTGCGTTGAGGTCGTTTGGTCAGTCACCTGAATCACGCCGTCAAACCCAGTGCCAGCCGCGACTTGAATCGCCAACTCGTCTAATTGTTGGCTCCCCGCGTACTGATACCCCCGGTTTTTGCGACTCGCAATTTGGTGGCCCCGTTTACGTAACCCGTTAATGGCTTTCCAGACACTTTCGCGACTGATGCCGACTTGTTGTGCCAGCTGATCCCCAGACAACCACTCGTCGGGGTGGGCCATTAACGTCGTTAAGATTCTTTCCTTTGTTGATACGACCATCATTTTTCCCTCCTAAACCGGAATGCCAAAGTCAACGACACTCCGGACGCGGCGGGCAATCACGACGGCCAGCGTCCCCTTGATCAAGTCTCCCGGAACAAACGCTAAGTTGGAGAGTAATGCGGCGGGCAAAGCCATGTTCGACTGAACGGCCAACCAGACAGCCCCAACGATGTCGATGAACCCAATTCCGGCAATCCAAACGATCAGTAGCTCTCGCCACCAGTTTTGTGTTTCCGCGGCGTGCGTCCGTTGCAATAAGGTGTCGATTAAGACTGGTGCCAGTAACCATGCGACTAAGTAGCCCCCCGTTGGACCGACAAAGACTGCGGCACCACCGCGACCACCCGATAGAATCGGTAACCCTAGCGTGGCTAAACCTAGAAAAAGCCCCACGGCAACCGTGCCGTATTTGCGTCCTAATAATTCGGCTGCTAAAAAGATCCCCATATTTTGTAAAATAATCGGTACTGGAATAAAGCCCACTGGAATCCCCGGAAAGAAACCTAGAACAATAATTAGTGCCGTGACCATCGCGGTCTGTGTTAAGTGCTTAATTTGCTGTTGATTCGTCATACCCCGCACACCCCTTTTATAAATTACTAACAGTGTAGTCCAACAGTAACCCAATTTCAATATAATGGGTTACTGTTAAGCTAAAAAAAACGGGACGACTCCGTTAAGAGTCGTTCCGTTACTTGTTAAACAATGACGTTATTCTTTGGGAATTCGTTTCTCTACGTGGTATTTACGTGCATCCGGCTTAGGTTTAGGACCATCCGCTGCAATCAAATCATCCGCATAAAACACCGAATAACCGTGCTCTTCTTCCAGCGGGCGCGCAATTAGTAGCCCACGCTTACGACCGTGCTGTGCATTATAAATGTCGGCACTCCGGAGCGCTTGATTAAAATCGTGAGATTCTGAAATCGCATCGCCTGGATTAAAAAGAACGTTTTCATCCATATCGATCAACTCCTTAGGATTGGTACCTTAATTATACACACTTACGTCTTAAACGCGAAAGTTTAAAGGTTGATATCAACGTTATAAGTTAACTTCGAAAGCGTTAATCCCTTGGTAACTAAGGCGCCAATGAAATCTTGGGCCTTATCACGCATCTTCGCAACCATGACTTTGTCTTGTTCCGTTAAGAAGGCCGTTAATTCATCGCCAGACAACTTAGCTGCCTTTTTATCGGTTTCAGCAACAAATTGGCCCAATTCGATGCGGCATTCTTTCAAGTAATCAATGTTATCTTGAACAAAATCAGCGTAGTGGGTTTCCGTCATCATTGAAACGGTCCGATATAACCAGTAAGCACTCTTAATATCGTACTTCAATGGCGTGTTGGCGAAACTAGGATCAGTTTCAGAAACGTTGGCGTGGAATGGTAAGAATGGTGCAAATGCTGGTGTCCCAAAGGTCATCCACATAATGGCACTTTGTTCTTCGGGCACGTCGTTACGAATCTGCATCACGTGTGAGTTTTGGGTCCGGTTCATTGAAATTGGACGGAACTTTTTGGCTTCCGGCGTGTTCAAGAATGGATCGTACTTCGTTTCGTTGTAGTGTGACCCTAAGACATATTCCACATCGGCAACGGAAATTTTCTTGTCAGCGTGGCAAATGAATGGTAATTCGCTAGATTGAGGATCCTGTTCGATTTCTGGATTGAAGTAATGTTGACCATACCAAACCCGTGGGGTGTTGTAATGGCGGTCTTTTTCATTATCCGTTCCGAAAATATGACGGAAGTTAAAGCCTTCCTTATCTGGATTCAAGTGATTTTCTTCAACGAATTCTTGAATGCCTTCGGACCACATAAAGTTGTCGGGATCATTGAAGTCAACCCATTGGATAGCGACTTGGTTTGCGGCAACCGCGTACGCGTCGTCAGGAATCCGTTGTGCGACCCAGTGATGACCGGTAACAATTTCCATGTACCAAACATCATTTTTATCGTTAAAGAGGACCCCGTTACCTTCAGGTGAACCGTACTTAGCAATTAATTGGCCTAAATATTCAACCCCACCACGGGCGGAATCGATAAATGGTGTCAGCATCGTTGGTAAAGAATCTTCTGCTAAACCGTTTTTAATAAATGGGTCGAACGTCAGAGTATGTTCGTTACCATAAACACTTTCGGTCGAAGAAACCCCAACGTTCTTTTCGTTAAAGCCGTTTTCTTCAAAGACACCCTTTGCGGCAACTTCGATGTTTGGAACGGCTTGGTAACGATAACCGTCTTCTGGTAGTGGGGCGGTAAAACCGTTCTTACCAGAAGTCAGCGTTTCGTGCCGCCCGTGAACTGCTGGATGAACGATGAACTTTTGTGGCGTAATCGGCATAAAAGTATCGTCGTTACGGGCAATGATCGTGGAACCGTCCACGGTCGCCTTTTTCCCAACTAAAATGGTGGTACATGCTTGTTCGTTCATGTAAACACTCCTCTATTAATCATTATGAATACGTTCTACCACTTCAATTTTACACGCTCTAATTAAAATTGCTAGGTTGATGGAAACGTTAACAAAAATTCTTACGCAATTTTAATGGGGTCGTTGTGTCCCTATTAATTATTTTCAAAACAAAAAACGATGATTCGCTACTAACTAGCTGATATCATCGTTCAAGATTAATCTTGCGCCTCCATTTGTAAGGTCCAAGTAATCGTGGCCTCATAAGCACCCGGTGACATTCGGGAATCGGTTTTTATGATGATTCCACTGCCATGATCTTTATCAAAGACTTGTTCATACACTTTAGACCCGTCAACGGCGCTAGTCGAATGCGACATCTTTGAATTTAATATTGTTACCTGTCGATTTAGTAGTTGAGATTGATTTAATCCGTCAGCGTACCACAAGTAGGGGCTCAGATCCTGCTTGTCACTGTTCTTAGTCGACTTTGTTGCAGTTGCCGTTAACGTCCACGACTTTTGGTCAATGACCCGACTATCAACAACCGACAGTTTCCAAACATCGTCCGACCAAATTGAAACATTTTTTAATGGCAGTGGTTGATTAGGAAAATAGAGGTTCGATTTTTGATTCGTAAAAATGACGTTCTCCATCTTTTTAGTAATCTTCACAATAATATCGTTGGACTGAATGTAACCCGGGCTCTTGGCATAAATTGGAATCGCAATCGTCGTTCCCCACGCCTGCGAATTAATAAATGCGGCGAGGTTCTTCTGCGGGCTTTCATACTGTACTTTCAATTGCTCATCATCAACTTGAATTTCGAGGCGCTTGCGCAGATCGTCCATGACCTCAGCATCCGTCGTTCCCTCAGGATAAGATAAATTATCTTCAATATGGAAGGCCGGATTATTTTCAGCTTTTGACATTTTCAGTTGCTTTTGTGACGCTTCAGAGAAGTCACCAAATTGATTATTTTCAGCGATTGTTATTTCGGGCTTGGCTAATAAATGATCTGCTAGGGGCGTTTTTAAATCTAATGCGTACGTCCCATCATCCTTAACCGTAGTCGTCTCATTATTAACATCGCTTGTTATAGTACATCCCGGCAAACCAGTTCCTGTAATCACCGTACTGGTTGGCCCTAAACCATCGTCAATGGTTGGTGTTTTTAGCACGCCATCAGTGGTGAACGTTCCTAAATAATAGGTGCTCCAGTGGTTCGGATCCTGGGTGGTTTTTAATTGGTACCCAATACGTAACGGGAACAGTTTACTTAGTTTTGAAAAATCAACTTGTAAACGAAAGTCAGGTTTTCTTTGAAAAAGCATGCTGTCCTTACTTTTTTCATTATCTGTAAGTTTAGGAAAAAATTTATTTATGGCAATGTCAACAATTGGTTGTCCTTTACCATCACCAGTCATCAAGACTACTTGTGCATCAGTGATCTTATTGGTACTGCCATATGGTAAAATAGCCCACCCTAGCATGTGCACCCAAACTCGGGTCGTCTTTGTTGTTATACGACCATTATCAACGTAGTTTGCGGTGATTCTATCAAGAGATGGATACGATTGCAGTTTAAGATCGGGTCCGTCAATCAGCGGACTGTCAGATTTTTCAACCGGTTTAAAATGGCTATTGTGCATCACATCTTTCCCATCAGCTGCTTGACCGCTAACAGCAGTGCCACATAGCAACACGAACAGAATCGCGCTGAGAAGCCCCCATTTGACCCATTTCCATTCAGCCACTACTCCGACTCCTCCTATCCATGTCCACGCCAATTATTTTGCTTGTCGATGTCTACGAATAATTAAAATAATCAAAGCAATGACCGCCCCAAAAATCAGCGTACCTAGGACCCCCAACGCAACTAACCAAATCGGCTGGATTTCACGGTGTTCGTTTGATGCACGCCGATATTTTTTAGCTGCACTAGCCGTAATATCAAAGTCTTTTTCGAACGTCCAGTGCCCCTGCTGATTTTTAGCAGTCATTTTTAAATGATAGTGCCCGGCAGCTAATTGCTCCGGCGCCATTAAAATTGGATACTTAAAGACTGAATTCGGTGCCAATCTGACATCATGCTTGGTCACCTGCTTAACGGTTTTACCAGTTTTACGATCAGTAATTTCAGTCTTCAAAGTTAGTTTAGGCACGATGACCGCTGAGACATTTCGTAATATCGGAAAGATGGTCTGATGGCCATGGTCGATTCCCGGCTTAACTTGCGCTAACACTAGTTTCGGCGCGGGTACTTTTCCCAACGTATACTTCATGGCAATCATGTAAGCATACTGGTTACGCACGTTCATGGCGCCGTCAACGTTGCCGGTGACTTGCTCGTCAACTTTTTCAAAATTCCAACCACCCAATAGAACCCCTTGAAAGTCGGTCGTTGGCATTTTAACTTTGGCGGTGACCGTCTTGGTGCCATTCGCCGGTACCGTAACAACAGCGTTCCCATCAATTTTCGTTAACTTAGCTAACGAAAACTTCAATGAAGGATCAACCGTTTTCGCCGCCGTAATGTACTCAATTGCCCCGTTTTGATTCGTATAAGCCGTATTAATATTCGTCCGAACTTTAATATCTCGCTTAGTGCTATTATAAATAACCGCTTTGAGCGTCTGTTTCTGTCCCGATTGCATCTTGAGGTCAAAGTACGATTGTCCCGTTTTCAACTGATTGCTCGGTAACTGAGCGGAGACACTAAACCCAATATTATTTGCCGGATTAGTGGATGCGGCACTACCCACCTGACCACTCACTAATCCCATTACAACGCCAATACCTAAACTGACGATTCCCCAAAATCGTTTTATCATTTGCATTTTTTACCCCTTGCACTGCGACCTTATGTATAAAAGGTGGCACAAGTTGACCACCTTTCTTAGTCTAGTTTAACTTTGCGCTTCATCCGTCAACGTCCAATGTAAAGTCGTTGAATAAGCTTCGGGCTTTGCAGAATTAACAGGAATGTTTAATTTAATATCACTAGGATTGAATTGCGCAGCCGTGACCCCGGCCCCCACACCTTGACTTGCCACTAAGATATCTTGCGCATTATCACCCAGGTTGATTGTCAAATCCTTGGAAACTTTCGCACTGAGATCACCTTGACTGCTATTTTTAACAAGGGCTTGTGGCCAAGTCATCGTCACATGTTCAATCGTATCCGGAGTAGTTCCGCCCTTTAATTTGTCTCCGGCAACTTTAACTTGCCATTTAGCAGCGGCGCCCCGACCATCCGCAACTTCCACTACAAACATCTTGTCAAAAACCGATTCCGGCGTCGATACGGGCTTTTCTTGGCTAACAATCTTTGCAAGATAGTTTTGATCTTTATATAGATCGAGCAAGCCCTTATCGTTATCATTCTGAAAAGTCATCTGGGGCGTCACATAAATCAATGATGGTCCCTTAGGATCTTTATTGGGGAGAACGTTGCTAGGCAACGGTTGCGTCTTATCTGGCTCATTTGGGTTATCAGGATTAACTGGTGCAATATTGGTATTTGCTGCCTCAAAAGTAATTTGCGCATTCGTTTCACCACTATTACCCGTAGTGGTCCCATCTCCCGCCGCTTGAACATTCATTGGCGCAAGCAGCACTACGACACTAAATAATGCGGACCCAATCATTGCTTTTTTCATGTTTATGCCACTTCTCTTTCTATTAATGGTCTTGCTCCGAAACAAAAATAGCAAGCACCTTAATTGTGTACAACTAGAGTATAAATGGCTTCAGGTAGGCTGGCAATAGTCAGCTTGCGTGCCCATTCGCAATCAAAAATAATTTAATTTTCAGCTAAAAATTAATAAATATGTATAATCTCCAGATAATCAAAACAATTGATAATATCAAATATTATTAATATAATCAATCCCTTAAACTAATTACCAATAGAAAGCCGACTTTTATTGGTTTGTTTTATGCGATTATTGGGAGTATCAACTGATAGCATCAATCCGCACCTATTTTTTATAGCTAGAAAATAAGTGTGGCTTGATGAATTATATTATTCTAGCAAGCTCTACCTACTGATAAATACATTTCAGTGAGAACCCTTTTTCAGATTATCGGTTGTTAAAATTACATTTCACTGACGACTATCACGAATCTAAAAATTAATTTATTAATTTTCCGATAATCAGTTTAGTTTAAAAAATTATTCTTACTTTTGAAAAATTCACGACACACTTTCTTCATATTTCGTTGTTATAGTTTACTCATAGCAATTAAGGATCCCCCTCCAAGGTTGCTACTATAATAATTAACATTCTTTTCATTTACTCCTCCAAAGTAATGAAATCCGTTAAAGCGTAAAAGCTTTAACAGCTTGATGAGCGGCATGTGAACGTCCCCCCGCTTATATGAATAAACGCTCATCAAGTTTATCAACATATGATTCCCCGTCATATGTTGACCTACTCCTTTTGACCTTCGTATTCCCGTACGAAGGTTTTTTTGTATAAAATAATTGATTAATACTATAAACAGATCCGCTGATTGGCTGTTTTTTCAATCAAACTCCTCCCAATTCATAGTTACAGTGCCGTGCCGGTCTGTGACTATGAATTTTAGCAGAAACCGATTATACTGAATACATCACAATAAAGGTGGGGATACACATGTCTGAAGGCTACCTAGACGAGCGTTTAATCGGCCAGCAGTTCACAATTACACTGGCTGATTTACTCGATGGTGTTTCTTTTTACGGGATTTATTACAACTTACGAGCAACGGCTTCGTTACACGTGGGGGACTTAGTGGAAGTTGTCGCGACAACACCACACGGGTTAACTGTTAAGATTGTGGTTCCCCACCAACAGGGGGACTAAAAATATGCTAGCCATTATTATTGCGCTAATCATCATCTTACTAGTTGTAGCGATCCTAACTGCAAGTATTCGCATCATTACTCAACCCAATCAGGGGGTCGTCTTAACCTTTGGTAAATTCGAACGGGTCTTGAGTTCCGGTTTCCACTTCATCAAACCATTCATTTCACGAGTTATTACGGTCAACACGGCACAAACTCCAGTCGATTTGAACCAACAAGTTGTGATCACAAAGGATAACGCCGAAATTTCAGTTAAAATTTCACTGAAATACCACGTGACCAACATTGAAGACTTCGTATTTAAAAACGAAGACTCAGTTCGGAGTATGATTCAAGATACCCGGGCCGCTTTACGGGGCATCATTGGGAACAAAGAACTTAACGAAGTTTTGAACGGGACCCAAGAAATCAACGCTGCGTTGTTTAAAGAAATTTCTTCCGTCACAGCCGGTTACGGGTTGAACGTCGACCGGGTCAACATTGACTCAGTTAACCCTTCCGCTGACATCCAAGCTTCGATGAACAAGCTTTTGCAGGCCACTCGGGAACGGGACGCAACCATTGCGACCGCCGAAGGGAAAAGCAAGTCGATCACCTTGGAAAACGAAGCCAATAACCGCGCCCTCTTAGCTACCAACAAGGCACAAAACGAGGCGCTCGTTAACAGCGCAACGGCTAAAGCGACCGCAATCCAAACGGAAGCTGACGCCGATGCTTACCGGACCCGGATCTTAAACGAAGCCTTAGCCGCTTCATCCGAAAACTACTTTATCTTCCAAAACACAGAAGCAGTCAAAGCCTTGGCTGACGGTAGTTCCAACACGGTCGTCTTACCTAACCAGACGTTAGATAGTCTAGGTCTAATTCCGGCTTTAACTAAAGTTGGTAAACTGACCACTAAATAAGTATCATCAAAAACTGATAAACATAACATTTTGTTATTGTTTATCAGTTTTTTTATGGCAACTAACCGCTATCCAGAGGCTTATAGGTGGGCCCGTCTTTTTAATTGGTGTACAATTTAACTATGCGAAACTAATTATGAGGTGATACTTTGAATCAACCTTGGCAAACTAAATGGCCGGAGCGGATCAGCTACGGCCTTAGTGATGCGGCCGACAATCTTGTCTTTCAAATGATGACGACCTATTTACTTTTCTTTTACACGGACGTTTACGGGTTATCCGCTAGCGCGGCGGCCATTCTTTTCGTGGTTGCGCGCTTGGCGGACGTCGTTGAAAGCCTGATTATTGGGATCATGATTGACCACACCCATTCACGCTTTGGGAAAAGCCGCCCCTTCTTTCTCTGGTACGCGCTACCGTACGTGATCTTCGCTGTGTTGACTTTCGTTACTCCCAACTTTGGTGGGAACGGCAAACTCATCTGGGCTTACATCACCTACCTCGGTTTGGGTTTCTTCTATACCGCGGTCAATTTACCCATTACATCCATCTTACCGACATTGTCTAAAAATGAGCATGAGCTAACGTTACTTGGCGTGATTCGTCAATTTTTCGGCAGTGCCGTTCAAATTATCGTAGCGGTCTTCACGTTGCCACTAGTCAGCTTCTTCGGCAAAGGTAACCAACAGAGCGGATTTCTCTATACCATCATCCTGTTTGGTCTAATTTCTCTAGCACTGATTTGGAATACCTTTTTCCAAGTGAAGGAACGTTTTAGTCAGCCGGAACAGGCCCACCAGCCACTCAATGACGTTTGGAAAATGCTCAAGAAAAATAAACAGTGGTTTATCATTTCCATCGTCATTTTATTATATTGGTTGACGACCGCCATTAAGAATCAAACGACTATCTACTACTTCAAATATTTGCAAAACAATGAAAACTTGGTCCCACTAGTCAACGGCTTCACCTTTGCCGCGTTGATCGGCGTGGTTTTAATCGTCCGGACTTCCAAAAAAATCGGGAAGAAGCAAACAATGCTCACTGGGATTGCCGTGGCAACGATTGGCCAATTGATTTTGGCCCTGGGGACCATTCTCAATCAGTTAGCCGTTATTTTTACCGGGACCTTTATTAATTCGATTGGCAACGGCTTAATTATTGGCCTCGTTTCGATTATGATTGCCGACACGATTCGTTATGGTATGACCATGGGCATTCAAGCCGAAGGAATTTTAGCTTCGACGGATGACTTCGGCGTCAACGTTGGCCTCGGATTTGGTGGTCTCATTACGGCCGGCCTATTCCACTTGTCAGGCTACACGGCTAATCATGCGCAAAACCTTGCGACCCAGCACATGATCACGTTGAATTACGCCTGGCTACCGTTGATTTTATACGTTATCATGTTTATCACGTTGCTCTTTTATAACGAACGACAATTATTAGCCGCCGTTAATCAGGAAGCATAGTAAAATCGGGATCCTGCCACAACTGGCTCGGAATCCCGATTTTTTTATTACAGACTAAAGTTAAAACTCAATCGCAATTGTAAAACTGTATCCGCCGGAACGATCGATTTCGTTTTAATAGTAAACAAAAAAGCCGACCGAAGTCGACTTTTTCTTTGAGTCAAAAATCCAATTATTTAACTGCTGGAGTTTCGAACCAGCCGATACGTGATGTAATAACATCAACGATGGCTTTCTTACCAGGTGCTAATAATTTACGAGGATCGTAGCCCTTACCGATTTGGTCTGCGCCAGATTCGATGTAGGCACGGGTAGCGTTAGCGAAAGCAACTTGGTTTTCGGTGTTAACGTTAACCTTGCTGATACCCATTTCAACAGCCTTAACGATTTGGTCCTTAGGAATACCAGAACCACCATGAAGAACTAATGGCATCTTAACAGCGTCTGAGATTTCTTGTAAACGATCGAAATGTAAGCCAGTCCAGTTTTCTGGGTACTTACCATGGATGTTACCAATCCCAGCAGCTAAAATGTCGATACCAGTAGCAGCTAAAGTCTTAGCTTCTTCAACAGATGCTAATTCACCTTCACCGATGATACCGTCTTCTTCACCGCCAATTGAACCAACTTCGGCTTCAACAGAGATGCCTTTAGCATGAGCTAATTTGACGATTTCCTTAGTCTTTTCTAAGTTTTCGGCAAATGGTAAGTCATGGCCATCAAACATAACTGATGAGAAACCAACTTCGATACATTCCTTGGCAGCTTCGTAGTTACCATGGTCTAAATGCATAACAACAGGAACAGTGATGTTCATGCTTTCCATTTCATCAGCAACTAAGTCCATGACCAACTTGTAGCCACCCATGTATTTAGCAGCGCCCATGGAAACTTGAAGAATAACTGGGGTGTTAGTGTCTTGCGCACCCTTTAAGATGCAGCGAGTCCATTCAAGGTTGTTAGTGTTAAACGCACCAATAGCGTAATGGTTCTTGTATGCGTCTTGTGTCATATCAACAGCATTTACAAATGACATAAAAATAACCCTCCTAGGTTAATTAAGAGATACGATTTTTGAATCACATTCATTTTAGCACACTTTACTTAGCAGTGATAACCGATTTGCGATATTTATTACCCAATACAATTCCCACAATACCGGTAAGTTGGCCCACTTTTTGATGTAAGCCTTTCCAGTACCGGCCTAAATTAAAACTTTAGCTCATACCACCATCTTTATGTCCTAACTTTTGTTAGTTTTAGTTCAGCTCAAAATCATTTGTGAAAAAAATAACTAATTGCCGTAGTATCAATAATGTAAACGCTTTCTAGTATTTCATTATATAGTCCTTATACACCGGTATTACCGCAATAGTATAAATTATAAATGAAATCAATCCGGGGTATTTACATTTGTGAAGAAGTGTTTATAATAGGGATTGTGAAATAAACAACAAGTACTGTATTGCTTAGGAGGAATCCTCGATGTTGAAAGAAATTGATGAAAAAACTGAAGTTAAACAATCAATTGATCGGCTTGTGTTAAACGCCTCTTTGGCTGCCAACCGCTTGGAAGTCATGGACCAGGATCAGATTGATAAAGCCGTTACTGCCATGGCGCACGCCGCCCACGCAGCACGGGGAATGTTAGCTGCCATGGCTGTGGAAGAAACTGGTCGTGGGAACTACCGTGATAAAGTCGCTAAAAATGATTTTGCCGCTAAAAATATCTATAACTATATTAAAGATGATAAAACCGTTGGCATCATCAACGACGATCCCGTCAGTGGCATTACCAAAGTCGCTGAACCCGTTGGGATTATTGCCGGCGTTACACCAGTGACGAACCCAACATCGACCGTTATCTTTAACGCCATGCTTGCGTTGAAGACGCGTAACCCAATCATCTTTGGATTCCACCCCTTTGCACAAAAGTCTTGTGTTGAAACTGGACGCATCATCCGTGACGCCGCTGAAGCTGCGGGTGCGCCTAAAGATTGGATTCAATGGATCAAAGAACCTAGCTTAGAAGCCACCAACACCCTAATGAACCATAAAGGTGTGGCAACGATTATCGCTACCGGTGGTGCCGGCATGGTTAAGACGGCCTACTCAACCGGGAAACCAGCCTTAGGCGTTGGCCCCGGTAACGTCCCATGTTTCATCGAAAAAACAGCGAACGTTAAGCAAGCCGTTAGTGACGTTATTATTTCCAAGTCATTTGATAACGGGATGATCTGTGCGTCTGAATCTAACTTAATCGTTGATGACAGCATTTACGATCAAGTTAAATCCGAACTCAGTCACAACGGGGTTTACTTCGTTGGTCCCGATAACTTCAAAACACTTGAAAGTACCGTCATGAACTTAGAAAAACAGGCCGTTAACCCGAAAGTTGCGGGCCAGACCCCTTGGCAGATTGCACAGTGGGCCGGTTTCGATGTTCCCGTTGACACTAAGGTCTTAGCCGTTGAAATTCCAGATATCGGTGGCGACCAAGTCTTTTCACGTGAAAAGTTATCGCCCGTTCTGGCGGTCGTTCACGCTAAAGATACGCAAAACGGCTTCAACTTAATGAAGCGGAGCCTTTCCTTGGGTGGCTTAGGTCACACGGCAACGCTTCACACGACTGATGAAAAGGTCATGAACCAATTTGCGCTTGAAATGACGGCTTGCCGGGCTTTGATCAACGTTCCTTCTTCACAGGGGGCCATTGGTTTCAAGTACGATAACGTTGCACCTTCCCTAACGCTAGGTTGCGGGACTTGGGGTCATAACTCCATTTCACATAACTTGGAAGACTGGGACTTGTTAAACATCAAGACCGTTGCAAAACGCCTTGATAAGATTCGTTAATCCTTCATAGATAACTAGAATTTGCCGCTAACAAAACCGCCTGAGTGTGTCAGTACAGCTGACAACTCAGGCGGTTTTTAGTGTTATTCGATTATTACCTAATCCGGTTGGCGCTGATAGCACACCAGTTCCACCCGCCGAAGTGACCAATTTAATCTTTCAGCCTCTAATTATGATGGGCACGTTGGCGCCAGCGTTGCACGGCTAAAACAATGGTCGTCACGATGGCTAACGCAAGTAACCCGTACCCCAGTGGTAGTAGAAAGAATGGTTCCACCAACAATCCATCGGCGTCTACCCGCACCCCAATCGCTATCTTTAAAATAAAACATAGAATGGCGCTGAGCCATATCATCCCACAAACCGAACGATGCATTCGCATGATGTCCCTCCTAATTTGAGTGCACAGAAGGCGGCTAAGCCTCTGTAACCTTAACTTAGTTTTTTAAACGTCCATACATCCCGAAACTTATCGGGACGATACAAGAACCACCGACCTAAACTCCAGGTCAAATAGCCGATCACTAATCCCATAATAATACCCGTTCCCAGTGGCATATTCTCACGGTAATTATCCGTGATTAACCCCAGAATTTCCAGACCAAATTCCGAACAACTAGTCGCAATAATTAAATAAATAATAGAAAACCATAAAACGGCGGAACGTAACTCCGGAAAGCGGAAAAACTCACGACTATCTTCTAATGATAGGTGATCAAAGCCCCAGCCATTTAGCCAGTATAAGAAACCACCAAACACGACACCCGCAACGATTGCAGCCCCCAATTCAAGCCAACTGCCTGAATCCAGCTGATTTAAAATATCCAGCTGACGATATTGCATCCCCGAGATACCGGATAACAAATTAATCAGACCGTTATATGCAAAAATCATACTGAGGGAGAAGACGATTCCAGCAAAGACGCTTGCAAAAATGTGACCGACCCACAAGCCAAACGTTGTCCCAATCATCATTAGAACCAGTAGTAGAATTAGTCGTGACAGTTCAACCCGCCAAGAATTCCCCCACACAAAGTAGGCGTGCCGTTTGGCTAAAACAGCTTGAATCGCGATAAAGTAAACGCCTTGCATCAGGATATAGCCAACTGTCACCGCTGTAACCATCAACCCAATCTTTTGCCGGTAGATTCGTCGCCGAACAACGGGCAAAGCAAACAGATAGTAGTTAAAGTTCGTCCAGTTATCGTGCAAATACATGGTTAGTCCAAGCACAAAATAGACGATAACGGCGACGAACATTCTTAACACGCCGCCTTCTTCCAAGGTAAAGGCTCCCGGATGTACGTAAATATTAGGTTGATTGACAACGCTCATGCCTTCTTTTAGTCCAGCCGCAATCAGCACAATAACTGCCGTTAACAACCAAATACGGTAATGCCGCCACAGTAACCGTCTTAATTTTTGATTTGACATTCCTCATTCACCCCTATGATAATAACTCGTAGTCCGCTTCATCCGTTAAATTGGCCATAAATAGGTCCGTTAACGAAAGCGGTAATTCCTCTTGAAAGACCGGCTGAGTCGCAGCCAATTGTTCCCGCAATTTTTCCGTGTAATTTTCAAAGACTACGACGATGACCCGTCCCGAAACGTGAACGACCCGACCCGCTTGCCGCAGTAATTCCGGTACTTTTTTATCCCGATAAACTAACTGAATCTTGCGGGCTTGGCTCCGCATATCTTCGAGCTGGTAATCGTTGACGACTTGTCCATCTTTAAGCATTAACGCCCGGTCGATCACACCTTCTAATTCGACTAAGTTATGTGACGCAATTAAAATCGACCGCTTCCCCCCAGCGACTTCTTCAATCAAAATACTGAGGATGTTTTTCCGAATCAAAACGTCTAACCCGTCGAGTGGTTCGTCCAAGAAAAGGTACGGCGCATTCGTTGCCACACTTAAGATAATGGTAAATAGGCCAAAGGTCCCCTTCGAAAAGTGCCGTAACTTTTGGTTGCCCATTAAATGGTAACGTTTCAGTAACGATTCGAACTTCTTCGCATCAAAGTGGGGATACGCCGCCTGGTAGTAACTCTGAATCTGTTTAATCGTGGCGCCCCGGAAAAAGTTTGCTAACGGGTCAATAAAACATAGCGCCGTTTTTAACTCTGGGTGTTCTGCCAAGACTTGACCATCAACCGTTACGTTGCCGTTATCGGCTAAATATTGACCGTTGATCGTCCGAAATAGCGTCGTTTTCCCAACACCGTTTCGACCAATGACACCGATGATTTGACCCGGTTGCACCGTGAAGCTGATGCTATCAAGGGTTGGATGCTGGTCAATTTCCTTGCTTAACTTATTAATGACTAAACTCATAACGTCGTTCCTTCCATCTGGTCGAGCCAGCCCCGCATTTCATTGAAGCTAATCCCCGCTTCTTGGGCCTGACTGACGATCTGTTGTAACCTCTTTTGTAACTCGGTGCGCACTGAGGTCGGGTTAAAGGCGTTAACGTAAGTTCCTTTGCCCGGCACCGTGCGAATAACTTGTTGGGCTTCCAACTGTTTGTACGCTTTGCTGACCGTATTAGGATTAAGCAAATGTTGGCGGGCCATTTCACGAACGGACGGCAGCTGGTCGTCCACTTGTAAAATACCGTGTTCAATATCTTGCTTAACACCCTCAACGAGCTGGGCGTAGTACGGTTGGCCGCTGACATGATCAATCTGCATAGGGCCGCTACCTCTTTCACTGTATGGTACTGTACTAGTTATCAGTAAATAGTACAGCGTAGTACGGTTAAATGCAACTAACCTTAAGAGTTTTATAAAGAACGGCGGGCAATATTTAGCACCATTGAAAATCCTAACGGCGGTTACGATAAAGACGTGATTCCTGATGACGGTGAAATGTGGTACCAAACAGACATTAAAACTAAAACAGATATCATCTGGACATTTGATGATGGCACGTGGCCACATTCCTAACATTTAATATAATTACGCTTTTCGAAAAAACTTCCCACCTTAGTACGCTCAATCAGGCTGCAGGTGGCTCGTAATGAATGCCGCCGTGAAGGTGGTGTTGACGGGATGAACCTTCCCGTTTACACCACGGACGTCTTTAATGATTTGCGGGTTGGGCAAAGCATTAAAGCGAGGTGAAAGACCGCTCCTCAGGCTTTCACCGGTCCCATAGCGGCATTCATTACGAGCCGCCGGAAGCAAGTACAGACATACAAAAATAGCGGTTCAGAAATCTTTAACTGGTTTCTGAACCGCTATTTTTCTAGCTGAAACGTGCGCCAAGAGGGCAGTTTGCTCCGCTTAACCCGGAACCGGGGCTTATTCCAAACCCCGGAATAAACTCCGATTCCACGTTAATGCTCACAAGCTATTCGCCCTTTGTCCCACTCTGCCTATTTTTTCCGCAATTCGTAAGCGGCGTATTCCATGATTCCCATCAGGACAACTAAACTAATCGGAAAGGCAATCACACTAGTTGTTAAGCTGGCAGTTAGCTCGAAAAAGTAGAAGAGCACTGCCAGTAAAATAACCGCTGCAATCAGCATGCCAGTATCGGCCTTTCCCCATCGTTTAAGCATCGTATTTACCCTCATTTCTATAATATGATCATCATGAGTTTAACACGAATCGCATCAGTTTAGGTGGCCGGACACGCTAAATTTCGATGAGAATTGCCCCTTTTATTTTAATAGGCGGGACATCGTCGTTACCGGTAACCGACCGCCGTGTTTAAGTGGCAAAAAGAGTTGGTCGCCGTTCTCAAAGCCAAGCTTTTTCCAGAAGGTTTCCACTCCGGTATCAGTTGTGACCCGGGTCAGTTGTAGGCAGGCGACCCCACTCTTCATGGCCGCTTGCATTAAACCGGTCATGATGACTTTGCCGACCGTCTTTCGTTGGTAAGCTTGATTAACCATTAGTAGTCCAATGAATAAAAATTGTTCTTGCGGATACTGGTTCAACACGTCCAAGACGGCCACTAACCGGTTGGCTAAATAAAAGCCAAACACCTGCTTTTGTTCCGGTGCAACCGTGTGTGGCGTTGCCGTTAAATCGTGCTGAACTTCTTCCGTAGTCAATGGTTCTGGTGAAAAGTAACGGCGGTATTCCGGATTACTCTGTTCTAAAGCAAGTAATTCTTCTTGGTCTTCCAATGTTAATAACCGGATCTTAAAGTTAGGCAATTCTGCTTGTAGCGTTGATAATTTCATTATTTGTCCCAGACTTTCTCTAAATTGTACCAAGTTTCGTCAGCGTGGCTGGACGCCGCGACACCCTGATTCGTAAATCCGTTCTGCTCGTAAAATGGCACGAGCCGTTTTAGACACGTTAATGACAAACTCGTCCGACCCTTTGCACGGGCGTCAGCTTCTAGCGCTGCTAATAATTGACTACCGACATGCTGATGACGAGCAGTTGGTGCGACGGCCAGTGTAAAGACTAGTTGGTGGCCACCGTGCGCTAAGTTTGTCGGGGTCGTCGCAAACATCTCATCTTCAATGTAGCGTTCCGTTGTCGCCGGTCCCACGATGAAGCCCAGAACCACATCACCATCGCGCGCAACTAAAAAGGTCGATCCCAGCTTTTGAATCCGCTCCTGATAAGCCGCTTGACTCCCCGCTTCAGCGTCGGAAAAGCCCGCCCGTTCAATGGTCATGATTTGTGGTAAATCAGTCACTTTGACTGGTGTAATTTGCATATCGTTACCCCCAATTCATAGTTTTATTATATCAAAATTTCAATCGTTAAGTCGCCGTAATGATTAACGCCCGTTTTCTAAATGAAAAGCAGTCACTGCCGTGTCGTTTTGAGAAATGGCATGCTATACTTAGGTTGTGAATTCGGTTACATGACCATGAGTTCACTATTCTTATTGAAATTAGGTGAAGCTTATGCCAGCAAAATCAGCAGAAGAATTATGGAAAGCATATACTGAAACGACCGATACCAACGGGGCCTCTTATCAAACCCGCTGGTTCGGCGATCAGAACAAGCCAGCCGAGGTTCAAGCCGCAACGGATGCCATCTTAGCTGGGACTAAAACCGCAACGACCACCCCATTGGACACCTATACCAATGAACAAGTTGCCATCCCCCAGCCTGGTGACTACAACGTTTTATTCAACGGCGATATGAAACCAGTTGCCGTGATCAAAACGGTCGTTTCCGAACTGATCCCGTTCTACCGGATCTCCGCGGAACACGCCTGGCACGAAGATGAGGGCGACCGCACCATCGGCGACTGGCGCAAACGTAAAACGGATGAATTTACCCCGACCCTTGAAGCGCACGGACACAACTTATCTTCCGACACCCCAATGGTCAGTGAAGTCTTCGAAGTTGTTTATCGCGCCGACTAACCTAATAACCATGACGAGTCTGGGATGATTACCCAGACTCTTTTTTGCAATCGGCAAGCACTATCAAATCAACTTATATGTTCGATTAGAATAACATATTAGTCACACGCATTTTTAACTTGTCTCACCAAGCTTTTTCGCTATAATTAAAGACTGTACTAAACTTATTGTTTACTTAAACAAAACTATGATTCGAGGTGAATGTCATGGACATCGGTCAGCGTATCCGTAATTTACGGATGCAAAAACAACTGACACAAGAAGAACTGGGGGAACGGACTGATTTAAGTAAGGGTTACATATCGCAACTAGAACATAACCAATCCTCACCCTCGATGGAAACTTTTTTTGCCATCATTGAAGTACTTGGGATGACTCCGGCCGCTTTTTTTGCGCCCGAACCGCCCAATCATAAAATCGTCTACCACCCAAGCGAACACCGAATTTACGACGATGAAGCACTCGGTTACCAGTTAAAGTGGCTCGTCCCGGCTTCGAATGAGAACGAACTCGAACCCGTCACGGTCACCTTAGCGCCCAACGGTTGCTTCAAATCCTTTGAGCCTTCGCCGGCGGAGACCTTTATCATGGTCCAAACCGGCACCTTACACTTACGCCTCGGTAGTCAGGAACACGTGGCAACTGCGGGTGATACGCTTTACTTTCACGCAACCAAGACGCATCAAATTCGTAACGCGGGACCGTTGCCCTGCACATTTACCTTAGTTACGACCGCGTCCTACTTATAATTTATTAGGAGGTCCTTCCATTGGCGGTTAATACACAGCCGATCGTGCGGTTAAATCACGTTTGTAAAAGTTATGGAGATCATCAAATTCTTAAAGACATCAACTTAGAACTCGAGGCCGGTAAATTTTATACCTTACTCGGCCCATCCGGTTGTGGGAAAACGACCATTTTACGGACGATTGCGGGTTTCACCGCGGTCACTTCCGGTGAAGTTGAATTCGACGGACAGGTTATCAACGGCCTGCCTGCCAACCAGCGGCAAGTGAACACCGTGTTCCAAGATTACGCCCTTTTCCCACACATGAACGTCGCCGAAAACGTGGCGTTTGGCCTTAAATTGCATAAAGTTTCCAAAGACGAAATTGACCAACGGGTTCAAGACGCCTTAGCCATGGTTCAATTAGCTGACTTTGGCGACCGTGAAATCAGTGAAATCTCTGGTGGCCAACAACAACGGGTCGCCATTGCCCGCGCGCTCGTCATGCGGCCAAAAGTTTTACTCCTCGACGAACCCCTCTCAGCGTTGGACGCTAAATTACGTAAAGACATGCAGTACGAATTGCGCGATTTACAACAACGGTTAGGGATTACCTTCCTCTTTGTCACCCATGACCAAGAAGAAGCCCTCGCGATGAGTGATGAGATTTTCGTCATGAACGACGGCGCCATTTTACAGGGTGGCAGTCCGGTCGACATTTACGACGAACCCATCAACCACTTTGTCGCTAACTTTATCGGGGAAAGTAACATCATCCCCGGCAAAATGTTAAAAGACTTTGAAGTCGAATTCGTTGGCAAGGCCTTCGAGTGTGCCGACGGTGGGATGCGACCTAACGAAGCCGTCGAAGTGGTCCTTCGACCCGAAGACTTGGATATCGTCGCCGCCGATCAAGGTAAACTCGTGGTAACCGTGGATTCGCAACTGTTCCGGGGCAATTACTTTGAAATCGTCGCCTACGACAGTGATCACAACGAGTGGCTCGTTCATTCGACGAATCCAGCCGATGAAGGTGAACCCATTGGCCTGACTTTCGACCCGCAAGACATCCACGTCATGCGGTTAAACGAAAGCGAAGCTGCTTTTGATGCCCGACTCGAACAATACGAAGACGATTAGGGGGCGAAGCTTATGCAACGAAAACAACGCTTGAGCCGCAACACGGCTTACTTCATCCCGTACATGCTGTGGATTTTACTATTCGTCATTGCGCCCGTCCTATTACTGATTTATCAATCATTTTTTAACATTGACGGCCAATTTACCTTAGCGAACTACCAGACCTACTTTTCATCAAACACTTACCTGATGATGACGCTTAATTCCGTCTGGTACGCCTTTTTGATTACCCTGGCGACGTTACTCATTAGTTATCCAACGGCGTACGTCCTTAATGAAACGAAGTATCCCCAACTGTGGCTACTCCTCATTATCATGCCGACTTGGATTAACTTATTACTTAAAGCCTACGCCTTCATTGGCATCTTCAGTCAGGCCGGGATTGCCAATCAATTTCTCAGCTTCATTGGCATCGGCCCGCAACAATTACTCTTTACGAACTTTAGTTTTATTTTTGTCGCGGCCTACATTCAGATTCCGTTCATGGTCTTACCCATCTACAACTCGATCAGCGAACTGAATCCGTCCTACGTCAACGCTAGTCGTGACTTAGGCGCAACCAACTGGCAAACCTTCAGTCGGGTGATTTTTCCACTCACCTTGCCCGGGGTCAAAGCCGGCATCCAAGCCGTTTTCATCCCGTCACTCTCCCTCTTCATGTTGACCCGCCTGATTGATGGTAACAAGGTGATTACCTTAGGGACTGCGATTGAAGAACACTTCTTGACAACGATGAACTGGGGCATGGGTTCCACGATCGGGGTCGTCTTGATCATCGCCATGGTCATCATTATGATGCTGACTAGCGGTGGCAAACGGCGCACGCGAAAGGGGATGACCAAATGAGCTTACGTAACTTTAAGTGGCGTAACCTGTATTTATGGCTCGTCTTCATCGTGTTGTACGCCCCAATTATTTTCCTAATCGTGTACTCCTTCAGTAAGGGCGACACGATGAATAACTTTCACGGCTTCACTTGGTCACACTACCAAGACTTGTTCGCGGATAGTCGGCTGATCGCCATTTTTCTCGACACCTTGCTCGTCGCCCTGCTATCATCCATCTTAGCCACGGTGATTGGGACGTTGGGAGCGCTTGGCATCAACAACACGACTAAACCCATTACGAAAAACACCCTCTTGTCGCTGAATAACATCCTGATGGTTTCCCCAGACGTTATCATCGGGGCAAGCTTCCTGATTTTCTTCACGGCGTTAAAGATTCCGTTAGGCTTTGGCTCAGTTCTCTTGAGCCACATTGCGTTTTCGATTCCCATCGTCGTTTTGATGGTGTTGCCTAAGATTCAAGAAATGAGCAGTAGTTTACTCGACGCGGCGGCCGACCTTGGCGCCAACAACTGGCAACTTTTGAGTCAGGTCATCGTGCCATACATCATGCCCGGCATCTTTTCCGGCTTCTTCATGGCACTGACCTACTCATTAGACGACTTCGCGGTCACCTTCTTCGTTACGGGGAACGGGTTTACCACCCTATCCGTTGAAATCTACTCGCGAGCTCGTCAAGGCATCAACTTGGAGATCAACGCGCTATCCGGCCTCATGTTCTTAATGGCCCTGATTCTCGTGGTGGGCTACTACTTCATTAATCAATACAGTCGTAAACATCGGCGTACAGCAACGAGGGGGCGGCGGAAATGAAAAAATTACTAAGCGTCGTGCTCGCCCTATTTGCCGTCTGTGGGTTACTCGCATTCGGTGCCCATCAACTCCAGACCACTTCTGGCAGTACCGGAAAAAAGGTCTTGAACCTGTACACGTGGGGCGATTACATTGACCCGAACCTGCTGACCAAGTTTCAAAAGCAGACTGGGTACCACGTCAACGTTGAAACGTTCGACAGTAACGAAGCCATGTTTACAAAAATCAAACAGGGTGGGACTAGTTATGACCTGACCGTGCCCAGCGATTACATGATTGAAAAGATGAAAAAAGCCAACTTACTGTTACCGTTAGATAAAAGTAAGCTGACTGGCATGCACAACTACGATCCACGCTTCATGAACCTTGATTTTGACCGGGACAATCGCTATTCCGTACCCTACTTCTGGGGAACTTTAGGGATTATCTACAACGATAAGTACGTTAAGCCCGGCAGCATCAAGCACTGGAACGACCTCTGGGAAAAGCAGTATAAAAATAAGGTGATGCTAATTGATAGTGCCAGAGACGTCATGGGCTTTGCGCTCGCGTCCATGAACCAGTCGATGAACACGACCGATCCCGCCACCTTATTAGCTGCACGTAACAAACTCAACCGCTTATCTCCCAACGTGAAAGCGGTCGTCGCTGACGAAATCAAGATGTACATGATTCAAAACGAAGCCGCCGTCGCTGTCGATTGGTCCGGTGAAGCTAGTGAAATGTTGGAAGGCAACTCCCACCTACACTACGTTGTCCCGTCTGAAGGCAGTAATCTCTGGTTCGACAACCTCGTCATTCCAAAAACGGCGAAACATTTCAAAGCGATTTACGCTTTCTTGAATTTCATGAGCGAACCGAAAAACGCGGCCCAAAACGCCAAGTACATCGGTTACGCCACACCAAACAAGAAAGCTAAGGCGCTGTTACCGAAAGCCATTCGTAACGATCGCCAGTTTTATCCTGACAATCAAACGATTCGGCACTTACAAATTTACAAGGACCTCTCGCCAGCCAAAGTTGGCTTATACAATGACCGGTACCTTGAATTTAAGATGCACCATTAAATTAATTTGCTTCTTTAAAGTCCCGGAAAATAATTCCGGGACTTTTTGCGTAACTAGAAGTATATGACTGTTATTTTAAAGTTTCACACTAAAATAATGGACTAGACTAGCTTAACGAGGAGTACTTATTATGACAAATTTTAAACGGGGCTGGGGATTAGCCCTACTATGCTACATCTGGGTCATCGTCCTTTTCTTTGCCTCAGCCCTTTTGTTCGCTTTGGGCTGGATACCTAAGCATTATGCCGGCATCGTTCAAGAAGTCGTTGTCTTACTCGGTGTTTGGCTCTTTAACCACTACATCGCCCACGTCCCGGTCTCCTTTTGGAACCGGCATTACGGTTGGGGTCAGTTGGAACAGGCCGTGCCGGCTTTACTCCTTGTCGGTCACTTGGTCGTTGCCAATCTACCAAAAGTTCTCAGTTTGCCCTTTACACCACTAGTATTAATGTATTTAGACTACGTCTTCTTAA
This sequence comes from uncultured Lactobacillus sp., assembly GCA_937916845.1. Taxonomy (GTDB): domain Bacteria; phylum Bacillota; class Bacilli; order Lactobacillales; family Lactobacillaceae; genus Lactiplantibacillus; species Lactiplantibacillus paraxiangfangensis. The sequence continues at coordinate 74,844 of CALFSK010000069.1, read as the reverse complement.
TTGGCCTAACGGAAGAATACGTCTTCCGCGGCGTCATGATTCCGTTACTAGCACGATCATTACCAAATAAGAATTTTGCCGTTGTCGTCATTTCCAGTTTTCTCTTTGGCGGCTTGCACCTGATCAACAGCACGTACTTGTCACTGTCTTACGTGCTACCACAAATTCTCTTTGCCACGGCGTTGGGGGTCCTATTTGCAGGGGTTTATATTCGAACCCGCAATTTAGGTTTACCGATTCTAATGCACGCCGCGACGGATCTATCCCTCGTGGTTCAACTGATACAACACCCTAGCAACGCCAATCTGTATTTCAGTTTCTACATCTCAATCGTGGCTATCTCACTGTGCGGTATCATCCTAATAATCACACTCTTTGTGGCTGATCGACAGGTCTGGCCCGCCGAAATTCTAACGGAACAATCCGCAACGAACTAAGTGACTTTCTAGCTTAGATTGGTTGGTATGGAAGAAACCCCACACGTTTACAATTTTTGGGGACGCATCGCTACGGCAGGTGAACCCATGGGTGGTTAGAAGCAATCATCTGAACTATTTCTGGGAGAATCAACGTTGTTATACCAATGTCAAAACACCATCCTTAGTTTTCAACCTTCAGTTCCATGCTAAAATAGTGACAAGCTTGACTTAACTAGGAGGGGAAACTATGAAAAACTTTAAACGGGGCTGGGGATTAGCCCTACTATGCTTCATATGGGTCATCGCCCTCTTTTTTGCCACGGCCGTCTTATTCAGCTTCGGCTTGATTCCGAAGCAGTATTCCGGAATCGTTCAGGATGCCATCGTCCTATTCGGCGTTTGGATTTTCAATCATTACTTAGCACACGTCCCGGTATTATTTTGGAATCATCATAACGGTTGGGGACAACTAGAACAGGCCGTACCGGCATTACTAGTGGTCGGTTTACTCGTTTCAGCCAACCTGACCAGGTTATTCACCGTCCCCTTCACACCTTTAGTTTTAATGTACTTAGGCTATATCATTTTAGTCGGCTTAACCGAAGAATACGTCTTTCGCGGCGTCATGATTCCGTTACTAGCCCGCTCATTACCGGGTAAGAATCTCGCCGTCGTCTTAATTTCTAGCTTTCTTTTCGGGGGCTTGCACTTAATGAACAGCACCCACTTATCATTAACGTATGTATTACCTCAGATTCTATTTGCCATGGCGCTCGGCACCTTATTTGCGGGCGTTTATATCAGGACGCGCAACTTGGGACTACCGATCCTAATGCACGCCGCTACCGACCTGTCAGTGGTCGTTCAGTTGACGCAACACCCGAATAGTAACGCCAACCTAGACTTTAGCCGGAACGTTTCAATTGTCGTTTCAGTCTTTTACGGCGCATTACTACTGCTCGCAATTTTAGTGGCCGCACGCCAAGTCCGAAACGTTAAAATCCCAACGGAACGGGTAAAAAGAGATACCCAGTCATAGAAACATGGTATAAGCCATATTATGTTATGTCAAAATTATCTATGATCAAAAAAGGAACGATTAAATTTGCTTAGTCGTTCCTTTTTTCTATGACAAATAACCCTTTATTTAGATATATCTATTTTAATCGATAATTAAATTATAAAAAAATAAAATCGTTTATTAGATTTTAAATTCAAATGTAAACGCTTTAATTACCTACATTTGTGAGACGCGTTTATGGAATAACGTCGTTGAAACACATGGATCAGGTGTTGCTCTACATATTGACCTTTGGAGGGGGAAACATGCAATTACTTTGGCATCGATTCAACAAGCTTCAATTATGGATTTTCGGGGGAATCGCACTTGTACTACCACTGATTCAAATCATTCAATCATTAAATCACCGCTTACTCGCCCAGAACACCTTTTTTGACTCACCCTATACCAAGTGGATGGGAATCGATAGCTTTCACTTTGCAGCTACCGCTTTCTACTTGATCATTCCTTTATTAGCAGCGCTACCGACAGCTAGTTTGATTCGTAAAGACCTAGATAGCGGCTTCTTCAATCAACTACAAGTCAAACTTGGTGAACGAAAAGTCTTTCTTAGCTATTTTTTGTGGGCCGGCATTATGGGCTTTCTGATTGTAGCCTTACCACTCATCATCAACCTATTCACCTATTTCATGATTTTACCTAATATTCATCCCGATCACTTACTCAATAGCAACATTATGGTTATTAATCGTAATACTTTATTAGTCAGTTTATATTATCAACATCCCTTAATTCATGCCATATTAGCCATTCTATTTGCTGGTTTCTGGGGAACCCTGTTTGCCTGGTTCACACTGGGATGGTCGTTACTCTTACCTAACCGATTTGTTGCAATGACCACGGGATTTTTATTGCAACTCGGCTTATTGCAACTACAAGGGATTAGTAGTAGCGGGATTGGCTTTGCACCCTACTATTTCTTAACCGAGACTAACCAGTTGGATACTAGCGCCTTGTCCGCTGGCAGCGTCACCCTTGCAATGCTCATCGTCACCAGCCTGTTAGTACTAGGGGGGCGACGCTATCGTGTTGTTGCATAACATCGGTGCCCAAGAGTTTTATCGCCTGCGTGCCCGCTGGAAATTGCTCTTAGTCATCAGTACCTTCGCTTTTTTATGTGGGATTAGCGCCTTTCCCGCAATTTTATGGGGCAGTGATAGCTTGCCCTTTCTGTACCAGAATACGGTAGACCCTTATTTGATGTACGAACGCTACCTGCCACTCTCAATAATTGCGACTTCAATGATGACTGAATATCATTTAAATGACAGCTTTTTTAGTCAACACCGTTCCACCTTATATTGGCAAACTGTAATTCAAAATTTGCTGGTCATCATTAATATTTGGTTAATCTGGAGTTTAACAACTAGTTGCATCCTGTTTGGAAAGGCACCATTAATTTCCACTCGGCCAACTATTTTAATTGACCTCGGATTAGCAGCAGTTTTTATCTTATTCGTTCAAGTAATTCTTAGTGCAATCACCCTGCTACTCTACTTTTTAATCCATCGCAAACTAATATCGGTACTGTTCGTTTTATTCGTCAATATTTTATTATTCGAGCAAGAAAATCGTACCAAAAATGTTTTACTATACGCGTTTGATCAAATGACCGATCCCTTCACACGGTTGCTCCAATTAATGAACTTAGCCGGCCTGATTCTATTGATTGGATTAGTGACCTACTACCTAGTGCAGCGGAGGGAATTTTAAGATGCGGGCATTAAGACAAGTCCAAGGATATCACTACTGGCAACTGATTAAAGTACGCTTTAGGCTCATTATGTTCGTCCTAATTATCCTAATATTGACTGTTGGCCATCAAGTTTCCGATAGCGCCTATCCGCACGTGATCGCCCAATTTTTCGCGGCACCAACTGCCTTTGAGATTGCCCACGGCGAGATTGTTTTTCCAGTCTTCTGGTTAGGCTATTTTTCCTTTCCACTGATCATTGTCAATAACAGTTTTCAGCAATTATGGCAAGCACACGCGGTTCAACTGCGGGGCTTTCAATTTTCAAAGTTAAGTTTTGGCAGACTCAACCTTCAACTACTGAGCTTAACTGCACTCGCTATCGATGGACTGACCATCGTTAGTCTGTGGTTAGCACAAAGTTGGTGGCCAAAAGTCGCATTCAGCGTGGGCTCCATCAAAGGGGCTACCGCGTGGGCACTTTGGGCCATGATCCTATTCTTAGATTTGCTACTACTCCTTATGGTGCAACAAATCTGTAATCTGATCAGTCCGGCCATCGGGCTGATCATCCCCGTCATTTTATTAGTCTTGACCATCTATTGGCCTAACCCACAAAACCCACTTGGTCTATCAATCTATTCCAGATTACCAGCCTTTCAACCAGCCAGTGTTTTGTGGTTACTGGGCTGTTTAGTTCTATTAATCGGGGGTTATCTAATCAGTTATCGCTACCTTGAAAATCATTAATACGGGGGAATAATGATGAGTTTAATTAAATTGGTAAATGTAAGCAAATCCGTTAAAAATCAGGTCCTACTGACTAACGTATCGCTAACCGTTAATGCGGGTGACATTGTCACTTTAGAAGGCATTAACGGCTCTGGTAAAACATTGATTTTAAAAGCCATTCTTGGTCTGATTCGTACCACTGGTGATGTTTTAGTTAATGATCAGAAACTAACTGTCGGCGGAAAGTTTCCAATTCGTGCCGGTATTCTTATCGAAAATCCGAGTGTCATCGACAACTTTACTGCCAAAAAGAACTTGGAATTATTAGCACGGTTGTTGCCTGAAGTCACTGATCAACAAATTGACGATTTATTAGCACAATTTGAGCTACCCATAAACGATAACAAGAAAGTCCGTAAATTTTCACTTGGAATGCGTCAAAAATTAGGCATCGCGCAGGCGGTCCTTGGTCAAAGTCCCCTCATTATTTTGGACGAACCGACCAACGCCTTAGATGCCGAAAGTATCGCCAAATTAATTATCTACTTACATCAATTGCAACAACGGGGCTGTACCTTTATCATTGCTTCACACGATCACGACTTCGTGAAACAAGTTGCTAGTCGCCGTTTCCAAGTGAAGGCAGGTCAAGCTCATGAAATCTAAAGCCAAATGGGGACTAACGCTCAGCCTAATCTTCCTGTTGAGTATTTTGGCAGGCTGGCGCTACCGGGTGGTTAACCGCGGATACCTCCCCCAAAACGTTAAAGAGGTCGTTGTTAAACGCAACCAAACCGTTAAGGACCCAGATGTTCATTTCAAGATTTTAAGAACCCAAACAAAGCTAACGAATGACGAAGCTCTCATGAACGTAACGATGAGCATCGATCAGGTCGGTCCTAGCAACTATGGCTTTAAAACCAATAATCCAAACTTTGATGACAATATGTGGTTTAACATTCCTTATGGCTACTATAGTATGACCAAGGGACCAACCACAACTACAGGAAAAGCACTGTCCATGAACGACATGTCCCAGAAAGGCCGGCGGGTAATCGTCATGTCGTTTCGGACCCCCCGCGACAATTATGCCTCTAGAAACGCCACCCCCCGTTTTAGTTTTTTAGTCCCCCATGGCAAACAATACATGAAGTATTCCTACCTACTTGACTTCTAATGCACCAATATAGAATAAAAACCAACGCAGGCACTCTAAATCGTTAACCGATTGGTGGCTGCGTTGGTTTTTTCTACATTTAATGATATAAGTCGAAACGTCCCTTACTGAAGACCGTCCCCAAGTGGGCACTCTCAAGTAGCGAACGGTCGGTGATCACCTTTTTCAGTGCTGAAGCCGGATACCCTTTAACGGGGCGGTTGCTACTGAAGATTTCACCAATCCCGTCGCGGTCACTGAGCGATGCGACCGTTCCGCTGGATTGATAATTAAACGGTGTCGTGGCTTTGCCATTTCGCAAAGCCACAATGTTCTTGGCTGCTTGTTCACCACAAGCCAGCGCAATTTGGGCTGTCGTTGGGTATGGCCGTTCGCCATCGGGTGGCATTACCGCCGCCACGTCACCCACGATAAAGACTTCTGGCCGATCTTCTAGTGACAAGTCTGGTTGGACCGTAACCCGGTTACGACGCTGCTGGAAGCCAGAATCCGCAATAACGTGCGACCCACTGACCCCCACCGTCCAAATAATCGTATTAGCGGCAAATTCATGTTCAACTTTGTCCGTATCCGTATAAGCAACGGCACCGGGTTTAATCGCCGTAATAGCGGAACCTAACCGCATTTCAACGTTGTTCTTTTCCATGAAGGCCAGCGCATAGTCTCGCAAGTCTTGGTTGAACATCGGCAAAATTGATGGCATTCGTTCCAAACAAACTAATTTGATTGCGGGGACCTGATACTTCTTCTGTAACTTAGGCAACGACTGTGTCAGTTCACCTAACAATTCAATCCCGGTAAAGCCCGCACCACAGACCGCAATCTTCAAATCATTGTGATCCTTGCTCGTTTGATAGGCCTTGACCCGGTCTTCAATGTGTTGATAAACCGCTTGCGCCGTTTGAAGATCATCCATTGCCAACGCATTTTCATTCGCACCCGGTACCCCAAAAGTTTCGGACTGGAAGCCCAATGCAAGCACTAAGTAATCATAGCTGATGTCATCATGGTCTTCGAAACTGATGGCTTTGTTTGCGACGTCGACATTATTAACCGTCGCTTGCACAAACGTGACCCGTTTTGCAATTACGGACGGAATGTTATACGTAATCCGTTCTGGATCAATCGTTCCGGCCGCAACTTCATGGAGATTAGTTTTCTCCGTATGTGTCGGTATTTGATCAACTAAAATCAATTGATCCCCACTAGGTAGCCCTTTCGTTAAAAACTTGACGGCCCTCATTCCAGCATAGCCCCCGCCAAGCACTAAAGTTGTTGACATGTCTTGTTTACCCCTTTCATCATTCAGCCAAACGACCCCCACAGCGCGCTAAATTGATTGTGGCTCCGGTCATTTTTGACAGCTCAAATGCCATTATATGGTTAAGTACATCGTACACTGAAAGCCCGCAAAATTCAGCTAAAAAGCCGTTTAATTTTTTATGATTATCATTAAAAGGTCAGTTTTCCAAATGATGTTCAATATTGGTCGTTACTAGGTTTAAGCTTTCGAACAAGACCTGACGCTGGCCAGCTGTCAACTTTTCACCAACTAGTTCAGCACACCACTGTTCATACGCGTGGAGCTCCGGGTATAGGGCCTGACCAGCGGCCGTTGGATATAGGCAACGAACCTTTTTATTCTCCGTATGATTACGCTTGATCACATACCCTTTCTTAATCAGGTTTTGAACGGCACGATAATTGGTCGTCCGGTCCATCTTCATTTGATCCGCTAACTGGCTGAAAAAGAGCCCTGGTTGTTCGCAAATTCGAATCAAGTAAATAAACTGGTTGTTATTGAGGTCATATTTGGCAAAACGCTGGTTGCCTTCATTCATCACGAGCCGTGATAAGGTACCCATTAATCTTAACGTTGGTATCATTTTAAATCTCCTTTTTATTATTGCATATGCAATTATGTAGTGATAAACTAAACGACGTATTAAGGGAGGTTGTCATTTTGTGGAACATTAAAAGCTTTTCAGAGTTAACACCACTTGAATTATACGCTATTTACGAATTACGCGTCAAAACGTTCGTTGTTGAACAGAAACGCGTCTATCAAGAAGTCGATCAAATCGACCTCAATGCGGTGCATATTTTTAAAACCATCAATCATAAAATAGTTGCATATGCAAGAGTGTTTAAAGAAGACCAGCACTTATCATTCGGTCGCGTCGTCGTTGACCGGCAATTACGCGGGCAACACGTTGGAACCGAATTAATGACCCACATTTTAAATATCGCTAAAACTCGTTTCACCGGACTCAACATTCAAATTGAAGCGCAGATCCAAGTACAAGACTTTTACAAACGCTTCGGCTTCGCAACAAGTGGAACGCCATTCATCTTCCACCACACTGAACACATTAAAATGCTTAAAAGTGCATTATCAACGGCTAATTCATCAGCTTCTTAAACACATTTAAGGCTAGGCGGCTACTTTAACAATTTCAGCTAAAGGTTGAAAAGTCTAAAATCGCTATTAACAACATAACAGTAGTGATAGTTATTCCTAAATTATCCGCTCCGTCGGGTAGCCTCGTGTGCTAAAAACAGACTTACTATTGTGATTTGGATAATCAGTGGCAACCGGACTAACTCACAAGTAGTTAATTTATATTAGCCTAAACACTGACACAACAGTAATCAATCCCTAAATTTAACTTTCAAACTTTAGATTTCAGCTCAAAACAAAAGGACCGCGGTCATAACAACCACGATCCTTTATTTTTTTGATTTAATCCGTTACTGGACTTTTTTCGGTCAAACGTTCAACGTCACGCACGATCATTAACTCTTCATTGGTTGGAACGACCATCACTTTAACTGGTTCGCCATCCTTACTAATGACTTGTTCTTTACCGTGGACGTCGTTCTTTTCGTCATCGACCGTCACACCGAAGTAGCTCAATTGTTTCAAGATCCGCGCACGCATTGCAACGGAGTTTTCACCAACACCGGCCGTAAAGATCAAAGCGTCGATGCCGTTCATTTCAGCAATGTAACTCCCGATGTACTTCACAACCCGGCTTGCGAAGATTTCCAAAGCAAGTTCGGAACGTTCGCGACTGTCCTTCGTCTTATCCAAGTCACGCATGTCAGGTGATAACCCAGAAATACCGAGTAACCCGGACTTGTGGTTTAGAATATCAATGAAGTCTTGGACGTCAGAAATCCCAAGGTGCCGCATCAAGAATGGAATCAAAGACGCATCAATGTCCCCAGAACGGGTACTCATCGTAATCCCCGCTAACGGCGTAAAGCCCATGGACGTATCAATGGCCTTACCATGATCAAAAGCGGTGATTGAAGCACCTGACCCTAAATGTAACGTGATCAATTTAAGTGAGTCTAACGGCTTGCCTAAAATTTCAGCCGTCCGGTTTGCAACGTAACGGTGACTAGTCCCGTGCGCACCGTACTTCCGTGCTCCGAATTTTTCGTAGTATTCGTAAGGAATACTATATAAGTAGTTTACTTTTGGCATCGTTGCAAACAACGACGTATCAAAGACAGCCACTTGAACCACCTTTGGTAATAAGCTTTGGAAGACTTCAATGTAATAAGCTTGCGTTGGATTATGTAACGGCGCATACTCAGACAAATCTTTGATTTCCTTTAACGTTTCGGGGGTAATGATCACTGAATCTCTAAAGTGTTCGCCACCCGCAACGACCCGGTGACCAATTCCTGTAATCTCGGATAAGTGAGTTAAAATGCCATCACTCTTCAAGCGAGTTAGAACCATCGCAGCCGCTTCTTTTGCATCGATCGTTGGACGGGTTTCTTTGTACTTCGTCCCGTCCGCTTTTTTAATCACGAAAACTGAATCAGGTAATCCTAAACGGTCAACCATCCCTGAGGCGATCACCGTTTCTTCTGGAACGCTAAATAACTTCCATTTTAAAGTTGAACTACCAGCGTTAATTGCTAATATTTTTGCCATGCTATATTTCCTCCATCCATCATCAAGTGTGCCTACTGCCAGTTTAGCCAATAATGGATGCGCTTTCAAGGTTTTATTCAAAAAGCTTATATTTTCATATCATTGTAAACAATATTCCCGACTTATCATTTTTTTCATTATCCCATTTTACGGTATAATAAAAGCAAAGAAAGCGAGGCGATGATCATGATGACGAAGAAGCATTTTTCTTGGACCCTCAGTAACAGTTTCGCCGCTTTATTGTTAGTCGTTGGGGCAATCGTCGCATTATGGGCATTAATCACTAATTTCGGGACAACCGTCAGTGTCGACGCCGTGGTTACAGCGGCTGGCTTGTGGATTGTCGGGCTTATCTTCTTACACCCAGCACCTATCAATATATTGATTCCTGTCATCATTTTCGTTAGTGTTGGCGCGGGTTATGCGGGCTATTTTAGTAGTCCCCACTCCTGGTTAGGTGCCGCGGTTGCGACCTTACTGACCGCACTAATCGTTAGCTACGGCTTTAGTCTCCGTAAAACGATTCGTCAGCGCCACAGTAATTGGTACCAAAAATAATGAACTAAGTTGCAGTTAACGGGGGTCCCAAACAGCTGGGACCCCCGTTTTTATGCGGTCTGACCGGTTATTTATACCGCAATCCGACTTAACGCAGACAAACCCGAACAGATGTTTTATAATGAAAGTCAATCCATTCAGAAAGGAACCGTCCGATGGCACCTAAAATTGGTATTCGTCAACTCGTTGAATTCGTTCTTCGTCAAGGCGACCTAAACGAAGTTAAAAATAGTCAGAATACCGCCTTAAACGGGGCTAAAATTCATCGGCGGCTCCAAAGCAGTCGTGGTGAAGACTATGACAGCGAAGTCTACCTTAAAAAGACCGTGACGATGAACGGGAGCGACTACGTCATTTCTGGCCGCGCAGACGGTATCCAGTTAAACGACGACGGCGCCCTGATTGAAGAAATCAAAACGTCCGATCAGGCGTATGATGACCTAAGCGACAATACCCGCACCCTGTACTGGGGCCAGGTCAAAGTTTATGGCTACCTATTATTACAAGAACATCCCGAGCTTGATAAGGTCACCTTACAATTGACCTATTTTCAAGTCAGCACCGAAAAAGTGACTAAAGAACAAAAGGTCCTGCGGCGCGCCGAACTCGATCAGTTCTTTAAAGACCTCATTACCGAATACGAATACTGGCTCACGTTACGGGCGGACCTTCGCAAGCAGCGCAACGCCTCAATTAACGACCTCCCGTTTCCTTTTCCCGCGTTTCGACCCGGACAACGCGAGCTCGCCGCGGCCGTTTACAAGACCGTTCGGCTTAACAAACGCCTCTTCGTCGAAGCACCGACGGGAACTGGTAAAACGATTTCGACACTCTTTCCGGCCGTCAAAGCGCTCGGTGAAGATTTAATTGAACGCCTCTTCTACCTCACCGCGAAGCAAAGCACCCGGCACGTGGCAGAGGAAGCTATCGACCTCATGAGTCACGACGGATTGGTCATTAAGAGTATCACCTTGACGGCCAAAGACCAGATCCGTTTTCCGGAAGAGCAGGATTTACTCCCGGAAGAAAATCCGTTTATGATTGGCTACTACGACCGCTTAAAACCAGCGCTTAAAGACTTACTCACTCACGAAAATCAGCTCACACGACCAGTGATTGAACGCTACGCTCGTAAACATACCGTGGACCCCTTTGAATTTTCACTGGACGCCTCACTCTTTTGTGACGTGGTCATCTGTGACTATAACTACTTATTCGACCCGCTCGTTTACTTACAACGGTTCTTCAGCGAGGGTGACGACGACAACTTTTTCCTCGTTGACGAAGCCCATAACCTCGTCAGTCGGGCCCGGGATATGTATTCAGCGGCCGTTAGCGACCAAGCGATTGGTTCCATATTAAAGCTGGCCCGGCCCGACAAAACGCAACCAAGCGACGACTTACAACAAGCGCTCAAAAAAGTGCGCCGCAGCTTTACACGACTCAGTCAGTCCCTGTTAGATGACGGTGTCACTGAACAAGTAACGCCGGACCCACCGGAGCCCCTTTTGCGAACCCTACGGACGTTTAACGAATTTGTCACTGACTGGATGACGCAACAAAAACCATCCCCACTCTTAGACGCCGTCCGTGACTACTTTTTTGCGTGCTTAACCTTCGTTAAAATCGGGGACTTGTACGATGGAAGCTATCAGACCCGGTTCGTTTTAGATGGCCACCATCTAACGGTTAAAGAACTCTGCCTTGATCCTAGTGACTTCTTAGACGGGTCGCTGAAACTCGGTGCCGGCGCAGTCCTGTTCTCCGCGACCCTGTCCCCGATGGCGTACTACCAACGGGTCTTAGGTGGCGAAGCAAACAGTCTCGCTTATCAATTACCTTCCCCGTTTCCGCCGAAGCACCAGGCGATTTTAGTAACGCAGTACGTCCAAACGACTTACCGGGAACGCGAGCGTAACGTCGATCGTATTATTCAAAGTTTACACGCACTGGTTACTGGGAAAACTGGCAATTATCTCGTGTTCTTTCCATCGTACGGCTATCTCAGTCAGATCAAGTCGGCCTTTGAACAAACTTATCCTGACATTGCTACGACCAGCCAAGAATCCGTCATGAACGCGGCGGCCCGACAAGCCTTTTTGGATCAATTCCAAGCGGATAATCCGACCACCCTCGTCGGCTTTTGCGTGCTCGGTGGCCTCTTCTCAGAGGGAATCGATTTGCGTGGGGACCGGTTGATTGGGGTCGCCGTTGTCAGTGTCGGGTTACCCGGCTTAAATCCCGAAACCAACTTGATTCGAGACTACTACGACCATCAAAACGGTCAGGGATTTGCCTACGCTTACCAGCTTCCCGGCATGAATAACGTCTTGCAGGCAGCCGGTCGACTAATTCGTAGCAGTCAAGATACCGGGATTATTTTATTATTGGATCAGCGGTTTGCGAGTCAACGGTACGTCGATTTATTCCCATCGCACTGGCAATACTACCAAACAATTCAATCGTTACCGCAACTCAGCGCCACCATTGCCAACTTTTGGCACCAGACTAAGGAGGAAACTACTAATGAAGACTAAGTTAACACGCCAACTTGAAAGTACCCTCTATCAGTACTGTTTGGAACAGGGCGCTTACGTGGTTGAAGAAGTTAGTATGCCCGATAAGAAGGGCATTGTTGATACGCTCAGCTATCAGCAACTTCCAGACGGTCAGATTGAGTGGCGGTGCTACGAGTTAAAGGTGACTAAAAATGACTTCCATTCGAAGGCCAAGTTATCCTTTATTGGGCACTATAACTACTTCGTGCTCCCACAAGCCCTTTACGAGGAAGTCAAAGATGAGATTCCAAGCCATATCGGCGTCCTAATCTACCGTGCTTTTGACCCAGAGGCCGTCGCCCTAGCGCCACAACCATTACGAGCACCCGGATTCCTAACCGTGGCTAAAAAAGCCCAGCATCAAGACTTACAAGTTCCCGAAGCGCCGCTAACCGGACACTTCATCGCCTCATTATTCCGGGAAGTCGATAAGGCCAAGCGCGTCAAAAAGGGGTTGGCACTCTATTCTGACGACCAACTTTTTAAAGAGCTGCGCAAGCGGGCCCGTAAAGGTTACGACGTGTACGACCCCGAGGCGAACCTCTACGACCGGTTTATCGACGAGACGACGAACGATACCGTAACGGCGCTACAAGAAGAATTAGACGCTCGTAACGCTGAATACCAAGCACTCAAGTTAGCCTATCAGCAACTGATTGCGCCGGATCTGGGGGACCAACTATGACGATTTATACACCCTATTTCCGGGGCCGGATGTACGATTTGTTGGCGCTCAAAACGCTGTGCGAACAAGGGCAATTAGGGCCAAACATCATCCCCATCATTGAACCGGTTCGCGACTCCAAAGAATTACAGCAGACCGTGGCGGCGTTCATCAAAGCCCGGCAACCTTTTAGTTTGATTGCTAACCCACAAGTCAGCGTTTACGGCCTAAACCCGAATAAACTTTACCCGCTTCCCGACCTGCGTACCGTGCCTTTTTTTCACCCCGGAGCCATTTTAGCCGCAGACTTTAGTCGGGACTTCTTAACGTGTGGTCCCGGGCAATCCAGCTTCCTAGTGGCACCCAACTATCCGTTACTTAAAGCCTACCAAGGTTCAGACGTGTTGCAGCATACAACCCTCGTGATTGCCGATGAGGCCCGCCTGCACCAAATTGCCGGTAACCAGGCGATCCTCCTAACCGATGCCATGGCAACGCCGCACCACGTCGCAGATTACGGCCTCCTGCCCGATGAATACTTTGAACCGGCCAGCTGGGCCACCCCGCCCTTTGGCTACCAGGGCTTCGGTGATTTCTCACTCGTCGGGAAACCGTACTACGATAAGGGCATGCCATCCCGGGCCATCGCGTTACACCTGATTTACGTGACGCCAGACGGTCAGTTGCGAATCCACCACTGCGTCTCCGATAGTAACGAGCATCTGGGGGGCCAGAAGCAAAAATTTGCGGAAGCACTAGCTAAATTGACCGCGTGGGCACCAGCCCATTTGACCGGATTAAATCGAACACCGGCCCTCGAAAGTCTGCTAGCCTACGAGCACACCGCAAAGTTTCCTGGACTCGGCACCGTTAAAAAGCTATCATTAATGCACCACTTACAACTGATGCACCGTTTAATAGGAGAGTAAATATGGCAAAACATGAATCTGCTTGGAAACAAATGTTTCACTTCTACCGTGACGAATATCACGAAAAACACGCGCCAATGCTATACGGTGACATCTGGCTCCAAACTAAGTCTCATCAGCGCCTCGTCCTCGGGCTAACGGATCCGGCTACCGCATCTTTAACGGGGATTACTGGCCTAACACTACCCTCAGAGGGTCAACACCTGACGACTGGTGATGTCCTGACCACCGTTACTGATGAACAGGGGTCCCATCCTTTTACGACCCCATTTAGTGGAACTGTCCAGAAAATCAATACTGATTTGACCGACCAACCTAGTGATTTAGCGAATAACGTCCAGAAAAATAACTGGTTAGTAATTTTAAAGGCGGATTAGGCTGTTACCAAAAGTAAGTATCCAATTTTTGTAAAAGCGTTTACATTTTTGCTTAAACGTGCCACCAACTTACCGTTACAATTTAACATTCATCCCGTCCACGGCGTATAAACGCTGCTAGACGGGCTTTTTTTATCAAATTATCATTTAATCAATCGTGAAATAATCTTTAATCTGTTAAACCATTAATCGCAATTTTGCTTTTTTCCAATCACTTAAACCCCATATTTATATTACAAAAGATTACAAAAAGACCCTTTTATTACAGTTAACCCCTGAATTCGTAAAGCTACTGCTATTATCCTGTCACAATCAGCAGTTATACTATTTCATAGTTAAGCGCTTGGGAGAAACACGGGGCCAAGCCAAATTCAGACTAAAAAATAGGAGTGTACCTAACGTATGAAAATTAAGAATGCTTTATTATCTACCGCTGCCGCTACTGCTAGTCTCTTTGCCATTGGCGCAACCGCTCAAGCCGCAACTGTAACTGTTAAATCCGGTGATACGGTTTCCGCAATCGCCGCTCAACATAATACCACGGTTGATGCTATTACCAAGGCTAACCAATTAAAGAACGCTAACTTAATTTTTGTTGGTCAACAACTTGAAGTTAACGGTAACGGCGCCGCCGCAACCACGACAACTCAAACTAGCCAACCTGCAGCAACGACTCAAAGCACTCAATCGAGCCAAACTCAGACACAAAGCTACAGCGCACCAGTTGCTAAGACGACCACTCAAAACAACAACACTGCTTCAAGTTCTAACTACAGTGGTGGTTCTGCTAAAGCTTGGATCGCTGGAAAAGAATCTGGCGGTTCATACTCAGCACGTAACGGTCAATACATTGGTAAGTACCAATTAAGTGCTTCATACTTAAACGGTGACTACTCCGCTGCTAACCAAGAACGCGTTGCTGATAGCTACGTTGCTTCCCGTTATGGTTCATGGGACAACGCTAAGAGCCACTGGTTATCAAACGGCTGGTACTAAAATTTAAAATTCAACTCAGCACCCAATTCCTTTGCGAATTGGGTGTTTTTTTGTCTGAGCTAAAGATTGAAAGTGCTAAAACTAGTTCAAGCGTTGCCATAGCACTCAAGGCTACCCGATGGAGCGACTAATTTTAGGAATAATAATTATTGCTGTTGCAACGTTGACAGCCTTTTTGGGACTTTCAATCTTTAGGTCTGAGTCAAATGCTAGTTTGGACGTATGGTGATCCTTTTTCCTACTCTATAGGAAGCAAAAAGAAAATTTACATGGTTGACTCATTCCTAATTTTCATTAGAAATCCCGTTGCCATCAGCAATCCCTTCACTAGCATTAATCAGCCCCATTAATCGTTCATCGCCATTTTCTGAAAACCCGTCCTAATATTACAATTCATTACAAAATCAGCCCTATATTACATTTGGCGCTGAAAACGTAATGTTCTGATTATTTGAATGACACAGTGGCCAGTTATACTAGTTACTGTTGATTGGTTATGACAAACACCAAACCATCAAAGTTGTGAAGAACGTTAATAAAGAAGAACTATCGCAAATCATAGGAGAGTGTATTTAATAATTATGAAAATCAAAAACCTTGTATTATCATCAACTGCAGCCTTAGCATTGTTCGCCCTTTCTGCAACAGTCGCTAACGCCGACACTGTTACAGTTAAAGCTGGTGACACCGTTTCTGAAATCGCTCAAAACCATAACACGACGGTTTCCGCTATTGAAAAAGCTAACAAGTTATCCAACGTCAACTTAATTTTTGTCGGTGACAAGTTAGAAGTTAACGGTACAACTACCACAACTACTGCTACTTCAGCTGCAACCAGCGCTGCACCACAATCCGCTGCTAGCCAAGCAACTTCTTCAGTTGCTAGTCAAGCTAGCGCAACGAGTGCCGCACCTAAGTCAGTTGCCAGCCAAGCAACCTCTTCAGCAACTTCAGTAGCTAGCCAAGCTAGTTCATCAGCTGCAACGAGCACTGCACCACAATCCGCTGCCAGCCAAGCAACTTCTTCAGCTGCAACGAGTTCTGCTGCTAGTCAAGCGACCTCATCAGCCGCAACTTCAACGGCCAGCTCTGCTTCATCCACTACTTCAAGCAATGGTGGGAACACGCAAAGCTACGTCTTGAGCCAAATGGAATCACGGACTGGGGTTTCTGCCTCAACTTGGAACAAGATCATCACCCGTGAATCTGGCTGGAACTCAACTGTTAAGAACAGTACTAGTGGTGCCTATGGTTTATTCCAAAACATGCACATCTCAAGCGGTTCTGTTCAAGACCAAGTTAACGCCGCCGTTTCTTTATACAACGCACAAGGCATGAACGCTTGGGCCCTTTAATCAAAACTAAATTTTAAATTTAACCCGTTTCGAAGTTACGCTTCGAAACGGGTTTTCTTTTGGGCTTTAATTGGCGTATGCTAAAACTAAAATTGAGAGAAGGTGACATATCCATGCGTGCTGTCCGTTTAGCCACATCATTATGGCTCATCATCGTTGGCGCCTTGATCTTGGTCAGCCTGTTATTTAAATTTCCACTATTTGCAACGGTCAATACGCAGACCGCCACTGGGATTGAAGAACTCATTCTGATTATTTTGGTCTTTGAATTGAACAACCGCTACGTTCATCAAGCGCTACACTTTCGCTCCAGCTTGAATTGGACTAAGCAACTGACGATTGTGGGACCAAGCTTGCTCATCGTTGGGGTAGCAGCCATTTTTGGCTTGTTAACTTACACTTCCGTTACGCCCCTACTCCTCACGTTACTGGTCGCCATTCTCGTTAGCTGCTTTGAAGAACTCCTCTTTCGTGGCATCATCTTCAAACTGTTCTTACGTGATTTTGGCAGTGGTCGCAAGAGCCTCTTGCAAGCAGCCGGACTAAGCAGCGTTTACTTTAGCCTGACACACTTGGTCAACTTAACCCATCAGGACTTAATGCTAACTGGGCTTCAGTTACTGTTTACCTTTGCAATTGGCCTCTTACTCTGCGGGTTATACCAGGCAACACAGTCACTATGGTGGCCCATTGCCATCCACGCCCTAAACGACTTCTTTAGCTTTAGTCAGCCAACGATTAACTTGCCGCTGATTCACACAACCGCGGCTTTTCAACTCCTAGAAATCGTCATTATCTTAATTCTAACGGGGATTGTCTTTCGTCACACCCCTGCTAAAAATTAAATACACAAAAAGGATCTGGGCTCAAGGCTCAGATCCTTTTTCATTTCTTTTATGCTTCCAGACTAAACTTGTGTTGTGCTAAGCGGTACGAGTGATCACACGTTGCCGCCACGTCCGGTTCGTGCGTCACAATAATGACGCACTTGTGCTGCTCATGAGCAATCTTCTGAAATAACTCAATCACGTCGCGCGTATTTTCCTCGTCTAAGTTACCCGTTGGTTCATCGGCGACCACTAACTTTGCATCGCAAACCATCGTTCGTGCAATGGCGACCCGCTGCTGCTGACCACCAGACAGGCGTTGCACGTTTTTCGTCATTTGTTCGTCACTCAAGCCAAGCTTGCGTAGCATTTCTGTAGCGTAGCGTTTGTCACCACGGTGAGTTGAATCCGTAATCGCCATCGCCGTCATCAAGTTATTGAGCGGTGACATGTAGGTTAACAGATTGTAGGACTGAAACACAATGGCAACGTGGGATTTTCGGTAATTCGTCAAGCCAATCTTGTTAATGGACTCGCCGTTCATTTCAATCTGCCCAGCCCGGGGTTTATCTAACCCGGCCAATAGTGATAGAAACGTTGTTTTGCCCGAACCACTCTGACCCACGATTGCGTAAGACGCGCCCGCTTCAAAGTTCAAGTTGACGTGTTCAAACAGGCTATTTTCCTGACGATCGTACCAGTAACCCAAATCGTTTACTTTTAACATCGATTTTCCTCCTCACTAGTCAATCAAGACTTTCTTCGGTTGCAACCGCAAGATACCACCGGAAGCTAACATGATCGATAGGAACATGATTGCTAACCCGAAGCCACCCAGTTCAACCAAATCCATCACGGTGACGTTAATATCCAGATCAGTTTGCTTCTGGCTTGCCGCCGCACTGCCGGTATGACTACCCGGTCCACCTTGCATATTGCCACTTGGCTTGCTACCAGTACTACCGCCCGGTGCACCACTGCCACCCGGTTGACCAGTCGTGCCGGTCGACGAACTCGTTGTCGCGGTCGTCGTCTGCTGTGAGACTAATTGTTGTCCTAATTGGTTACCTACAAACTTGCCACCAAACCCGGCAAGCACGACGGAAACCACCAAGACCATCACCATTTCAGCGAAGAACTGTGCCACAATCTTCCACCGACTTTCGCCGAGGGACAGGAGCACACCAATCTCATAACGCCGTTCCCGAATCATTAAAATAACGATCAAGGCCAAAATAATCGTCCCAGCAATTGCAACTAACCAAACGATCTTATCCGCAAACGACTTAACGTTATTCATGGACGATTTTACCGTTTGGTAGCTACTGTCATCCGTGCTCAGTGAATATTTAGACGTGCTGATCAACTGATTACCAGCGGTTTTAACTTTGCTGACTTTAGCCGGATCAGAAATAGTAAACGTCACGGAGTCCGCCGTATTTTTGTACTTCGACCCTTTAACGGTATTCGCAAACGTGTACGACGTATAAACGCTGTTAGATGGGTCCGTCGC
Source organism: uncultured Lactobacillus sp. (assembly GCA_937916845.1). GTDB lineage: Bacteria > Bacillota > Bacilli > Lactobacillales > Lactobacillaceae > Lactiplantibacillus > Lactiplantibacillus paraxiangfangensis. The sequence continues at coordinate 56,013 of CALFSK010000069.1, read as the reverse complement.
ACCGGGTCCCTGTTGGGTACTAGCACTGGATGAGGCTTTATAGACCCCAACGATCTTCAGCGTATACGTCTTCTTCGTGCCAGTCGTTGCCTTCATCTTGATGGTATCGCCGACACTTAAGCTATCTTCCTTGGCGAGTTCACTTTCGATGACGACGTTATTCGTCCCTTCATCGCTCGCTGTAATGCCACGACCCTTCGTAATTTTGCTAGACTTACTTTCAAAACTAGTGACGCTACTCGTACTCGTCACACCAGAGATGGCAATGTCACCACTGCCACTACTACTGGCGCCCATACCACCTTTCATCCCGCCCCCAGTATTGCTACTAGTAGACGTCGAAATGGCATCAAACCCTTTCGCATTGGCGGACGTTGAGACCGTTGCGTTGTAACTCGCAACGTTGCTCAACTGAGCAATCTTCTTGGCATCGCTTAATTTGACTGGCGACGTCGTTAGTTTCGGTCGACTGCTTTTACTCGTCGATGTCGAACTGCGCATCTTCTTAAAAGCCGCCTCCCGGTTAGCTGACAGTGTAACGGTTGCCCCAACACTCTTCTTAGCATTGCTGGTTGCGGTATCCGCAGCGTTTCGAATCAGTAACCCAGCCAAAACAAATAACATAATCGCTGATGTCACAAGAATTAATAATATTGAACGACCCTTTTTGGCCGTTAGATTGAGCCATGCGCGTTTAAAAAAATTCACGCTTAAACCCTCCTTCAGGTAAGTATTGAACTTGCAAATTGCTTTAACAGATTTAAACTTACACGGAAAATGGGGTCAAAATGTGAAGGCCTTCCGCAATTTTATCGGCTTAGTCGCGACTTTTTTTGATTATTGATTGCTAATACTCTAAAGGATGAGATGTTAGGCAAAAATACGACATACTAAAAAAGCCATTCAGAAATATTAACCATTTCTGAACGGCTTCTCTATATTATTATGGCCGAAACGTGTGCCAAAAGGCAATTTGCTCCGCTTAACCCGGCATCAGCGACTATTCCAAGCCCAGGAATAATCACTGATGCCACGTTAATGCTCACAAACTACCCGCCTTTTGTCACAGGCTTACTTCTGGTTTTCCGGTGCCCAATCACAATCCACCAAGTGGTCATTGATCAAGCCAGCCGCCTGTAAATACGAATAGATGGTTGTGGGCCCCACAAACTTAAAGCCCCGCTTTTTCATTTCCTTTGAGACCCGTTTAGCGAGATCATTGGTTGCGGGCATCTGGTCCATGCGTTGCCAAGGCTGCCGAATCGGTTGATTATCGACGAAGTCCCATAACCACGTCGCAAACGACGACCCAGCTGGCCAATCACGAATCACCCGGGCGTTATTAATAGTTGCCGTTAATTTCAACCGGTTCCGGATAATCCGTTCGTCAGTCATTAACCGCGCCAGATCAGCCGTCGTCATTGCAGCAACTCGTTCAATATCGTAGTGGTGAAAATCCGCCTCAAACGCCGCCCGTTTATTAAGCACCGTTTGCCAGCTCAGTCCCGCTTGGTAAGTCTCTAAACATAATAATTCAAAAAGCTTTTGTGGATCATGCTGCGGGTGCCCCCACTCCTGATCATGGTAAGCCCGCATTAAATCTGAAGATTCTGCCCAGGTACATCGTTTCATTATTTCGTCCTCCTAATCATCATAAACCAAAAACAACCTTCCAGAATGTTTTTCCGAAAGGCTGCTTTGGTTTAGTTAGTCACACCGACCACTAAATAATTTTACTTTTGATGACGCTTCGTTGGTTCATCCGCCGTGCCTTCATTTTCCATGCGATCCGTTAACGGATAAGTTAAACGAATCAAACTTGGAATGATAGCAGGAATGAAGAATACCAGGATAATTAACCCGATAATCACAACCATCGCCACTTGAATCAAGGTCAAGACTCCGGATGGCATCAATGCCGCGAACGTCCCACTCAAGATCAAGGCAGCGGATAAGACCACGGCCCCAATAACAGCGGAAGCACGGACAATTCGGGTACTTGGCGTTGCTGCCGAATTATCAAACTCACGGTACTTCATCATCAGGAAGATACTGTAATCGACCCCGAGGGCAATCAACATGATGAAACCAAAGAACGGTGTGTTCCAAGTTAACATGCTTTGACCTAAGAACCAGTTACTCAAGATCCGCGTGATACTCAAGGACATAATGTAAGCTAACAATAACGTCCCTAAGATGTAGAACGGTTGTAAGACGGAACGCGTGATGACCATTAAGGCAATCAGAATCCCAATCAACATAATCGCCGCGGTCCGAATGAAGTCACTCGACGCAATGGCTTGCGTATCATTAGTTTCAGAAGTTTGACCACCGATGGCAATCGTTGCGCCATCTAACGCGGTCCCCTTCAAACTATTTTGCGCTTGCGTTTGAATCGACGAGATCTTATTCATTGCAGACTTCGAACTTGGGTTGGTATCCAAGACAATCGTCAACTTAGTGGCATGGTTGTCTTCAGACATGTACGCCTTCAATGCTGACGCGTAAGTCTTACCCTTCAAGACGCTCTTTGGTACGTAGTAGGTCTTCGAAGCGTCAGAATCTTTCAACCCAGTTAAGTAACTGTTAGCTGAAACGACACCCTTATTGACCTTCTTCGTCCCATCACTGGCCGTCTTAAGTCCAGTTTGTAATTCTTGCATTTGACCAACGAGACCTTGCATCGTGGTGTACATCGTTGCGTTCCCATCGGCAACCTGCTTGGCACCGGTGTTCAGCTTATTGACACCACTAACTAGTGCAGGCACGTTCGAATTCAATTCGGTTGCACCCTGTGCCAGTTTTGAAGCACCGCCGTTTAAGGCTGCTGAATTCGAAACTAATTGGTTCGTCCCAGAACTCAACGCACTGATGGCACCAGTTAACGTTGGAATTTGACCTTGTAACGTGCCTAAACCAGTCGAAACTTGTGAAGACCCACTAGCTAAACGACTAACACCGTTTGCTAACGTTGGCACTTGCGCATTCAACTGACCGTTACCAGTCGCAACCTGGGTCGCACCACTAGCTAACTGCGTCGTTCCAGCATTAAGCGCACCTGAATTAGCATTTAACTTGTTCGTTCCTTGACTGAGTGCGCTGATGGCACTAGTCAACGTTGGCACTTGTGAGTTCAACCCACTGACACCATTGTTGACCTTGTTAGCACCGCTGGCGGCACTTGAGACACCCGTCGTGTATTGGTTCAACTTTGCTGCCAACGTGTTAGTTCCAGTTTGTAATTCGCCTAAACCGGAAGTCACTTGGTTAGAACCGTCAGACAACTTGCCAACCGCAGTTTCTAATTCTTGCATACTGCTCAAAGATTTTTGCAACCCTTGGACCGCATTGATCGACTTGTTATTTGCATCGATACTTGCGTTGGCTAACGTTCCAAGTGAGGAAAGTTTACCCAACTTAGTACTCAACGTTTGTAATTGATCAGTGGCAGCGTTCATTGCTGTTAACTGTTTTTGTAAATCGGATAAAGCGCTGAGACCGGAAGCCGCTGAAGAATTGGCCTTCGTCGTTGCCGTACTTGAACTCGTCTTCGCATTCGCACTATTTTGGGCGTTAACCGCTGACGTTACGGCCGAGCTAATGGCTGACTTCTGTTCAGCAGTTGCTGATGAACCCGCGGCTGCTACCGCTGCATCAGCCACGGTAGTTCCGTTCACGCTAGTTGTCGATGACGACTGACTACCAGCCGCATCCGCCGTAGCAGCACTCTCTAACGCGCCCTTAATGGCCGTCATGTCAGAACTGATCGCTGACTGTGACTGCTTAGTCGAAGTTGCCGCCTGATTTAAGGCCGTTATACTTCCTGGCAAATCACTAGAGTTATCAATCAACGTCTGCATGTTCCCATTGATTGCCTGTAACCCTGAGACTAACTTTTCAAGGTCTGAAGCACTCACTGAGCTGTTACCAGCTTTAATCTGTTCTGCTAATTGATTTAACCCTTGAGAAACTTCACTAGAACCACCTTGTAGCTTTGAAACACTGGTGCTTAAAGTGGTCGTCCCATCAGAAATGGACTTCTTGCTATTATCTAACTGATCCAACCCATTAGTTAAGGATTGGGTACCGTCAAATAACTGCGTAATTCCAGACTTCAAAGTCCCAGTCTGACTATTCAATTGGTCTAAGCCGTTGTTAACGGTATAAACACCATTCGTATAAGTCACCAAGCTCGACTTAAGTGAGTTGGCACCACTGGCAACTTGACTAGAACCACTAGCCAACTGACCGGTCGCACTGGATAAAGCACCCGTCTTACCATTTAATTGGTTTAACCCACTTGTCACTTGGCCTGAACCACTAGCTAACTGATTAACGCCGCTAGCAAGTGTTCCAGTCTTGCTGTTCAACTGGTTTAACCCACTGTTGACGGTATAAACACCGTTCGTGTAAGTGACCAACCCAGTCTTCAGGGTATTCGCACCACTGGCCAACTGGCTCGTCCCACTAGCTAGCGTCCCGGTTTTACCGTTCAGTTCGCTTAAGCCGTCGGATACTTGCTTAGAACCATCCGCCAACTTCTTAACGTCTTTAACACTGCCCGCGACGTTAGCCTTTTTCAGCTTACCGTTAGCCGTGTCTAAACCGTCACTAATCTTGGTCAGCCCGCTACCCGCGGTCTTCATCCCACTAGTCACAGTCCCGAGTTGCTTGCCAACGTATAAATCACTAATGGCAGAGCCACCTGGTTGGGTGACGGAAGCGACGGTCTTGACGCCCTTAACCTTTTGTAACTGTTTCGTTAAACTATCAATCGCTTTTAAATCTTTTTCATTATTCAAAGCGTGATCAGTCTTAATGTATAACGTTGACGGTTCAGCCGTCCCCTTTGAAAAGTGACTCTGAACCACTTTGAACCCTTGTTTAGCCGGAATCGTATCGTTTAATTCGGCTAACGTATCATAGTTCAACTCGTTATTGTACGTTAGGACAAAAGGCAATGAAACGCCTAAAACCACGATCAACGCAATGATTGGGTAACGGACGGAATTAAACGCAATCCCGTGCCACATTTTACTCGTACTGCCACCAGCAAACTTCTTAGTTGGCCAGAACAACCGTGGTCCTAGCAAAGCCATGAAGAATGGGTTTAACGTCAGTAAGACGAGCAATAGAATGGCAACGGCAATCGCAACCCCGACCGCTGACCGGTAAATCGAGAAGTTCGCCAACCCTAAGGCTGAGAACCCGATCAATAGTGACGACCCACTGTACAAGATCGTTCGTCCGGCAATCTTTAGTGCTCTCCCAGTCGCGGCGACCGGACTATCGCCATGACTGAGCTCTTCTTTGAATTGATCAAACAGTAAGATGTTGTAGTCGGTCCCAATCCCGAACAACACCACGACCATAAAGACCTGGGTGAAGTTCGACAATGGAAAGTTAACTTTATCAACTAAGTTCATCACAACACTCAGTGAAATGATAAATGAAACCCCAACGGACAACAGTGATACTAATGGTGTAATTGGTGATCTAAAGACTAACGTCAGCACGATAAAGATGAAAATAACCGTAATAATTTCGGTCTTTTGAATACCGGCTTCCGTTTCTTGCGTGAAGTCATCGTTTAAGATGTCACTCCCGGTAACGTAAGTCTTTACACCACTCGTCTTTGCACCTTCAGTGATGTTTTTTGTCATGTTTGAAACGGTCTGATTCTTACCAACCATTAACTGTAAAAGTTCGGTCGATTTATCTTTAGAAATCAATTGTTTCTTGGCAGCCGCGTTATCGCTTGCGGCAGTCATTGACTTCACATGGTACTTCGACTTTTGAACTTTGAAGCGTTGGATCGTCCCATCGATCTCCTGCTTCTGCGTGTCAGTTAACGGTGAGTCACCGTTGTTAAAGACCACGACCACTTGACGCGTGTTATTTTGACCACGCCCCCAGTGATTTTGGATGACTTGTGCAACTTGACTCTTGGCGCTGCTTGGCAGCTTAGTCTGGCCCTTTTCACGAACCAGGCTGCTCATATTTGGCAGGAAGATGACGGCCGCTACCATCACTACCAGCCAAATAATCGCTTGAATTGTAAAGCGTCTACGGCTCCCTTTCAATCTGTATCCCTTCCCTAAATCAGATTCTAAAACGACATCGTGACATTTAATCAACAATGTGTTTAAATAATAACAATATGTTAATTGAAAACCAATGAAATTTCAATCAACAATTTTCATAAAATTGTCATAAAATAAACAAACTAAACAATACTGTTCAAATAATGGAGTGAATAAAGTGGTAGGCACAAAAAATAATCGGCGCTCCCAGATGACGAAGCGTTTAATTCAAGATAGTCTCATCCAATTGCTACAAGAACAAAGCATCGATGAGATTACCGTGACCGCCGTTTGCAAAGCAGCCGACATCAACCGGGGAACGTTTTATGCGCACTATGAAGATGTCAAAGACTGCATGAATCGGATGGAACAAGATGCAACTAAGGAACTCCTAGCCGTGATCGATGAACATTCGATTCCGGACTCATTACAAGCCATTTTGACGGGGATCTTCGAAGTGGTTAAGAAACGACACGCCGTTACTTCCTTTATACTGACGACTGACCAAGATTTCTTAATGAGCTTCATTGCCACGACCAAACGCGAAATTCTCGCACAGATTCCTAGTAAAGTTCCGGGAATCGGTAGTCGTGAAAAAGAGTACATGTTCGAATACTATCTCAACGGGATTGTCGGCGTCGTGCGCTACTGGCTCAAGACCGGTTTAAACGAATCACCAGAAGAACTCGCTAGTTTCATCAACGACTGGTGGTACCGGGGCAAACCGGTTAAAGATCTTTCCGAACCAACCGAGTAACTGAATCACCTCACAATATTACTGGGACTTAGTTAGGCCCAACCATTATGGCTTCTGTATAAATATCATAATTATTTAATATCAATAATCATGATCCTGCTTATTAAAAATAGCATGTTCACGCCGTAATCGGAAATAATTCAGCTTCATTTGGCCTAAAAAAGTTCACGGTTTATTCAGTTTATCGAATCCCTTTAATTTTAGACTTGATACCCATCAAGTTTGACGCCAAAAATGAGTTTGAGACAACACTCAAAAAGCCAATCAGAAATAGCATGCTATTTCTGATTGGCTTCCCTTATTATTATGGCCAAAACGTGTGACAAAAGGCAATTTGTTCCGCTTAACCCGAAAGAATCGACCATTCCAAGCCCAGGAATAATCGCTTCTTTCACGTTAATGCTCACAAACTGACCGCCTTTTGTCACACTCTTTTAAAATTTCTTCGGTGGTCGTTCGGGATCGTACATCCGTTGCTTGATGTCATCCATTTCCTGGTCTAATTCGGTAATTAATTGTGCCTTTTTAGTCAACGACTGCCGTAACGCAGCTTGATGGGGCACGTTCTTTTTATAGTTCAGTTCATGCTCTAACGACGCCCAAAAATTCATCGCAATCGTTCGAATCTGTAACTCAACTTCGATGATACTCGGACCATCAACCGTGTAGACCGGAACCCCAAGAATCAAATGTAAGCTTTGATAACCATTGGGTTTTGGATTATGGATGTAATCCTTCACTCTTAGAACTTTAATATCAGCTTGCGTCGCTAATAGATCTTCCACCGTTTTGACATCGCTCAAAAATCGAACAATCAGTCGAATCCCAGCAATATCGTGTAAATTACTAAACACCGCGTCAAAGGTCAGCGGCAGGTGCTTACGTTTTAACTTACCCACGATACTTTCTGGTGACTTAATTCGTGACTGCTTGCTATCGATCAAGGCATAGCCGTAGCGTAACTCATATTCCCGGCTAATGTAATCCAGCTTGTCCAAGACCAACTTCATGGCCACCTCGTAACGCAACGAGTAGGCCTTCAGCTGGTCGACCGCCTGCAATAACTCCGGCGGGGCTGGTAAAAATTGATCATCATTTGCGACTGGTTGAGAATTTGCTGTGCTCACTTAAATTTCGCTCCAATTATAAACTCTTAACACTCTCATGCACCGTAACTATTGAGTCGTAACCATCCATTCCCGGACGATTTGATCGTAATCGATCTGATATTCCTGATCACCAGCTGAGTACGCTAGCCGACCAGCAACATCCCTAAACTCACTCGGAATCAAGCCGTGCGCTTCTAAAACATTTAAGCGACCAGCTACCATTCGGTCAGTCAAAAAGTGTTCAAAGCGTTGCCAAAACCGTTCAAAGGTGGCAAAGTCATGCACATCAAAGATTTCATTCCGCAAAACTTCTGCATCAAACTCTAAACGAATGTTAGAATTTTTTGGTGTCAATAGGCTTCCCCTCCATGGATTGGTCATAACTCAATCATAAGCATAATCAGAACATTCCGCAATGATTCTTCTCAACACTCACAGGAAACTTAGCGTTTAGTTAATTTTCCGCTTAGGATTGAGCAAGTTCATCGGATCAAATAATGCTTTGATTTGATGTTGCAGTTGGTCAACGTCTTCACCGAGTTCAGCATTGTTCCACTGGTTTTTGAGCATCCCCACGGCGTGTTCACCAGAGATCGTGCCACCTAACACTAACGTCTGCTTGAACATCTCTTGTAGCGCGATAATGACATTTTCTGGTACTTCCGTTGCTTCCTTTGGCCAAACTAACGTTGGGTGGACATTCCCATCACCAGCGTGTCCCGCCGTATAAATCTTAACCTCTAACCGTTTTGCAAGGTCTTGAATGTAATCCATCAAAGGTGCCAGTTGTGACAACGGAACCGCCATATCTTCCATAATATGGTTCTGTCCTGCAAAGACGGCTGGTAACATATCACGCCGTAATTGTTCCAGCTTAGCTTGTTCGTCTGGATCAGTCGTCACCGTCACGTTGCTAGCAGAATATTCAGCTAACAACTTTTTAACGACGTTCATGCTGGCCTCACCACCGTTGTCGAGCTTGAAGATCAACATCGCAGCGTTATCCTCTGCATAATGGGTATCCTCATAGCGATCCAAAGCAGCGACCGTGTTCGCATCCAAAGCTTCCAACATTGTTGGGTAAACCCCAGAAATCCGGATTGCCGTTACGGCCTTGGCTAACGCCGTCATGTTATCGAAGAAAGCCACACCCATCACCGGTGTCCCTAATGGAATCGGTAACAATTTTACGATAACCTTCGTAATGATGCCTAACGTGCCTTCAGAACCGACCATCAATTGTGTTAAATCATAGCCAAACGCCTGTTTTAAGGTCCGGCCGCCCAACTTAATCTCGCGCCCATCGGCTAAAACCACGTTCACACCAAGAACGTTATCTTTAGTAGCACCATATTTAACGGTACTCATCCCACCGGCATTCGTCGCAACGTTGCCACCAATACCAGACATTGGACGTGAACCAGGATCTGGCGCGTAAAACATGCCTTGTTCCCGTGCGGCCTTATCTAAATCACCGTTAATCACCCCGGGTTCAACCACGGCTAGTGAATCGGCCTTACTGATTTCTAGAATCCGGTTCATTTTTACCGTCGAAAGGAGCAAGCTACCTTCAATCCCCTCCGAACCAACTACGGTGCTGGTCGTTTGCGCTTGGGGCACAACCGGAATATGGTACTTCCGGGCAATTTTTAAGGTGCCCTGGATATCACTCGTTGAATGTGCCTCAACGTAAGCCAATGCCAAGCCGCTATCCTCATCCGTCATCTTTGTGCTGAATGAATATTTTTGCAGCGTTTCCTTATCAGTAAATACTTTTCCATCGGTGACTTGTGCTTTCAAGTCATCCAAAACTTCTTCATTACTAAATGCTCTAAAGACTGTCATGGTCAAAACCTCACTTTATCTAATCAGTACATAGGTCAGTATAAATCAAGTTTTCAGATTCGCCACCAATACAGCCTCATTAACCCTAAATAACCGATTAGCTTAGTTTCCAATCTAAGTACGTTTAGTGGTATCTATTTTTTGAATTGCGTACACTCAAAATAAGTATTTTTCTGGCATGCACTTCTCAAGGTATGCTAGTAGTTGAGTTTAATAATTTTGGGGAAGTTCCACTAAGAGAGGTCGTTAACATGCAGCACATGGGAAAATCTAAAAGCCGTCCAATTTTAATTGCGGCTGGATTAATTATTTTGATGGTCGCCATTTCAGTTGGCCTGATCATTCGGCAGGCTCAGGCCCGGTACCAGTCCGCTATTTATACGGGCAATAGCCAGCGGGTCGATACCACCAAGCCATTAAGTATCCTACTACTAGGCGTCGACACAGGGGCTGATGGCCGAATCGACAAAGGCAACTCGGATACGATCATGGTTGTCACCATCAATCCTAAGACTAAGAAAACCGTTATTACGAGCATTCCGCGGGACTCCTTAGCAGAAATGGTCGGTGACCAAAAGACCAACGTTCAAAAGCTCAACGCTGCTTATAATATCGGTGGCTCAGCCATGGCTAAAGCCAGCGTATCAAAGCTGCTCAACATCCCCATTAACTACTACGCAACACTTAATATGGGTGGGCTGAAACAAATCGTCAACGCCGTGGGTGGGGTAACCATCACCAGTCCCATTAACAGTAATTTTGACGGTGTCAGCATCTCTAAAGGCACTCACCACTTGAACGGTAAGGAAGCCCTTAGCTACTCCCGGATGCGTTACCAAGATCCCAGGGGCGATTACGGCCGGCAATTGCGGCAACAACAAGTGATGCGGGCCGTCTTAGTCAAGCTGACCAAGACCGGCACCTATAGTCGCTATAACCAGTTACTTGCTTCACTTAAAGGTAACCTTAAAACCGACCTGAGTTTCAATGACCTCGTCGGCTTAGCAACCCACGACCGCGCCAACTTGAAAGGCATCAAATCAACGCAAATCGTTGGCCAACCCGCTTGGATCAACACCAGTTCCTACCAAATTTTAAGCACCAGCACCTTACAAAGTGCCTCTGATCAACTCCGTCAGGAACTGGGCTTAAAGTCAGCTAAAATCAGCAACATGGAAACCAAACTCAACGCACAAAATACGGCTTACGACGGTAAAACGAACCTAAATTACAACACCGACGGACTAGATACCATCACTTACACGGATGGAACCCACTAAGCTTGATTAGCCGCTCTGTCGGGTAGCCTTGGTGTGCTCGGCCATTACTAAAAAGATGGACTTTAAGGAATTGTTATCACTCCTTAAAGCCCATCTTTTTGATTGATTGCCTAAATTATCCGCTCCGTTGGATAGCCTCGGTGTGCTGAGGGGGACAGTCCCAGCCACACTGCAGTCTGCGACACAGCACACCAAGGCTACCCGACTCCCGCTCAAAATAGGTTCACTATTGCTGTCGTCTGATAATCGAAATAGCTTACAAGTAGCTGTCTTGTATTATCCTAAAATTGTACTTAATCACCAAACTCACCTTTTAATCTTTAGCTGTTATAAAAAAGGATGGACTTTAGGGAATTATTATCACTCCTTAAAGCCCATCTTTTTAATTGATTGCTAAATTAGTCGCTCCGCCAGTCAGAATTGTTATGATCTCAAAACTCATTGAATCATCGGAGGCTATTGCTGATAGCATCGGCCGTGAAGGTGGTGTTAGAGCGGCGCTTTTTTTCTGCCGGTCTTACACCACGGACGGTCCGGGACAATTGCGAATTGTGCAAGTGTTCCGGGCGAGGGTTAAGACCGCTTCTCAGGCTTAACCCGGTCCCACGACCGCATGTTATCAGCAATAACCGGACTAGGTCCATAATTGTAATATCTAACTGACCCACGTCTTGATGCGGGTCAACAGGCCACCCGTATCGTCATTGAATTCATACTTTTTATTTTCCCGGGCCGTACTAGCCTGGTCATGGTTAACGCGCAATTCACTCACCTTAAACGTTAATTCCAACGGTTTAAAGGCTTGCAGCGAGCGAATCCAAATTCGATCCGCAGTACGTTGCGCATCCACAAAAAAGTACCGTTCACGCGTTGTTGTTAAATCAATTTGTTTCAAAATTCCGGTGGCCATTTGGATTACTCCCCTCGTTTTCTTAACGCCCTCACTATAACCGCTGAAACGCGTTTCAGGTCAAGTCTATGACCTTATCTTTTTTTAATTGAAAGTCTAATTGTTACATTTTGGTAACAGCGTTACAAAAAGCTAGTCAAATTAGTCAAACGGTTGTACTATGTCTATAGGAAAATTCATTTAAACGGTAGTTTTTGTAGCCGTTAAAATCCGAGATGAAGGAGCTCCCCGTGATGGTCAATGCTGATTCAGTTCACACAAAAAAATACTGCTACCTTATTGAACTCACTGGCGACAAACAGACCGAACTGTTAGCCGCACTCACCCCTAGCGAAGAAGATTTGGGCGATTGGGAGCGCGTTTATTCCGCTAAGTTACCCACTTGGCGTTTATGGACGAACGCTAACGCTGACACGGTCCGCTTCACCGTGACACACCTCATCGCCCGCTACGGGTTACCCCAGAACGATTACTGGTTGATTCAGTACCGGGGAAACGACCACGGTCACCCGCAGATGTTACACCCCCAATTTCACACTCGCTAAAAATTTAAATTAATTTCAAAAAACGGCAACCACGGAATAATTTTCCGTAGTCGCCGTTTTTACATATAATCTATTTAAATTTAGTACGTTCCCTTGATAACAAAGAATGAACCACGAATGGTCCCAGCGAGTTTGGAACGTTGCCGAGCAAACTTGAACTTGCCTTCAAATTCAGCGGGGATTTCCATACCATCACTCAGTTTGAAGCCAACTGCCCGTTTGCCGCCTTCTTCAAGGCTATATAAGACATTAACGGCCAGTCCATTTTCATAAAAGACATAGGCCCACTTAGTCCCTTCAACGACAAATTCGGTCACCTCTAACGGCTTGTAGCCAAAGTGCATGTCACGTTCAGCTAAGATCGTTTCAATCCATTTTAAGGTCTCAGGTGCTTCACTTGCCGGCACCGTGACAAATTCATGCTTAAACTTATTCCAAAAATAACGGGCTTCATTTGCACGTAACCCAGCTAATGCGGGTGCCACTGGTGAGCTTTCGAGTCCCACGGTCGAAACTGTTTTAAAATCTACTTGATAGGCCAATATTAACATCATCCTTCTATGCAAAAATTTCAAGAATCTAATCTTAGCTATTCTTAGCCTTCATTTTTTCATGCCTTTTTTTACCAGATTCATAATATGCAAAAAACCAAACATTACCAATAAATAGTGCTACTAACACTGGCAGTATTGTCATGTTTTTTTCATCAAAATATAACCAAATAATAGCAATAGTGTAAAGTATTGGCAAGATATAACTAAGTTTCTTTTGAGAGTAATAACCTTCAAAATACTGTAAAAAAGTCCCCAATATGATAATTACCCATAGGATTATCGTTAGTTTATCCATCGTATTCACTCCCCATATACATTTCTAAAACTTCATTTGCATCTTGCAGGCTGAATCCATTGTCGACCACCAATTGAATCAATCGTTTCTTAATGATCCAGACCGCTTATTTTAGTTTTACCATATTTAGGATGCTTTTCAATGAAATATCTATATTGATCATCATTATTTTAAAGTGTTGATTATATTCCAGTTTCGTATACTAATCCCCCAAAAATAAAATTCCGACAAGCACGAAATCTGACAAACACTAGCAATCACTGATTGTCGCTCATATCAAAAAATGGTGCTAATTGCCGATTTACGGCAACTAACACCACTTTCTTATTTAGAAGCTAGTACTTATTTAAAATGCTAGTTTATGCTTTAACAGCTTCACCAGCGGCTTTTTTAGCTGCAAAAGTCTTTTCTTCCTTAACCTTATCACGATCTAAGGCCTTGAAGAAGAAGTAGTAGATGGCGCCATCGATGACGATATTAACAACTTGTAATACCGCACCGGAGACGTGACCAGTTGCAAGGAAACCGGAGATAATTGGCGGCGTTGTCCAAGGAACCATGACACCCATGGTCCGAGCCACTAACCCAGTCGACATTGCGAAGTAAGTCGTCGTAACGTTAACTAATGGGGCAGCGATAAATGGAATTGCCATCCGGTAGTTCATAACGATTGGTAAACCAAAGACGATTGGTTCGTTGATGTTAAAGATCGCAGGACCGACGATTAATTTACCTAAAGTCTTAAATTCAGCACTCCGTGAAACAAAGGCAATCATGAAAGCTAACCCTAAGGTCGCACCAGAACCACCCATGTGGACGAAGTTATCGAAGAATTGTTGTGTAACAACGTTTGGTAATGCTTTGCCGGCTTTTAAAGCGTCGGCGTTTTGTTGCATCGCAGCCAACCAGATTGGTTGCATAACACCAGAAACAACGTTGGCACCATGAATACCGAAAATCCAAAGAATACATACAACGAATTCGGCAACGAGGGCACCTGGTAAGGTGTTACTCAACAAGCCTAATGGTTTGGCTAAAGCGAAGGAAACAACGTTTGGAATACTTTGCATTGGTGTTGCTTCAACACCCATACGGAGTAACCACATCAAGAATAAGATAATGAAACCAGGAACTAAGGCAGCAAACGAGTTGCTGACAGCCGGTGGAACACTTTCTGGCATCTTAATCGTCCAATTGCGGTGAACCATGTACACATACAAGTCAGTAATAAATAAACCAATTAAAAGGGCTGTAAACAAACCGGCTGAATCAAGTTGTGTTAATGGAACCCAGAGTGCGCCTGCTTTATCAGTAGTTAGTGGAATGGTTAACATCCACGCACTCAAAGAAACGATTGAAGCAGAAATTGGATCGACTTTATAACTCTTAGCCAAGTTATAAGAAATCCCAATAACGGCAATCAAACCCATGATATGGAATGATGCATTGGTTGGATATTGAACAATTGTCTGCCAGTTCTTACCAAAGGTACTTAACATAAAGTTTTGGTAACCTTGAATAGGGAACTGGGCAATGATCATGAAGACTGACCCAATAATAATCATTGGTACGGCTAGTGTCATCCCATCACGTAACGCGATTAAGTGACGAGAACCAGCAATTTTACCAAAGAATGGAATGAGTCGGTCGTTGACGAAGCTAGACTTATTGTTTTCGCTCATGTCGTGACCCCCTAGAATAATTTAAAAAAACGAAAATCACACCCGTTAACAAGTTGACCCGGATATATCACGGGTCAGTTTACAAACTAACCTACTCCTGATAATGGCCGATTATCATGATTAATTTGTCACCGTTTAAAGTAACTTGTTTCAAAATGGTGGTGTTTTTTGAGCACCCACATAACTGAATGCGTTTTCTATATTTCCAATTATGCCTATTGTGGCTGTAATGTATACCCTTTCAAAAGAAAGAGTATAGTGTTTCTGATAAAAGAACATGTTCCGTTTTGGGAATTTGTTCCTAAAAATTACGAAAAATTGGTCTATTCCAGTGGTTGGACCGTCATTGCTAATTGTTCCAAGTAATAAACGACCGGCATCTGCGATAGCACACTTCCACCACTAATTGCTTGAACTTCCGGCGTATCATACGTTAAGACAACGTCGGCAATCCCCGCGAGTGTTGAATGGCTGCTAGCCGTTATGGCCACTAGTTTAGCCCCACTCTGCTGGTAATAGATGCCTTGCTGAATCACGTCATCGGTCTCGCCGGAAACGGACAATACCAATAACACCGTCCCTGACAGGTCATGTGGCCGCACGGGATGGGGCTGAAAAACATTACTGAGCATCATGCTATAAATCCCAAAATCAGCCAGCAGGTGCGTCCCATAACTCGCCAGCCCCGCACTAGTCCCGGAGCCAACTAACACGACCATCTCAGCATCGTGCATCAGCTTCGTGGCTTGTTTGATTTTAGCCGTAACATCGGGCAAGTTCATGCGATCAAAGAAGACTCGCATCGGCACGATCGTCTGGGATAGCGGTTGTTCAGCGTCCTTGCGCAGTTGTTCTTTAAGCGTAAATTTAAACTCCGCGTAACCGTCGTAGCCCATGCGTTTGAGGAACCGTAAAATCGTCGTCGCGGAGACGTGACTCCGGTCGGCCAATTGGCGAATCGTCATGGTACTGACCTCGACCGGATGCCCCATAATGTACTTATAAATCTCGATTTCCAACCGATTTAGCTGTTGCACTTGATCATATGAAAACATCTACTCACCTCACAACCTTCTTACATTGGTCTATTAAAATATTGATATCCATAACTGCAACTTGTAGGAACAAATTCCAATTATCGGTCTCCCCACCGACCATCAATCTGTGGTTTGATTTCTAAATCGCTCATTTCAAGGTCACACGTGGCCACCGCAGCCGTGAGTTTGGCCGTAAATTCCGCCGTCTTATATTGTGAATCAATCGACCACGTCTTGAGGTTAGGCGTGCGGTTAAGGCGTCCCAACGCCGCAATTGCGGGCACTTCCTTTGGATCAACCGCCGGAGCTGTTTTTTGAACATTGATATTATAACCGTAGTGTCCACTGTGATACATCGCATTCATCGCATCGCCAAAAAGTCCCATCTGGATCACTCACCTTCCGTTATTTGATTACTTTTAGTTTATCATAAGTCCTGAGGCGCTTTCATTTTGAAGCTGAAATCGCAAAAAATAAATCCAAATATCGGTCTTCCGTCATATTTATTAGTTATAATTGAACACAAATTGGGTTATTGGGAGGATTTTTAAATGAAGAACACGATTTTAATCGTTGAAGATGAATTGAGTTTGTCAGGATACCTTACAAAAGAGCTTCAGTTTGAAGACTTTAACATCCTAGTCGCAAACGACGGCCTCGCCGCCATGGAGACGTACCAGGCGCATCAAAACGAGTTGCTCTTGATCCTGCTCGACTGGATGCTGCCTAAGTTAGACGGTATGGAAGTCTTGCGCCGGATTCGTAAACACGACCAAGTACCGGTCATCATCATGACAGCGCGGGATTACGTTGGCGATAAGGTCGCGGGACTCGACAACGGCGCCGACGATTACATCACTAAGCCCTTCGAAATCGAAGAACTCCTCGCCCGCATTCGGGTCATTCAACGGCGCGCCGAAAATCAAGTCGATCCTAACCAAGTTTACCAACTCGACCAAGTCGTCCTGGATACGAAAGCCCACCGCGTCACGAACGCCGGGGAAGACGTCCAACTGACGCACCGTGAATACGATTTACTCCTATTCTTTCTCGCCCACCCCAACGAAGTCTTTACCCGTGACGACTTGCTCGACCAAGTCTGGGGCGCGGACTTTTTAGGCCAACAAAACGTGGTCGACGTTTACGTCGGTTACTTACGCAATAAATTAGAAACGGCCAACGGCGACCCACTGATCAAAACGGTGCGGGGCGTTGGCTATAAATTAAGGGAGCCGATTGCTAATGACTGATCATCAAACGACCCCTACCTATGAACAGCTCATCAACCAGGCGATTCGTCGCCTGATGCTGACCATTACCCTCATGGTTAGTCTGATCACGTTGTTTATTGTGGGCGCCCAACAAACGGTTAATACCACTAGGGAAGCTCACGACCTGATGAACAGCCTTAACCAGGCCAACATCAAGGACGTGCCCAGCTTTATTCACTGGAATAATACGACCACCCGTAATACTAAACAACCCGCCTTCATTCGGGTCACGACCAAAAAGGCAACGTTGACGACCGCGACTAAAACCAAGCAAACGATTTTAACCACGCCTTCGTCCAAAGCCTTCTTCGCTAAGCAACAGAGCCACCTCGTCGGCCCACTAGTTTACGTTCGGGGATTTGGTTTCTTTCTATCATATACGGAAAAAGGCGGTAACAACACTTACCAACTCTGGGTCAGCCTACGCCGCCTAATCAATAGCCTACTCATTTTGATTTGTCTCATGGTCTTCGTTACTTTATGGGCGGTTACCCTCGGTGCTTGGTGGGCGCACCGGTTAGCGACCCGGCTCAGTGCCCCAACCATTGCGTTGTTGCGTGAGACCCAGTATACGTCCAACAATCCGGATAGCGACCAACCAACCTTGACGGTACCGGATAGTCCGCGCGAAATTCACGACCTCGGGCAAGCGTTCAACGTCTTACTAGTCGCCCAAAACGAACGCCTTCAACACGAACGGCAGTTTATTTCGGACGCCTCGCACGAACTTCGCACCCCCATCGCAGCCATTCGGGGTAATCTAAGTTTGATTCGCCGGCGCGGTGAAGCCCATCCCGAAGTCATTCCGGAATCCCTTCAATTTATTGATGAAGAATCGCTACGGATGCAACATCTGATTGAGAACCTGCTGCACCTTTCCAGAGCGGACCGGGCCAAATTAGCGCTCACTGACCAGGACCTTTCGTTTCTATTGCTGCAACTAGGTGAACACTACCAGCCATCAATCGACCAACCGCTTAAACTCGCGATTGACCCGGATATTCACGTCGCCGGTAACGCCGAGATGTTGCAACAAATTGTAGTAGCGTTATTAGACAACGCCCATAAATATTCGCCGCATGATCAACCGATCACCCTGCGCCTGAGTCAGGATGACACCAATATTAACCTAGCCGTAGCGGATTTGGGTGAAGGCATCCCTGATGACCAAAAGGAAGCCATTTTCCAGCGGTTCTACCGTGTCGATCAATCCCGTTCCCAAGAAATCGAAGGTAGCGGACTCGGCCTCGCCATTGTTAAACAACTAGTCAACCTGAACCAAGCTCAAATTACCGTCACCAACAACCAGCCTAAAGGAAGTATCTTCACAGTTAGTTGGCCAAAACAGTAGCATTTTTCGGCGCTTCGCCGGACAGAAGCAGTGGGCTGTGGGGTCGGCTACAGCCAAAGTGGCGTTGACCGGCGTACTTCCGGTTTACGCCACCGACGTCTTGCGAGACGTGGGGTTGCGACTTGCAAGCGAGGACTAAGACCGCTTCTCAGGCTTAGTCCGGTCGCCGCGGCAGGTGAAATCATGGGCGGCCGGAAGCGGAAAGCTTAACAAACTTATTGGTCCTAATGATGCTATGTCTATTAACTATCAATCATTTTCAACGTTCAGTCTCTAGTTAATAATCTCAAAACAAGCCCACCACACGCAAAATTGCCTGTGGTGGGCTTGTTTTATGGTCTGATACAACGGCCCTAAAGCGCGTCACTACGTCAATTGCTGTTTTATAAATACAAGTCTAAGAATTTCTTAGATAAAGCTTATTGAAACTCGATAGTTTGTCCCCCGGATTCTCGGTAGACTATAGTCATTCAATTAAACCAATCAAGCCATTTCAGGCAAGGAGATTTTGCATATGTTATTAGATACCGACCCCAAAATTAAAAATATCAACGCTGCACAAATTATCAAAGTGATGTACCCACTCGTTATTGCTAAAACTGAAGACGGCGAATACGTCAAAGTCAAACTCAGTGACGAACAGATGCAGGACCCGTTATTCTGGGACACGCTTCGCAATATCAACAAATCGAAATTATGGGTTCCGCTTGGTAAACATTTCCATCAGTTGCTTTCAAATGACTGGCTCATGCCAACCGCTGAATAACTAGTCACCCGATTCATCATTCAAAAAGGAGTTTGATAATTATGAAAAACTTATTTACAAAATTAACGATTACTTTAATGGCCGCTGGGACCCTGTTTGCGACTACCGCCACCGCTTCCGCCAATACGGTCAGCACACCCGCCCCTACTACGACTAGCCTCGTCAGCCACGTCGATCACGAAACCAACTTGGCACTGGGGACAACCAACAAACCAGCCCATGACCTTACGCCCCGTGCCACCAAACTAGCAACCAAGACTTTACAATCGCAGATGTTAGAAACCGTCGACACTGGTAGCCAAAGCTTAGATAAAATGAAGTACACGAAGTAGCTTGAAAGAAGGTGCGGGCATGCGGCAATTAACGCAACTCATTACACAACAATTACAACAACACTACCAAACGCCCGTTTTAACGGATGTCAACGGTAGTCGATACACCGGCGCTGACCTGCTTGAAGACCTGACCCTCTGTCGAACTAGCCTCAAGCAGCAAAACGTCAGCGCTGGCCAAACGATCCTGATTAGTCCGACCCAAGCGGCGACCATCCCCGTTTTGCTCCTAGCCAGCTGGCAACTCGGATTAACGGTGACCCTGACACCGCCAAGTCACCACCTGCCTGAGCTAGCCCCACAGGCTTACGCCGCGATGGTCTATTCTCCCCTGCAGACCGAACAATTAGCCGCCCAACTCGATCCCCATGAGATCAGTATGCTAACCCTAATTTTAAATACCGCGCCAAGGTTCACTTACCTCGTTCACGACAACGCCCTCCCAATTACTAGGAAGAGCCAACCGGACTTGATTCTCCCAGCCAATCAGGTCCAACTCACCCAACGTGAACTGTTGGCCAGCACCCGTCATCACGTCACACAAACGGACCTGACGAATCTCTATGATTTAGAAAACGGCCTGATTCCCTGTCTCGCCGATCTCCTAACCGCAACGCCCTTTACCCTTATCCCAACAAAAAATGCGTGCCTACCAAGCTAACCTGGTAAGCACGCATTATCTTTTTAAAACGATTTTTTAAACTAAACTAAGGGTTTGGAGAATCAACCAGACGTTCAATACAATTAGAATCGCGGTAATTACCCACGCCGTCCATTTGACCCATATCCGGTTCTTGAAGTTCCCCATCAGTTTGGCATCACTCGTGAATTTAACCAGTGGAATCATGGCAAACGGTAAGGCGATACTTAAGAACACTTGCGATAACGTTAGTAAACTTTCAATCTTAGCTTCGTTGCCGTGATAGTAAATGGCAAAGGCTAGGACGGGTGCAACGGAAATCAACCGTGTGAGTAACCGTTGTGCCCAAAGTGGCATCCGTAACCGGATAAAACCTTCCATAATAATCTGCCCGGAAAGCGTCCCCGTAATGGTTGAACTTTGGCCGGAAGACAGTAACGCAACGGCAAACAACATGCTCAGTACGGGACTCGCAATCGCCCCAACGATCTTGCTGTCACCCAACGCATTATACAGGTCAACGAAACGACCTAAGTCACCCTTCGTTCCAAAGAACAGTGCCGCACCTAAAATCAGGAGCAAACTGTTAACAACGAACGCAACTGATAATTGGATGTTGGAATCGATGGTCGTGAACTTAACGGCCTTCGCAACTTCTTTTTCATCATTGCGATCAACTTGACGCGTTTGCGAAATTGATGACCCTAAATACAAGTTATGTGGCATAACGGTCGCACCGACAATCCCCAACGCGAGGTACAACATGGAAGAATTGCTGACAATTTCTGTCGTTGGCACGTACCCTTTTAACATTTGAGGGACGTTTGGTTGTGAAATAATAACTTCATACATGAATACGAATAAAATAACTGCAACCAGAGTGGCCACGATGGCTTCAATTTTACGGAAGCCTAATTTCATTAATAGTAACAAGAGTAAGACGTCGGCGGTAGTAATTAGAATACCGACAATCAGTGGAAAACCAAATAATAATTTGAGCGCGATCCCGGAACCGATAATTTCGGCCATATCGGTCGCAATAATGGCCAGTTCCGTGACAATCCAGAGGAAAATCCCCATAGATTTGGAAGTTCGCTCACGTGTGAGTTGCGCTAAATCTTTCCCAGTAACAATCCCAAGACGCGCTGCCATGGCTTGTAGCAACATCGCAATCAAACTTGAAAGTAAGATTACGGAAAGCAACGCGTACTTATACTGTGAACCCCCAGCAATCGACGTGATCCAGTTCCCTGGGTCCATGTAACCGACTGCTACCAGAGCGCCCGGTCCGGTGTAGGCAATCAAAGTTCGCCAGAAATTGGCGTCCTTTGGTACCCGGACACTCCCATTCACTTCGTCCAAGCTCTTACTATCGGCACCCGTTGAGTGCACTGCCTTTTCTGACTTCTTGGCAGCCATTGTCGCGTGGTCCTTCGTTTTTGCTGATTTCATTATGAAACCCTCTCTTCTATTGGTTTAGAATTCAGGTTGTGGACTACTGTGTGATCCTCAACAGTGCGGCTCAAATTGAGCGCTCACTTTAATTCCAATTGGTAGTATATCATCATCAATAAATTAGTCAAATGTTTTCAATTATTTCTTTGGTATTCCTAAATCATCTAGAAACTAGTCTCATCAACGTGTAAGGGGATTCGCCGCGGATTTAATCCGTTGACTAAGAAATCACTGAGATACTGCGTCACTTGCTGCGGACTGAACGGATTGGCTTCCGGATAGAGAACCCGCTCAACAACGTACCCACCGATTGTTGAAAAAACGAGCTGTAAAATAATCCGATTCGGCCAATTAACTAACTCCCCTGACGCTTTCAGCCGATCCATAGCTTGGTTAGCTTGCTCTAAAATCGTCGGTGAAACCATGCTGAGTACCGCTGCCCGATCCGTTGCATTATTGAAAAACTGTGACAGAATCACGGCTAGCGACGCCTGATTACGCGTGACAAAAGCCACCCGGTCTTGAACCAGGGCCACCACGAAGCTGGCTAAGGTATCACTATTTTGATCCAATACGGCTTGGTCTAACGTATTAAGCATGGTTGGTAAAACACTTTTGACAATGGGCTGCATGATGGCCTCTAAAATCCCGTTCTTACTCACAAAATTATGAAAAAGCGTACCTTCAGCTACCCCGGCCCGTTCAGCAATCTCGCGCGTGCCGACTTCTTCGTACCCCTTTTCCGAAAATAAGTCGAGCGCCGCAGCTAAAATTTGGCGCTGAGTACGCGTGATTCGACCATCCTTCCCCAATGAGGCCGCATAGTAAGCCTGGATGGTTTCAATTTCACTCATGGTTTTGCTCCTTTTGCAGTGACTGCTCAATTTTTGGTAACCTCATCATAAACGATTCGGCAAGCCGAAACAACTATTATCGCTCAAAAGTTACATATAAAACGAGCTAAATAGCAATGATTGCTTTTATAATCCCGACAGTTTATAATATCGGTAATTAATAAAGTTACAGGAAGTGATCAAATGCGCGTTTCCACTCGTTTTAGTGATTCAATCCATTTGTTAGCCTATATTAAAATCTACGCTGACACAAAATTGTCTTCCGACGCCATCGCCGCCAGTATCGAGACGAGTCCGGTCGTTGTCCGCCGGTTAATGAGCAAGCTTCGTAAGGCGGGCCTCATCACCACAACACCCGGGACGGCCCAACCAGCCTTGGCAAAACCACTCACTGACATTTCGCTACTCAGCGTCTTTTACGCCGTGGAGGGAGATAAACCGTTATTCGCAGTTGATCCCAAGACCAACCCCGCGTGCATCGTTGGTGGCAATATCCAAACCGTTTTAAAGCAGTACTACCAAGACGCACAGATGGCAGCCGAAGCACGGTTGGCCCGAACCAGCTTGCAAGACATTGTCGATAACATTTTAGTCGAACAAGCTAAAAAAGACGCCCGTCAGAATTGAGCACTTACTGTCATTTTTCAGAACCTAAAGGCTAAAAGTAACCATGCAAAAGGCGCTCCAGCTTAATTTCGCTGAAACGCCTTTTTATTATGCTTAAAAGCTTACTTGGGTTGTTCATCATTTTGATAATAAACGGGTCGCGCCGCTTTTACCGGGTGTGCTGCCAGCCAGTCAATAATTTGTTGACCGAGGGCTTCAGTCATTGGCGCAGCCGCCGCAATCTGAGCCTTCGTAATTTGATTAACGTGAATACCCGCGGTAATCGTACAGCTACCCGCTAGGTAAGGTTGCAATTGGGCTGCTAAGCGGTCAGAAATAAAGTTGTCCTTATGGAACCGGCCGTCATGGCTAGGAAACTTGACCGTTTGTGCGGGGGTTGTGGCGGTCACCGTGGTCACGTCCCCGATGTGCGGGTTCGTGCCACCCGTCACAACAATCAGTAAGTCAAACCCAATTTGCTGGAGCGTCGCAGTCATTGCGTACCCAGCTTGTTCAGTTTTAAACGTTGGCATCTTTAGTCCCCTTCCCAGCGACGATCCGTTTCGTTACGAATGTGAAAGGCGTCCAAGATTTTCATCGTTTGGTGGTTGACCAAATCTTGAATCGTCTGCGGATGATTATAGAACGCGGGAATTGGTGGCACAATCTGTACGCCTAACTTAGCCAAGCGCGTTAAGTTCTCCAAATGAATCACACTCAGCGGTGTTTCACGTGGAACAATTACTAATTTACGCTGTTCTTTAATCGTGACGTCGGCCGCACGGGCAATCAAGTCATCCCCGTAGCCGGCCGCAATCCCCGCCACCGTCTTCATACTAGCTGGCACGATGACCATCCCGTCGTTTAAAAACGACCCACTGGCAATCGTCGCACCCTGGTCATTGATGTGATACGTTTTATCGGCCAGTGCCGTTAACTGCTTCAAATCGTAGTCCGTTTCCAGCGCCAAATTTTTCTTCGCCCACGTACTCATGACGAGGTGAACTTCCACAGCGGGCAATTCGTGTAATTTTTTCAATAAATCAACGGCATAAATCGTCCCGGATGCCCCCGTAATTCCAACAATAATTCGTTTCATCTTTAGCCCTCACTCTTTCAGCTTGATCACGTTATGTTCGCTTTGCCTTCTTTTTAAGTTTACGGCTTCTCTAAGACGTAAACAAATCGTGTTTGGACTAGTTGATATTCGATTTAGGACTAATAAGCATGTGCTCAAAAATCATCAACGCATCATCTGACGCAATTTCGTCCTCGTCAACGTAAAGGATTGACCATACATTTTCCAAGTTAGCGGTAACCGTAGTCGTTCATTATCCGCGACCACAAACTGCCACTGGGTATTTAACCGGGACAAGTCCTGATGCGCCGTTTCTTGACGCATCACTTTAGCCCGCACAACGAGGAAGGTCCGCAAATAATTCTTAACGCTGCCACCCTGCGCCGGGGTCTTCGCTCGCAACTTAGCCGCCCGCCGAATCCCACCAAAACTTGCGGCGCCGTTGCCCGGGCCGTGAACCACGAGCGCATCGTAATAAATATACTGGCCAAGCGGGGCTAGCCCGTCTTTTTGGGCGGCTTTAACGGCCGGACGCAAGTACATTTGTTCCACCACGTCATTTTGGGCCCGTACAAGTCGCTGGTCTTTAGCGGCTTGGTGCCAGTCCCGCACAAAGGCTGATCCCAGTCCCCGGTGACTCGCCGACCCGTTTACCTTACGCAGCGCTGGGAGATATTTCCTAAGCCGATTACGCGGTGCCAATTGCTGATAGCGATTAACAACCTTTAAAAGGTCCCCCGTGGCCGACGTAAACCCGATGATGCCCGCCGTGTAGCCCCGACCATCATGGATATCCTCCACGTACCGATACTGCTTCTGGTAGTCCAATGATGAATTTTCAGCGCTGGATACCAACGCAAAGGTTTCAGCCCGTAGTTGTCCCGTCAAAATGGTGCGGTGTTGAGTGTACCACCAAACGCCACTTCCAATACTCACCATAACGCCTAGACCAATGAACCACCGCCACCATTTTCGCATGTCCCGTTTGCCCCCTCGAGAATTTATCATTTAGTTTACGCTTATTTAAAGGCGGATAGCGTGACAAAACGGCGTTGTTGTCGCTAATTTGCGAATGATTTGTCACGACCGCAACAAAAAACACCTTTGGCGTGTCGTTCGCTGTGATTTGACCTATACTTAAGGTGTTTTATCAGTTAGGAGGGGATACCCATGGCCAAACGTCGGATCACACATGATCCACATCAATTTGTTAGCGCCGCGGATGACCGCCGACGACTTCAACTCGCCGTTCAAATGGCACTACCGACTAACGCCCACGTTTTAGCCCGCAACTTTGCGCGTTCCAGCGCCAGCTCCTACTGGCTGCTCATGCTGGACCAGCCGTACGGTCTCACACCGAATTTTCTGACTTTGCGGATTGCCGACCACAAACTGTGGTTGACCAATCACGATCAACTGACCGTGACTTGGGAGGCTGGCAACTTTACTGCCGTCCAACAAACTTTACGCAACCGGTTAACCGCCAAAACGCTTCAACGTTACAGTTACCATCTTAGTACGACCGATGTCATCACCTTGCGTTTGATTTTACACTTGGAACAACACCAGTTAATCTGGTTAGTCCAGTTATCACCAGTAATCGCTAAAGCTTACAAGAACCACCGTTTAGACTTACACGACGACTTTCCAAGTGCCAAATTGCTACTAGGTAATATGAATAATAGTAGTCTTCAACTGGTGCCAGTTAAGCAACCAGTTTTTCAAGCACGCGTCGGCAAGTATTTTGGTCGTAACTTGCTATTTTCACAGTTTACAAGTCATCAGCTACTCCGCTTATTGCCAACCAATCAATGGATTCGACCATTACTCAAAGAACTGCCCCCAACCCCAAGCCTAGAACAACAGCTTGCAGCGACTTACGGGACTGACTTTGTCCGCATTTACGTCGAAGCAATTCGACAACAGGCGCGCTTAGCCGCAATCAGTTCATAATAGGATGGCCTGCATCATAAAAGGACCGTCACGCAAAACCCGCTTGGATTTTGCGTGACGGTCCTTTTGAATTTGAGTTATAAAATACTAATTGTTAAGCCGTTTGGCCCAAGTGCCGCTTCTTTGGAGCAGTTTTGACTGCTTCAGCGTCTTCATCCTTAAACCCAAACATCCAGGTTAACGTGAAGGAAACGATAATCGTTGCAAGTGACGCAATTAAGAACCCGTAAAAGCTAAAGTCGATCCCTTTTTGAGGGTTAACGAATGAGGTGACCCCGATCAGAGAACCGGTAAAGCCCCACATATTAACACGCATCAAACCGGTTAAGAAACCACCGACTGCGGAACCGATGCTAGCTGTTACGAAAGCACGGCCGTACTTCAAGTTAATCCCGTACATTGCGGGTTCAGTAACACCGCAAAATGCTGAGATCGTTGCGGGCCATGCAAGTTCTTGAATATTTGCTAACTTAGACTTCAGCGCAATCGCCATAACCGCGCCACCTTGAGCGACCATCGTTGCGGAAATAATGGCGTTCAAATAACTGTGGCCCGTGGTCGCAATGTCGTTGGCCACGATTGGAATAACGGCCCAGTGCAACCCAAAAATAACCAAGACTTGATAGAAGCCCCCGATGATCAATCCAGAAATAGCAGGACTCAAGTTGTAAACTGCAACGATTAAGTTTGCTAAACCGGTCGAGAAGACCGTGATAACTGGGCCAAGGAAAATCAAAATAGCGCCTGAAACAATGACAACTTCAAATAATGGCACGAAAATCATCCGTAATACGGTTGGAATCACACGCTTTAGCCATGGTTCCAACTTGCTAGCCAACCAGGCACCGGCAATCATTGGGAAGATTGAGTAAGTGTATGAAGCCACGTGGAATGGTAACCCAAAGAAATTGGCGTTGATGCCCATCCCAAATAACGTGCTAACGACTTTGCCCTTAGTTGCAATCGCAACAATCGATGGATACGTTAAAACCCCACCAATAATCCCCATGATGACGGGATCGGAACCGAGTTTTTTAGCGGCTGTGAAGCCGACAAAAATCGGTAGGAAGTAGAAGACGGAATCCCCCATCGCACTAATAATGACGTAGGTTGGGGCCGTGGTGCTAACCACCTTAAAGGTAATCAGTAGTGCCAAGATCCCCTTTAAAATCCCTGAAGCGGCTAAAAGTCCAATCACGGGAATCATGGACCCCGTGATGACCCCAATCAAGTTACTGAAGCCCCATTTAACTAGGCCCCACGCTGTATCTGGCCGGTTAGCCGCCGCGTTCGTTTCGGCTACGGCCTTGGCCGTTTCAGAATCATTTGAAAATTCCGGTCCAATTAACTTAATTACCGCGTCGTAAACGTCCGTAACGGCTGGTCCAATCACGACTTGATATTGACCGCCCGCTTTGGCGATGTCGATGACACCCTTTAAGTTGGCCACCACGTCATCGTTAGCTTTACTCTCATCTTTTAAGTAGAACCGCAACCGGGTAATGCAATGAATCAAGCTACTAATGTTTTCCACACCACCGACATTTTCAACGATATCGGCTGCTAACTGATCATACTTGCCAGCCTTAGGGAGGCGTCCCTGACGCTTAGCGTTGAACGTATTCGCATTTAGCCGCCCCGTCGCAACCACTGCGCCAGCGGTCTGCGTCCCAGTCGTCACGTCTAAGCCGTCCAATTTATCACTCGAATTGGTCACGGCTAGGACGACTGTCGTCTGCCGGTTAGCCTTTTCAATCATTGCGAGATCCATCGTTGCGATGGTGTCGCCAGCCTTAACTTCATCACCAGCCGCCACCGTCAATTTGAACGGCGTCCCCTTTAAATCAACCGTATCAATACCTAAGTGGACTAAAACTTCCAAATTATTGTCTGGCGTTGTAAACCCCAACGCGTGTTTCGTTTCTGCAATCATTGTGACTTTCCCACTAACGGGCGCCACAATGTCTCCACTAGTCGGCTGAACCCCAAAACCTAGTCCCATCATTCCAGCAGAAAAAACGGGATCTTTAACAGCCGCTAACGGAATTACCTCACCGGCAACCGGTGATAAAATTGTAACCGTTTGTGCGTGTGCCATAATACTCTCCTCCATTCCTAACCCTGTGACAAAACAATCGATTGATATGGTTTCAAGACCATTTCGGGCTGCACATCCACGTTATCGTAGTTGGATAACACCACTTGGGCATCAACCATCTCAGTCGGTAGCGCAACCACTGTTGCGTTCGAATAAAAATTATTTAAAACGAGTAGGCGCTGGGAACCTAGGGTGCGCCAGAAGCCAAAGACTTGCTCATCATCTAAACGCCACGTCTGGTAATCACCATCCGCAATGATCGGCATCGTCTTCCGTAATCGAATTAAAGTTTGGTAATACTTGAAGAGTTCCCCGTGTGCCAATTCATCGGCCACGTTAATCTGATCCTGATTGGTTGGTCGTAACCACGGCCGACCAGTCGTAAAACCAGCCGTCGCACTGGCATCCCACTGCATCGGCGTCCGTGAGTTGTCACGGGCCTTGGTCTTCACAATGGTAAACGCATCCGCATGGCTATACCCGCTACGAATGAGTGCCCGATAAGCATTCAGCGCTTCGATATCAACGTAATCCGCCATCGATGGGTAGTCCGGATCAGTCATCCCGATCTCTTCTCCCATGTAAATAAACGGCGTTCCCCGCAGTAAATGAATGACCGTCGCGAGCATCTCTGCCGACTTGACACGATACTTGCCGGCATCCCCAAAACGGTTAATTGCCCGCGGTTGGTCATGGTTATTCCAAAATAGCGCTTGCCAGCCACCGCCAGCGTTCATCCCGGTTGCCCAGTCATCTAGTAACTGTTTCAACCGGGGAAAATCAAAGGCCATTCGCGACCACTTCCGACCATCAACGTAATCGGTCTTGAGGTGGTGAAAGTTAAAGACCATCGACAATTCGTGGTTAGCCGGATTCGTATACCCAACGCTATTGCGAATAGTTGTGGATGACATTTCACCTACCGTGACACTGTCCGGATCCTGACCATAACTAGTCTGATTAAGTTCTTTCAAATAGTCATGGACGATTGGCGTATCGGTATATAGCGTTTTGGACGCTACGCCCGCGGGTGCGTCCACCAACTGTTCGGATTTCCCCGTAACGTTGATGACGTCAAACCGGAATCCGGTCACGCCCTTGTCACGCCAGAAGTTGACCACGGCGGCACAGGCTGCCCGCACCTCGGGATTATGCCAATCGAGATCGGCCTGCGTTTCATCGTATAGGTGGAGATAGTACAAATCAGTCTCCCCAAATGGCGCCCAGGCCGAACCCCCGAACTTTGATTCCCAATTAGTCGGTAAACTGCCGTCCGCTTTTGCGGGGCGTAAATAGTAGAACGCTTGATACTTCTTATCACCCGCTAGCGCCCGTTGGAACCACGGGTGCTGAGTCGACGTATGGTTGAAGACCATATCAAGCATGACGCCGATATGGACCGCCTTTAACTTGGCGACCAATTCTTCAAAATCACTCATCGTCCCAAACTGCGGATCGATTCGGTAGTAATCAGCGATATCGTAACCATTATCATTTTGTGGTGAGACAAAAAATGGATTGAACCAAATCATGTCAATATTCAATTTTTTCAGATAGGGAATTTTTTGGATAATGCCACGGAGGTCACCGACACCATCCCCATCGCTATCATAAAAGGACTTCGGGTAAATCTGGTAAATAACTTGTTGTGATAATTTCATTGCACTTTCTCCACTCTTAGTTTGCTTACATTGGTTTCCGTTGCCGGCGAGCAAAGTCGCGGAAACGGAACTTATCCGCGCGGTGTCGCGATTCCGTGAATTGGAACGCCCGCGCATCCGTTAAACTGGTCACGCTACGAACAACTGCCATGTAGGCCCCAGGATCTAAGTTCAGTTCCGCCCGGTCCTCAGCGTTCGCTGGTTCCATCGTAATTTCCTTCGTGGCGTACCCAATTTCTAACCCCAACTCATCTTCAAAGTAAGCGTAGAGTGAATCCTCGGCTGCCCTGCGCGGAACGTCTGGAATAACTGATTTTAAAATATAATCTTTATCAATAATGTCTGGTTCATCATCAATCACCCGCACCCGCTTGATTGCCGTCACCGGTTCCTCCGTTAGGTCAACACCCAGCGAAGCAAACGCGGCAATGGGCAACGTTGCCTTCGGATCATACCCATAGACCACGTTTTCGGTCGCAATGTGTAACTTCTGTGCAAGTTCTTTGTAACTCACAATTCCTGAGACTGGGAATTCATACTGCCGATGTTCGATCACCAGTGAGCCCTTGCCCCGAATCTTTTGAATATAACCGTTCTCTGCCAACGTCGCTAAAGCCTTACGCCCCGTCTCCCGGGAAATTCCGTAAAGGTCGCACAGCTGGTTCTCACTAGGTAAGTAAGTCCCTAACTGGTAGACTTCCGCATCGATTTTCTGCATTAAATCGTCATAAACTAGTGCCGATTTATTAATCATGACCACCGTCCTCTTTTCCGTTAACGCTTTCATTTATGAATATATACTTGTTTAGACAAGCTGTCAACGTTAAAAATATAAACTTCCGAAATAGCCGTATATAGGAGTTTGTATATATAATTAACTTGTATAAGATGTCTAGACAAGACTAAAAAATCGCCTATGACTAGGTCATAGGAGATTAATTCGTTAATATTCTTAATGATTCAAACTAAAAGATTGATCCTCATTAGTTGCATCAGTCTTCTTAGCCGCTGCCGCTTGCTCTTCGGCAATTAGACGGGCCCGTTCATGCTTGTTATACCAAGGTGAAACGGTGAAAGCTAACACGTCGTTCATCAAGTAAACGGAGCTGTTGATGAACATGGCTAAAGTTGCAGATCCTTGACGGAATGAAATGAACCATAACACCATCTGTGCTAACCCGGAAGCAACCCACCAGAAGTACTGGTTGTTGTAACGTAGGAAGCAGATGACACCGGCAGTCAGGCAGATTGCAAAGCTGATTGCGTCGATCCACGGCCGCGGATCATCGGTCAAAGCACCAATTAAGTAACCTGAAATCCCATAAACGACTAGGGTTGATACAATGGCCACGACCCAAGTCCGGCCCGTGAACTTCCGAATCTTAGAAACCATGTTCACGTTCCAGCCGGCACTCAGTAACACTGGAATATCCAGGGTCACAACGTAGGCAAGCTGTTCACCGATGCTAAGGTAGTTCTTTGCTGAAAAACCAACGACGATAAAGCAGGCTGCGGAAATTAATCCTAGCCAGCCATTCACCGACTTGGCGGCGTTGATGGCCAACACACAAAGGACACCCAAAGTCGTCCCAATAAATGTTAGAATGGATAACGTTGTGATTGGCGCGTTAACCAGCGTCATCACCTGACAACCTAAGCTAAAGAAGAATAAGTAGTAGTTCTGTTGCGGCCAACCCTTCAATTGGTGTGATAAGAATTTAAAATAATTACTCAAAATCATGCTCCTCTTTCCGTTTATCAATATGCGGTTGTTAGTGTCCAGTTGGCCAACTAGTCACGAATTCACTACCATATGTAGTGTTTCTGTTCGAAACAACACTATATATTGTATCATTAACTTTGACGATGAAAAGTCCAAATTCTTGAATATTAAACGCGTTGTAAACAACCAATCCAGATTCAGCCCGCCACACGGGCCTTTTTGGACTGGAAATTTTTTTGGACTTTTTTCTGAAAGCGATTGCAGTTAAATGTCGCGATTTGCTTGCCCCAATCCCCACTGTGCGCCCAATCTTGAACATTGCTTTTTGTCGGATATCTGCCGTTGCAGTATACTAGGGATGGACATTATTTTATCTACAATATATTTAATATTTTTGGAGGATTACATGATAACTCTTAAATCAGATCGCGAGATTAAGGGAATGCAAGAAGCCGGCGACATCATGGTCGGCCTCTTCCACGCCTTGGAAGATTACATCAAACCCGGAATAACTACTTGGGACGTTGACCATTTCGCATACGAATTCATCATCGCCCATGACGCTACCCCTGGTGAATTAAACTTTGAAGGCTACAAGTACTCAACTTGTGTCAGTGTTAATGACATGATTTGCCACGGCTGCCCTAGCAAAGACATTTTAGTTAAGGATGGCGACCTCTTAAAAGTCGACACCGTCATTAACTACCACGGCTACTTGAGTGACTCATGCCACGCATTCGTTGCCGGTACGCCATCACCCGAAGTTAAGAAGTTAATGGACGTTACCTTGAAAGCCCTCTACTTGGGTATTGACCAAGCCGTTGTCGGTAACCGAATCGGTGACATTGGTTGGGCCATTCAAAACTACGCCGAAAACGAAATGGGTTACGGCGTTGTCCGCGAATACATCGGCCATGGTATTGGACCGACGATGCACGAAAAGCCTGACGTTCCTCATTACGGCGAAGCTGGCCACGGGACCCGTTTAAAGGCCGGTATGACCATCACCATCGAACCAATGGTTAACATCGGTGACTGGCGTTCTGGCGAAACCGCTGACGATGGCTGGACCGTTCGGACCTTAGACGGTAGCCTCAGTTGCCAATACGAACACACTTTAGTTGTTACGGACGATGGTCCTAAGATCTTATCTTCATACGACCACGACTTTGACGCTAAGTACCTTTGGAATAAATAGGTTATATATAAAAGCGGGACCTTCAAGATTTTGAAGGCCCCGCTTTTTTGCATGTTTTAATGACTTATGGACTAAAGTTCAACAACCTTTTGATTGGATCTCAACTACAGTTGTAACTACTTGATGAACTTAGCAGCAAATTCGCTAAATTGCTTACCCGCACCGGCTAAGAAGGACTGCGTACCTTCGTTAGTGATGTGGCCGTTTTCGTCGGATAATTTGTCCGTATTACCGATATATAATTCAGGCTGTTGCATCGTTGGCATGTCTAAGAATACCAATGATTGACGTAAGACGTGGTGTGCTAAAACGCCAGAGATGCCAGAAATTGATTGTGACGCAACCAACGCTGGCTTGCCGCCCCAAACACTTTGACCCCAGGGACGAGAAGCAACGTCCAAGGCGTTCTTCAAAGCAGCTGGAATACTACGGTTGTGTTCAGGTGTCACGAAGATGATTGCGTCCTGCGCCGCAACGGCATTCCGGAATTCGGTATATTCAACCGGTGAAGCCTCATCGTAGTCTTGATTGTAAAGTGGTAACTTAGCGATATTTAAGTACGTTACTTCTGCATCTTCTGGTAAGCCCGCAACGATTGCGTCGGCCACCCCTTTAGAATAAGAATTTTTACGAATGGAACCTACAATTACACCATATTTTGTCATATTTATTAACAGTCCTTTCAAATCAATTTCACTTACTAATAGTAAGTATATCAATAAATCATTAAAGTGCAATCATTTTGATTTCTTTATTTAAAAAAGAGGACTAGCATCCGCTAATCCCCTTATATCATTGCATTTATGGCTTATCTAAAAAATCTTGATAATCCGATTCAACTTGTTCAACGTAGGCCTCTGACCAGTTAGCCATGGCATCATCAAACTTCGTCGTGCTACCGATGTAACCACGAATCATCGCCGCAGTTGGGCTCTGCGCGTGGGCCTGTGCTAAAATCATCGCACACGTATTCGCATACGCTGAAAATTGTCCCCAATCCAAAGTCGCAATATCGATTGACTCTTTCATATCACGGAATTGACGCACGTAAAAGCTCTTGTTGGCCATTTGGAAGTAGCCTAAAAAGACATCCGAAGTGGCCTGTAAAATGCGTTGCGAACTGACGATCCGTTGACCTTCGGAAAGTTCGAGGGCTGCCGTCAGAGCTTGTTGGGACTGGCTTCCCACTTTACGGGTCGGTAGCGCCTCCTTGATCTGTAAGACCATGTGGCTGCCGTCCGTACTCGTGAGCAAGACCAAGTAACACAGCGACCCAAAACTCCCCACACCAACACTGTGGCGGATAATATCGGTCACTTCATATTGTGACAACAGTAAAGCGACGTCCGTTCGAACATTGAGCAAATATTCTTGAATGCCGTGCTTTAAGCCCCGGTACGTCTTCTTATCAATGTGTACGGAACGCGGTGCGTTGTCCTTAAACTGGCGCTCACCGTGGCTATTCGTCCAAGTAAACTTACGTACAACTTGTTCAGAATTCCGTTTTTGGGCTTTTTTGACTAAATCCGCAATAAAGTTCGCCGTATCTTCCGGTTGCCCACCGAAATTCAAAACGGCTTGGACCTCATTGTCCCGGTAGAAACGATCCAACGTCGTTTGGTCAAACATGCGTTTAATCGCTTCACGGTAACTAGCACTGGCTGTCCGAACGAGTTTGTCGACCTTTTTAGGCTTAAAATTCGAGTTACGGGCGGCCAAAATAATGCTGACGAGTAATCGACGTAAATCCCATTCCCACGGGTGGACACCCGCTTCATCAAAGTCGTTAAGGTCAAAGACGAGCCGCCGTTCTGGCGACGCGTAAAACCCGAAATTACCTAGATGCGCATCACCACAAACAACGGCTGGAATCTCCGTTGACTTTTGATAATCCAAATCATAATCCATCAGTTCCACGGAACCCCGAAAAAAAGCAAACGCGGAAGCTGACATGCGCTCACGGCGCAGTGGCAATAATTCCGGTACTAACATTGCACGAACGTGTTTCAAATACGCGCCCGCGTTACGTTCAACTGGTGTAAACGTTCCTAGCTGGTCAAACGACGTGGTTTGGCGCCGGGCTTTCCCGAGCGCAATTAATTCGGCAACGGTGTGGTGCTGACGAATATGTGTTAAATCAAGTGGTGGCATGCTGTATCAATCCCTTTTATTTTAAGCTATCCCCATTATAACGATTTCATTGGTCAAAAAGAACTATCATCATCCTTAACTGCTGTTTAAGATTGTGACGTTCCCCACACGATTCTAGTTGACGCACTCATCAAATTAATCTACAATTTAATCAATAGCGATGAAAGCGTTTACTTAACTTGAGGAGGGGTCGTATTATGGCAAATTCAGAAAAAACTTTAGTTCTCGTTAAACCCGATGGGGTCGCTGAAGGACACATCGGAGATATCATTTCTCGTTTAGAACAAAAGGGCTATCAGATTTCCGCCCTGAAAGTCACCACCGCAACTGCCGAACAACTTCAAGCCCACTATGCTGAAAAGGTGGGAAAACCTTACTTTAAAGAGATCGAGACCTACATGATGGAAGGGCCATTAGTTGCCATCATCGTCAGCGGCGCAAGCGTTGTAAAGGCCATCCACCACTTAGCTGGTAATACACGGCCATCCGATGCACAACCAGGTTCGATTCGGGGCGACTACGCCCATGATTATCCTGACGGGATCTTGAGAAACATTATTCACACTTCTGACAGCCGTGAAAATGCGCATCACGAAATCGCCATCTGGTTCCCCGAACTAGCCGTATCCTCACGTAAAAATGAAACTGATTAATAATCCTTGAAATTCTCGGTCACGACCGGGAATTTTTTTGTTTGGCAATTGAACGAAGCTAACCCACAAAGTCACCCA
This sequence comes from uncultured Lactobacillus sp., assembly GCA_937916845.1. Taxonomy (GTDB): domain Bacteria; phylum Bacillota; class Bacilli; order Lactobacillales; family Lactobacillaceae; genus Lactiplantibacillus; species Lactiplantibacillus paraxiangfangensis. The sequence goes on along the minus strand of CALFSK010000069.1, from coordinate 20,048 downwards.
ACTAACCGGCCAAACACGTTGCAATCTTCGCCTAATGCCTCCCTGACTATTATGATTAGGTTAATAAACAAAGGTTGGGGGGACTTGTAATGAACTTAGTACTGGGACCATATATGCACCGATCCAATACCACCGAAACGCCTAAGCTTTCGATGTACACCGCGTTAGAACGAATTGATGGCGCCATTCAACTCATTAAGCAAACCGGACTAGCAGGGCTAACTAACTCAACCGCAACGTTGGGACTGAATCTGACCCATTTAATCGGTACCAACGTGATTGTGACTAATGATTTGCGTCACTTCAACATTATTGTCCGAGATCATCGGAACACCTTCACCCTGACCGGTTGTCTTATTCAGGACACTTTTCATAACATCGTCAATCCACTGAAACCCCGGTACTTGATCTCACTCAACCGCCAGCTAATTGATAATAGCGACGATTTAATTGAAACCATCTACAATCAGCTCTAAGCAGTCAAAAAGGCCTTAATTACCCAACGAGTGGGTAATTAAGGCCTTTTCTATTTCTTCGATTAAAAATTACGATGCCAGTGATTGCGGCGCCGCTACGGGTACCGTCTGTGGTGCGTGCAGGACTTCGTGCGGTAACCGCACTTGCCCGTTGGAGCTGTGCTGAGCCGTTTTGTTTTCAACGGCTGGATTAACAACGTAAACACTTGGTGCTGGCGCATGCTTTGGCGCTTCGATTGATTCAAAAACCAACAACGCCCCAAAAGCGACGATTCCCAAACGTAGTAACCAAACGATTTTTTTCATAAAGCGTTCCCCCAAAAACGATTTATTTCATTTTAATGTAACACGAATACCGCTAATTATATTGTAAAACCCCTGCCTCTTTTATTATTAATAAGCTTTCCGTTCCAACCACGCACGATTCGTCAGCTTGTTTTCATGAAAACTTAGTAGACTTTAATTTGACATCAGTTGTTATTTATCAAAAATATAAGTATATGAGTAATATAAAAAGACGCCTTAACAGACGTCTTTTTATTCGGCCGTTGTCACTTCAGCCAATTTTTGATCTAAATATTTTTTTAACGCTGCTTGCGGATGGAAACCGACGACCTTTTCAGCCGGCTTACCGTTCTTAAAAACAACGAGGGCCGGAATACTCATGATTTCAAACTTTTCCGCAATTTCCTGGTACTGGTCAACGTCCAGGGAAGCGAATTTGATTTTTCCGTCGTAATCTTCATCTAGCGCTTCTAAGGCTGGCGTCTGCATCTTGCAAGGGCCACACCAATCCGCCCAGAAATCAACCACCGTCAACGCCGTCCCGTCGGCCACCGTTTCAAAGGTGGTCGCGTCTACTGGTTCAATCATATTTAAAGATCCTCACTTCAATTAATTTTACGTCTTATCATAGCATGTTTTGACCACTCATCACGTTCTAAAAGCCTGAACCCCGGTCACTAATAAAGCGCATAACGGTGTTCGTTCATTAAAAAATTCGATATAATAGCGTTATAGAAACGATATATCTTAAGGAAGTGCTTATTTTGTCTGAACAAACAATTAATTCCGAACAGGAAACAAAACTAGTGGCCTCGGTTGCCGCTAAACAACTTGGCATCAAGGCAGTCACCTTGCGCAAATACAGTACGTTAGTCGAAAAACAACTCAATGATGAGACCCGTTTTAGAACAACTGATAGCAGTCACCGCCTGTACAACCAGGCAGACCTGGCAACCTTCAAGGCAGCCATCGAACTCACTGAACAAGGTGCAACGCTGGCCAACGCCTTAGACCAGACCTTCAACGAACACGGAACACAACCGGTCAGCGAAGCTACCGTAGAAGAGACGGTAACCCCTGTCGCGAAACCAGCTAAACTTGTACAATCCGCAGTGGCCCAACCAAGTGGTCCAAGTAACGCCGAACTGGCCAAGCAACAAGAAATTATCATCCGGCGCTTAGATTCCCTCAACTACCGGCTCAACCTCGTGTTGGACCGCCTAGACGAGCAGGCTGCCAAACAACGGGCTAAGCCTTGGTGGCAATTCTGGAACTAACCATTTCAAATTTCATTTTCAACTTTTAGACAAAAAAATAAAGTACCGGATCACTATGGCGGTTTGTGATCCCGGTACTTTATTTTTTTACGCTACTTAGTTGCAGCTAAATGCTTTTCGTAAGAAGCTTTAATTTCATTAATTAAGTCGTCATCCTTTAAACCAGTGGTTTCGCGGATAACTTGTTCGATTGGTTCGTCTTTCAACATTTCTTGTAACTTAACGCTTTCGCTATCGTTAGGGTAGTTGAAGAAGAACATTTCACCAACCGTATCAATGAGGGCACTGTAGTCGCGACCACGGTCCTTCAATTCGCGAATTGGGCGGATGAAGCGTTCGTCATAACCAAGTTTCCGAATTGGGGTCCGGCCAACCCGTTCGATATCATCTGAGATATATGGGTTTTCAAACCGGCTCAAAATCTTCTTTTGGTAAGCGTGGTGAACTTCAGGATCGAAGCCCCACTTTTGAATCAACAAGTCCCCAGTTTCGCCTAAGACGCGCTTAGCTTGGTCAACCACGCTGTCGTCTTTAACGGCTTCACCAATGGTCTTGTAGCCCTTAATGTTACCAGTGTAAGCAACGGTGGCGTGACCAGTGTTAACGGAGAATAACTTACGTTCGATATATGGTTCCAAATCGTCCGCATAGTCGACACCCTTCAATTGAATCTTAGGGTTCTTCATTTGTGACTTGTCGATAACCCATTCTTTGAATGGTTCAACGGAAACAAACAATGGATCGTCATGCTTTTGAAGTGGCACGATCCGGTCAACAGCGGCGTTTGGGAACCCGGCGTTTTCGTCGGCCCAAGCTTGTTCGCTATCATCTAAGGATTCGTAAACCGACTTCTTCAATGATTGGCTCCCACCAATCATGTTTTCACACGCAATAATGTCAATTGGAGTCGTATTGTTGTTAGCATGCCGTAACTTTAACCCGTCGGCAATGAGTGGCGCGATGAACTTCAAGATCTTTGGCCCAATCGCGGTCGTAACCATGTCAGCTTGGGCAATTTCTTCAGCAACTGCCTTAGGATCTTTGCCGTTGTTAATCCCCTTTACATCGTGAACTTCAATATGCTTTTGACCTTCTGCAGCCAATTCAATGGTGTAACCATTGCGTTTATTTAATTCATCGATCAAAGTTTCGTTAACGTCAACGAAAGTGATCTTAAAGCCGTTGTCAGCCAAGGTTTCGCCAATGAAGCCCCGACCAATATTACCTGCGCCAAAATGTACGTCTAACATTCTAATCAACTTCCTTTAATAGATTTATGATTTCATCTTCAGATTGAGCGTCCGCTAATTTCGCCACGTTGGCGACATCGCTGCAGTATATGGCAATCTGAGATAAGAGGTTCAAGTGTTCACCGTTCAACCCGGCAATCCCGAAGATAACTGTGACGGTCTTGTCATCATCGTTATTGCCCGGGTCTCCCCAGCTAACACCCATTGGTACTTGGACCACTGAAATACCGGTCTTTTTAATGTGTTTCATGCCATCTTCAGTACCATGGGGGATGGCAATGAAATTACCCATATAAACGGAAACATCCTTGTTACGCGCTTGCATCGCGTCAATATATTCAGGCTCGACACAGCCGCCATCGACCAAAAGTTGACCGGCTAAGCGGATGCCTTCTTCTTGCGTTGCTACTTGTTGGTTCAACGCAATCATTTTTTTATCTAAAGCTTCCATTCTATTCACCTACTCTATTTCGTTAGTTCGTTCAAAAAGGCTTTGCTAATTAACTGATATAGTTGTTGGCGATCACCGGTCATAAAAGTCTGGGTGTTATCCAAACTCTCAATGACTAACGCACTCAACTTACCCATCAAACGATTTTCAAAGTCGCTGATGTTTTCGGGACCGAGCATCAACACAATTCGTTGAAGCCGAATCTCGCTTTGATCCATACTCTTAAAGGTGATTGGCTGATCCAGTTCAAAGATGGCACAATACGGAGCGGTCACCTGTTGACTTAACGTGTGCACTAGCGCCAGATTGGTGTTAGGGATACCAACCGGTGCTCTACTCAAACGATGTAACAACCGCCCCGCAACTTCTAGGGGGTCGTGTATCAAATTCGAATCGATATGCTTGGTGATCTTAACTAAGGTCTCCGCAATGGTTTCACGATCGTTTCTAATGGGGGTGATCGTAAACCGATTCAGAATTTGTTTAGCGATTGTCATTCGTTGATACACGGTATCAAAGTCCAGATTCGTCGTCGTTTCATCAACGGCTGGTGCTTCAACCGCCAGCGTACTTGGATAATACTGGTGGATGTATTCACGTAGCGAACTGACTTCATTTTCAAGTAACAACGGGCTGACCACCCGGTAGTTCAACTTGAACCCGGGCAGCGTCGTCGTCGAGAGAATCATGTCAAATCCTTGTAAGTTGATTTGACCAAGGTTCCCAATTCGAGCGACTTCAATGGTGGTAATCTCTGGGACTAAGCGTGCCAAACGGGTCTTTAAGATCCGGGCGGTCGTCATCCCATTCGGACAGAGTACCAACACCTTTAAGGCTTGGTGACTTAATTGTTGTTCATACGTACTGGCGAAGTGAATCAACAAGTACGTTAATTCATCCGCTTTAAAATCTTGATCCGGGAACGTGCTGGCAAAACTCCGCACGACCGCCGAATATAGCTTCGGGTACTGTTCGCGAACTTCTTGCAGTTCTGGACTTGGTGGCACTGGACCATTAACACCGTTACGTTGCAACGCAATTTGCATGTGCGCCGTCAGGTTATTCAGTAGCCGATCATCAGTCCCAAACGACCAATTAAAGTGATGGGCAACCGCGTCGATTAACTTCTTCACCTGATAAGTGAGTTGCAAATCGTAGTTCGATAACGAAGCGTCTTGGTCAATGCGGAACGTTAATCCCTTAATCTGCTGGGCTAGAAAATCAATTTCCGCACCCGTGATAACGGTTTTAACGTCCGCTGGCAACTGAGTCATGATGGCAAGCGCAATACGCTGATATTTGAGAAAGTCATCGCGATTGATGCCCCGTAAATACGTGACGCGCTTATGACTCTTCAACCGCATGACCCCGGTCGTCAAGGTAATGATCAGTTGTTGCAACTGACCATCCGGTACCGACGCAAAGTACTTCTTTTTTAAATCCCGAACGGCATGGTAACAAATCAATAACGTGCCGGCATCTAATAAGTTCAAGAAGTACGATTGCTCGTCGCTGGCCGATACAGCCAAGCCCTGATTGAGTTTGCCGATTGTCTTAAAGAACTCGTAATCATTAATTTCATTATTCAAGATCGTGGCAAACAGATTCCGAATATTACCTTCCGTGCCCGCAACTTGAATGCCGCGGGACTTTAACCGCTCAATTGATAAATCATAATCGTCAAACGGTGTGCCTAGCGTGGTCAAATCGTTAGAAATGGTCGCCACGCTGACATCAAAATCAATCGCCAATTCTTTTAGTTTCATTGACCGGTCTGACATGAGAATCCGGCAAGCTAACGCATTTTGACGCGTCTGCGAATCAAATGCTGGTGCAATTTCGTGTCCCGCCGTTAGCTGGCTTTTAAACTCAGCTAAGGCCGCTTCTGCCCCGGTTAGTTGAAACCGGTGCGTCACGTTAACTACCTTCAAGCCGGCGTTTTGTAAGACCAGCTCTAAGTTACTAAACTCGCGGTAAATCGTCCGCCGGCTACTGTTGAGACCGGTTTCAATCTGACCCATTGAAAGGCCACTGGGATTTGCTAACAACAATTGTAATAATTCGTCTTGACGCTGCGTGAACTTAACCATGGAGCCACCTCATACAATAACAGTATTTATATCGATTTATTTCAATCCTGATACTATTTTATCATATTTAGGTGAGCTCAAAAGATCATCAGTGACTAGTATTTGAACTTGCGTGTAACGAGTCCGTAAGTTCTTAGCAGCTTCTGGGCTAGAAACAACTAACAGACTGTTGGCATCGGCTAATTCATCAATACCTAAGTTCTTAACATTAACTTGTTTATTGGCTTTCTTAATGCGATCCTTCATCAATGATGTTGCCATCGTTGCCGTACCAAGATGACCATCGTGGTGAACAAAGACAATTTCATCAACAACTGATAAGTTCAAACCAGCTGGTAAATCACTTGCGTCATCACTTGGCGCTACGGGTGCTTCAGAAGCTGGTGCTGGTTCAGCACTGACTTGATCACGCGCTTTTAAGTTCACAACAATTTGGTCGTACTTTGGACTGCTTAAGAAATTATCAACGGATAACCGGAGAGCGTGTGGTGCTTTTTGTGTAGCCCGGTCAGCTAATTCGTTTTGCGTAATGACTAATAAACCTGGTTCATCTTTCAAATTACTGATAGCCGTGTTGGTAACGGACATGTTGATGCCGGCCTTCTTGACCTTGTCACGGAGTAAGGAAGCACCCATTGCGGATGAACCCATCCCAGCGTCACAGGCGAAGATGATGTGGTCAACGTCTTTATAAGAAGCAATCACGTCAGCTGGTTCAGCATTGCTGCCTTCAGCAGTTTCGGCGTTACCATTCTTCATTGCGCTCATTTGACCTTGAGCTGTAGCTAAGTCAGCAGTTGCGCCGGACTTGTCACGCTTCAAGATAATTGCTGCAACGATGAAGGAAGCTAAGGTTGCTAAGGTAACCCCTACAAGTAACCCGATATAGTTTGGTAAACTCTTTGGTGACATTAATAATAATGAAATAATCGAACCAGGTGATGGGGTTGAACGCAAACCAACGTTTAAAATACTGAAGGTTGCAGTCCCAGTAACACCACCGGCGATAACGGCCAAGAACAATGCTGGCTTCATTAATACGTATGGGAAGTAAATTTCATGAATCCCACCGAAGAAGTGAATGATGATTGCACTTGGTGCGGAAGCTTTCGCGGTACCCTTACCGAATAAGGCGAAGGCTAACAGAATTCCAAGACCTGGACCTGGATCTGGTTCAAGTAAGAACAAGATTGACTTACCGGCACTGGCTGCGGCTTGAATCCCAAGCGGCGTCAAGATACCTTGGTTAATCGCGTTGTTCAAGAACAAGATCTTAGCTGGTTCAATGAAGACGTTTGCTAATGGTAATAACTTCATCTTAATGATCCAGTTAACACCGGCGGCCATTAAGGCGCTTGCGCCGGTAACCACTGGACCGATGGCAAAGTAACCAACGATTGCTAACAACATCCCAATAATCCCAGCTGAGAAGTTGTTGACTAACATTTCGAAACCACTCTTGATCTTATCGGAAACGGCGTCATCCCATTTCTTGATGACCCAGCCACCTAAAGGACCCATAATCATGGCACCGATAAACATTGGAATGCTTGAACCAACGATGACACCCATCGTTGCGATGGCCCCAACGACCCCGCCACGATGTCCGGCAATCATACTCCCACCGGTAAAGGCAATTAATAATGGCAATAAATAATGAACCATTGGCTGAATCATCTTTGCTAATCCAGCGTTTGGCCACCAACCACCGGCCATAAAGATCGCGGTAATTAGCCCCCAAGCGATGAAGGCCCCGATGTTCGGCATGACCATGTTACTTAAGGCACTCCCAAATTTTTGAACGCGCGCCTTGAGACCCACTTTTTTCTTTGCAGCGGGAGCGGTTGGCGTTGCATTTGTATTTACATTTTCACTCATCTGATAAAGCTCCTTCCTTTTTCTTAACGTCTCTATCATATCGGGACGGGAAAACGGTTTCAAGAAGTTCTAGGCAGACCCTTGGCACACCAAACTGTGCCACAATTAAACTCAACCATTCACAAGTGGCAAAGTTGGCACAAAATGTCAGAATGGCCTTTTATAGGCAATGAAAGCCCTTATTATTCACAAATTGCGACACTCATGATTACGTTTTCACAAGTGAGCCATCGCAAAAATCACTGATTTTGCTGTTATTTTTCACTTACTGCGTTAGTCCCACCACATCCATCCCTGATATCACGCCCCCCGTTTTGCCGTTGAAATTCATTTTCAGACTCCTATACTGGAATTACCAAGGGGGAATTATCCAATGAAGAAAGATTCTGATTGTACTGAAATATTAGTCGGGAAAGCCGCCAGCATGGACGGTTCAACGATTGTTGCTCGTAACGAAGATGGTTACGGCCCGATCAACCCCATTAAATTCGTGGTTCACGCCGCTAAGGACCAGTCCAACGCGACCTACCATTCCGTAACGACCGGTGTGACGGTGCCACTACCGGACCACGCCTATCGTTACACGGCAACGCCACAAGCAGACCAAAGTGACGGTCAATATGAAGAAGCCGGAATCAACGAACTAAACGTCGGCATGAGTGCCACTGAAACTACGGCAACGAACGTCCGCGTACTCGGCTACGACCCATTAGTCCACGATGGTGTGGATGAAGAAGCCATGGTCACTTTAGTATTACCCTACATTAAAAGTGCTAAGGAAGGTGTTCAGCGTTTAGGGGCCCTCCTTGAAAAATACGGTACGGGCGAAAGCAACAGCATCGCCTTCAACGACCAAAATGATATCTGGATCCTCGAAACGGCCGGTGGTCACCGGTGGGGCGCCGTACGCGTTCCCGATGACACTTACGCCATCGTTCCTAACCAAACCGTTGTTCAAGAAATGGATCTGAGTGATACCGACAACTTTCTTGGGGCCAGCGATTTAGCTGAATTCGTTGAAAAGAACCATTTAAACCCTAATCCCGGTCACTTTAACTTCCGTGAAATTTTCGGTACGCAGAGTGAAGCCGACGCCTACTACAACACGCCCCGGACATGGTACGGTCAAAAGTTGTTCAATCCTGAAATTGAACAACAACCAACTGACCAAGACATGCCAATGTTCCGGCAGCCTAGCAAAAAGCTTGCGATTGAAGACGTTCAGTTCTTCTTGTCATCCCATTACAACGGGACACCGTACGATCCATTTGGCACCTTTGCTTCTGGTGATCAACGGGAACAAAAACGTTACCGTTCAATCGCAATGGACCGTAACCAGTGTTCATCGATTTTACAAATTCGCAACGACGTCCCAGCGGAACAAGCTGCGATTCAATGGGTTGCCATGGGCTTCTTTGCCTACGCACCATACGTTCCATTCTTTACTAATATCAAGGACACGCCGCTTGATTATCAAAACACAACGGCTAACGTCGACGTTAATAACGTTTACTGGTTGTCCAAGACCTTGTCAGTGCTCATCGAACCCCACTGGCACGAATTTGCTGAAACCGTCAATGCTTACAAAGACGGTTGCCAATCCTTCGCCCGCGAACAAGTGGCTAAAGCCGACGCCACAATTACTGGCGACGCGACCGACTTTTTGACTAAGGCCAACGCTGCAACGGCCGGCGAGATTTCCAAACGGACCCACACCTTGTTCGACCAACTGGTTAAGCAAGGGCTACTCCTTTCCGCAACGACTTGGGAAAAGGGCCAGAACCTGTAGAACACATTTTAAAAATCAAAGAAGCACTGCAGAATTCCTGCAATGCTTCTTTTTTAGTACCATCTAATTGGTGTCTTTACTTTTATAACATGATTGCTGCGCCATTGGGGTCTGGTGTCAAAACGAACCAGATCATGCCAATCACAATTAGAGCTAACCCTAAGCTCGCAATGATGATCAATTGAGGCTGATGACGTCGAATACCAAGTCCCCCGATAGCAATCAGCGCCACAATCAATACTAATAGTATGCTCGTTACTCCGATGTTCCCCACCCCGACTTCTTTTGCTACTTTAATTTTAGCGGTTACGCACGGCATTTAGCAAGACAGACGATGGGTATTTATGTATAAATTAATGATTCGTCGTTGATAATTAGAACTATAATTATAATGATATTAATATTTGGAGGGGATTATATGCAAAAATTGGTGAAAGAACTCGCCCTAACAACGGCGCCCATGGGAGTCGGCGTTGTCGGTCTTAATCAGCAACCATTAACAGCACAGGCCGCAGTTAAGACCCATAAAGTGAAAAGTATGCCAAAGAAATTTCGGGGAACGTGGTATCAGACCGTCAAGGGGAAGACGTATAAACTCAAAGTGTCAGCTAAACGCTTTGGTATTTCCAAGTACCGACATGCTCAAGTTCCAGACGGTGATGTTGCCGGAAGTGAGCGGTACTTTACACCACTCAAAGTCACTCACGCTAAACCAAATACCCTTTACCTAATAAACTTTTCAGGTGCCCAAGCCCTTCGCCAAACGACAATTAAACATCATAAAGTTTTAATTGAGTATGACCAGCAAGAACATGGTTATCAGCTGAATACATGGACAAGGGCTAAGAAGAGTTCCGCTCAAAAGTCATGGGCTACTGCTAGCCCTGGTGGATTAATGTACAGCGTAAAAGTTATGAAGAAAAACCGAAATTCATACGCCAAGGTCAACCCCTACATTAAGAAATACTTTGGCAAAGCCGTCAAAAAGAAAGTTCTGCGTGGATTCGGAAAAATGAAGCACGTTAAAATTACGTATTACAATATCATTAAATACGATTCTTATATCAGATAACTAAGCTAGATCACCTTCCCAAGTAATTAATTTTTAATTCGACATTTAGCGCTATAATTATAAAGTTATTTATAATTGGAGGGGATCACATGCACAAACTTGTTAAAGAACTCGCTCTTACAACTGCGCTCATGGGAGTTGGCGTTATGAGCCTTAGTCAACAGCCAATCTCAGCACAAGCCGCAGTTAAGACTCACAAGCTGAAAAGTATACCAAAAAGGTTTCGGGGAACTTGGTATCAAACTTCTAAGGGAAAAACGTACAAGCTCAAAGTGTCAGCTAAGCGCTTTGGTATTTCTAAATACCGACATACTCGCGATAAAAATAGTGCGGCTTATAGCAGTGAACAATACTTCACGCCTTATAAAGTTACTGGCGCTAAGTCCAATACCTTGTACTTAGTCAACGGCGTTGGTGGTAAAACGGTGCGGCAAACTACGATTAAGCACCATAACGTTTTAATTTATTACAATGAACAGGAACACGGCAACTCCGTATATACTTGGACCAAATCTAAAAAGAGTTCCGTTCAAAAGTCTTGGGGCGCTGGGAACCCATACGGAATGAGCGTTACTAGCGTTAAAACTGCTAAACAGAACCGTCGCGATTTTGCTAAGATCAATCCGTATATCAAAAAATACTTTGGCAAAGCCGTTAAGAAAAAGTCCATGCGTGGTAACGGTCCATATAAACACATCAATGTAACTTACTACACTTTCATCAAGGACCCGATGAAATTAAAATAAACAAATTGTCCAGAAAACTTTTACAAGTTTTCTGGCATTTTTTTGCGCAGTTACGGTTAATATTCTGTTCTGAGCTTACTTATGCCTGACTCATCAACCATTAAGCCACCACCCCATGACGTTAACTCATTAGAAGTTAATGATTGAAACATAACTTTTAGGGTTATAATTATAATGTTATTTATATTGGAGGGGATCACATGCACAAACTTGTTAAAGAACTCGCTCTTACGACTGCACTCATGGGAGTTGGCGTTATTGGCCTTAGCCAACAACCAGTCTCAGCACAAGCCGCAGTTAAGACTCACAAGCTGAAAAGTATACCAAAGAAATTTCGGGGCACTTGGTATCAAACTATCAAGGGGAAGACATCTAAGATTAAGGTGTCTGCCAAAAAATTTGGTACCTCTAAGTATCGACATACGCGCAATAAAAACAGTTACACTTATAGCAGTGAACAATATTTCACACCTTATAAAGTCACCGGTGCTAAGTCTAATACATTGTACTTAGTCAATGGCAGCGGTGGCCAAACCGTTCGCCAAACTACGGTTAAACATCACAAAGTTCTGATTAGTTTTAATGAACAAGCACACAGCGATCGTTTAAATACATGGACAAAATCTAAAAAATCTTCTGTCCAAAAATCTTGGCAATCTTCTAGCCCATTTGGCCTTAACCTAGCCACTGTCAAGCCTGCTAAACAAGGTAAAAAAGAGTTTGCTAAGGTTAATCCTTATATTAAGAAATATCTTGGCAAAGCCACTAAGAAAAAGACAATGCACGGCTGGGGTAAAGCGAAACATATTAAGGTTACCTATTACACTGCTGCAAAAAATCTTAATGCCCTAAAATAAACGACAAAATGGTCCAGCAACTTTTACGAGTTGCCGGGCTTTTTTTAAACTGCTAAAATTTAATACTTTTGCTTAGCTTGCCCGGAACTGTCTCATCAGTCATTCGAATTTTTCAAGACAAACGATTAACCAGTCATTAGAAGTTAATGATTCCAAGATAACTTTTAGCGCTATACTTATAAAGTTATTTATAAATTGGAGGGGAATCACATGCACAAACTTGTTAAAGAACTCGCACTAACGACTGCGCTCATGGGGATTGGCGTTATTGGCCTTAACCAGCAACCGGTATCGGCACAAGCTGCAATTAAGACTCACAAACTAAAGAGTATGCCGAAGAAATTTCGGGGAACTTGGTATCAAAAAGCCAAGGGAAAAACGTACAAAATTAAGGTATCCGCTAAACGCTTTGGTAACTCTAAATACCGGCACTCTCGCAATCCATACAGTTCCACTGCTACCAGTGAAGAATACTTCACACCTTATAAAGTCACCGGTGCCAAATCCAACACCCTTTACTTTGCCCACGGCGTCGGTGGTGAGACGGTCCGGCAAACGACAATTAAACATCACAAAGTCTTAGTTGCCTACAATGAAGAAGAACATTACTACACCTTCAATATTTGGTCCAAATCCAAGAAAGGAATTGGCCAAAAGTCTTGGGAAAATCCTAATCCTTATGGGATGGGTGTTAACAGCGTAAAAACGGCTAAAAAGAACCGTCATGATTACGCTAAGATTAATCCGTATGCTAAAAAGTACCTCGCCAAAGCCGTCAAAAAGACGTCCTTACATGGGTCAGGTAAATTCAAGCACATCAAAGTGACTTACTACACTGCTCTAAAGCCGATCGTCAACTTGAAGTAAAAAAATCGTCCAGCAACTTTTTCAAGTTACCGGACGATTTTCTATTCTGCTAAAGTTTAGTATTTTTTGCTTAACTTACTTGCAGCCGCTTCATCAATCACAACGGTTACGTTCGGATGGTTTTGCAAGATACTTGCTGGTAAGTCAACGGTGTCAGGACCTTCGATCATGCCTTTAACGGCATCGGCCTTGTTTTCACCAAAGGCTTCAAGCAATAAGTGCTTGCTCTTCATGATGGAAGCTAAGCCCATTGAGAAGGCTTGCTTAGGAACATCGTTTTCGCTAGCGAAGAAGCGTGAGTTTGCTTCGATCGTTGATTCCGTTAAATCAACCACGTGGGTTGTAACGTCGCGCGAAGTACCTGGTTCGTTAAAGCCAATGTGACCGTTACGGCCAAGGCCTAAAATTTGTAAGTCAATTGGGTGTTCGTCAATAACTTTATCATAACGTTTTACTTCTGCTTCTGGGTCTGAAGCTAAACCATTTGGTAAGAATGATTCCTTGAATGGCTTGTCGTTAAATAAGTTTGTTTGCATGAAGTACTTGTAGCTTTGTTCGTTGTCTGGTGCAATACCAACATATTCGTCCAAGTTAACAGACGTGCAGTTACTGAAATCTAAATCACTCTTGATGATTTCCTTGTAAGTCGTGATAGGAGTTGAACCAGTTGCCAACCCAAATACTTTTGCCCCATTGTCCAGAGCATCCTTAAATACTTTGTATCCTTCTTTGCCGCCGGCAGCTTGATCCTTTACTACGATAACTTTCATAATTAACTGACTCCCTCTTTGTTTGGTATAGTCCAATTGTATATTGGTCTAGACTAAAATTCAAGGGGTTTGCTTCAAATAATTGATTTTTTGTTTGATAACGTTCTCATTATTGTCAGTTTCCGTCCTACATTCATAACAAATAAATTGTATTTTCTAATTATTTTGCCTATACTTAACTTGTTCGTAACTCCGTAGAGCGTGAGAAACTCTACGACTAGCCAAGGCCTGGAAAGCTATTGGCTATTTTTTTTGGCCTTTTTCCTATTTTCACTTATTGTTCGGTCACTAAAAAAGAGGTTACTTGCGGTTTTCCTCTCAAGCAGCCTCTTCTTTCGGCGATTTACTAGAACTTGTAATCTGAAGCAAAAAGGCCACGGATAGACTTCAGCTTAGCTAAACTCATAACTTGTAATTTCTTTACTGAAACCTTCTTAGGCTTTTGCCACATATTATAGTTTTGATACTTGTGACCGTTGATCCGGTACTGATCAGAAGCATAAATGGTTGGAATCGTATAGCTATTCTTCCCTTTGCGAACTAACTTGATTGTCCCTGAGCCCTTCGCAAAGCCATATTTAATTTGAGTTTTACTTAACTTTGGCGTTAACTTTAAAGTCATCGTGCTACCCTTAACCGTTTGCTTCTTAATCTTATAATTAATGTGCGAAGTTTCAGAGCTAAAGTTACAGATAATCCGTAAATTTTTCTTGCTCGTTTGTAACAAAACCATTCCCCGACGGCTCTTTGTTTCAAGCTTCACCATAACTTTTTTATGACTTTTAAGAATGTTTTTACTGATCTTGTAAGCTTTGGCTTTCTTCTTGCTACTCTTTTTTACCGTCTTAGCCTGTGCGGTAACTGGTGCAACGGTACTTGCTAACGGTGCAACCGTCACAGCGGCTAACGTCACGACCCCTAATTTAGTGATCAAATTCATCATACGATCCCCTTTTATAAAAATATTTATTAATCGAATCGATTATTGCGCTAAATCCGGCAAAATACTAGTTCTATTTGTCCCCCATTGAATTTATTTGCCATTGCGGTAAACTATTCCCAGAAATTCAAGATAATCGAGGTTTGAGACTATGGAGCCAACTTTTAATAAAATGACGCCCGCGGGCTATCACGCCATTGAACAAGAAATTGAAAGCTTAAAGGGCCAACGCCCCCACCGCATCAAAGTCTTGGCCGCCGCAGCGGCGCTTGGCGACCGTTCAGAAAATGCCGAGTATACGAATGCCAAACGTGATTTAGGACGCTTAGAAAGCCGGTTACGCTTTTTAAACAAGCAGCTCCAATACGCACAGGTCGTTCAGCCGGCAGATAATGACAAACTGGACATTGGCAAGTTTGTGACCATTGAATTCATGGACGATCACGACCAACTTACCTATCAGCTCGTTGGGAAACAAGAAGCTAACTTAGAAGAAAACAAAATCTCCTTCACTTCCCCAATCGGTGCCGCACTCGCAAATCACAGTACGGGTGACGTTGTGACGGTTAGCGCACCGAACGGCAATTACCAAGTTAAAATTATCACCATTAACCGTGGCTAACCCTTTAAAAAACAGCCACTAAAATAACCCAGCGTTAAAGACCACAGATCGTACTACCGGATTGGTTGGTACGATCTGTGGCCTTTAACGCTGGGTTATCTTTTATACCTATTTATTAGGGCTTACACTTAAAACTCTTGGTAAAAGGCCGGATTCTGATTCTTCAACCGACCGTCCGCAGAACTCAGGCCATTGATGGTCGCCATGTCTTCAGCATTGATTTCAAAGTCGAAGATATCGCGATTACCTAATTGCCGCTTAGGCGTAGACGACTTCGGAATTGGTAACGTTCCTAATTGGACTTCCCACCGCAAGATCAATTGACCGACGTTCTTCTGGTAACGAGCTGCGATTTCTTTCAAAACTGGATTTTGTAACATTTCACTGGCACGCCCCAATGGACTCCAGTCCTGCGTCAAAATACCGTGAGCAGCATCATAGTCGCGTTGAGCCTGCTGATTAAAGTACGGGTGGAGTTCTACTTGGTTGATGACGGGCATCACGCCCGTTTCTTTTTCCAAGCGGTCTAAGTGTTCTGGCAAAAAGTTTGAGACCCCAATTGACCGAACCAACCCCAACTTTTGCGCGTCGATTAACGCCTGCCAAGCTTCAACGTAGTGATTTTCTTTCGGGTTTGGCCAGTGAATCAAGTAAAGGTCGTAATAGTCTAATCCAGCACGATACAGTGATTCCTGAATCGTTTCAATTGCTTGATCATAGGCGTGGTGCCGGCCCGGTAACTTTGAAGAGATAATCAATTCCGAACGTGGCACGGAAGAACGCCGGACCGCCTCACCAACGGCTCCTTCATTTTCATAATTAAACGCCGTGTCCAACAAGCGGTAGCCCCGGTCAATCGCTGAATCAATCACCTGAACACCGTGGGCCCCGTTTAATTTATAAGTTCCAAACCCAACCTTAGGAACGGTCAAACCGTCCCGCAACGTATATGTTTCCAAACTAATGACACTCCTAACTCATTTCTAATTCTTATCGATCGGCTAACGCATCTTGAATTGCCGTTTCAAAGGCAACTGGCCGCGTTGTGGGGGCGAAGCGATTTAAGACACGTCCATCCCGCCCAATTAAAAATTTTGTGAAATTCCACTTGATTCGACCGTGGCCAGCCGTCCGTTTTAGATAAGTGAATAACGGATCAGCTTCATCACCATTGACCAATACCCGTTTCGTCATTGGGAACGTCACGCCGTAGTGCCGCTGACAATAGTCGTGCGTCTCAGCGTCGTCCGCTTTTTCCTGATGAAATTGGTTCGATGGTAGACCTAAAATCACTAGTCCCTCACCTTGGTAGCGCTGATACAACGTCTCCAAGCCCTTAAACTGCGGTGCCAGGCCACAGTTGCTGGCCGTGTTCACAATCAGCAGGACTTTTCCACGGTATTGGGACAACGCCAGGGTCTCACCACTCATTTCAGTTTCCGTAAAATCATAAATCTCCGTCGTCATGGAGCAACCCTCCTAACAAAGTTTACTTTTTTAGCTGCTATTCTTAGTAAACCACATATTCTTGATTTTCTAGTGAACTTTGCTTTCTAATCGACGGATTTTGATTGCGCTTCCTAAATTTTTCCGTTACACTAATCCTATCATCCACAATAGCAACTGGGGTGCCAACTACGGCTGAGATAATACCCATTGAACCTGAATCTGGATAATGCCAGCGCAGGAAGCAATGCTTTTATTTGGGGAACCATCAATGATGACTTAGCCGTCTACCACCGTTTTGCGTGGTAGGCGTTTTTTGTCGCACGGATGCTGTGGATGAATCAGACACAATGGGAGGTTTCACTTGTGAAATGGGTAAAAGATTGGTATTTAAGTGACATTATTTTATTAGCTTTAATTGGCGTCTTCTTCGGCATTATTTTCTTAGGGACCAACTATATTTACGATATTTTAACCGCGGTCTTCGCACCGTTAGGCTTGAGCCAAATTCCAAACGAATTGTTACTCGGACTCTGGTGTATGCCCGGGATGCTTGCCGGCTACATGCTACGAATCAAAGGGTCTTCAGTCCTCGGCGAATTTTTGGCATCCGTTGTTGAAATGCTTTTCGGGGGGCAATGGGGCGCCTCAACGATGATCTCAGGTGTCTTACAAGGGGTCGGCTCAGAATTAGGCTTCACATTGACCCGTTACAAACATTATGACTGGTTAGGCTTAGTTGCGACCGCCGCCACCACAACCATCGTCACTTTTGGTTGGGACTTAGCACGTAGCGGGTACGCCAAGTTACAACTATGGCTACTCCTCCTCTTCTTCGTCGTTCGGTTCTGTTCAATGTTCGTTTTTGGTGGGTTACTGACCCGCGCCATTACGGATCTATTGGACCGTAGCCACGTTCTTAAAAACACACACTAACTAATTTCTCGGAGGTCCTTTTACATGGCGACGATTGCGCTTGAAAATTTATCTTATACGTATTCATCGGCGCAGACGCCCATCTTTGAACACGTCACCGCTCAGTTTCCCGCCCACCAGTTCACCTTACTGACGGGGCCTTCTGGGACCGGTAAATCAACGTTACTGCAGTTAATTGCGGGCCTATTGTCGTTGCCAGCTGAACACGGCCAGATTCGTTATGACCAAACGCTTCTCAGCGCCATCCCCGCAACTGACCGCTCTAAGCGCGTCGCCATGATGTTTCAAAATCCTAACCAGCAGTTCGCTATGGACACGGTTGAGCACGAACTGATCTTTGCGTTAGAAAATCAACAGACTGATCCCCAGATTATCATGCACCGCCTCACGAGTGCCCTCGACTTTGTCGGTATTCGCGACTTACAAAAACGGCTGCTCGGCCAGTTATCTGGTGGTGAAAAACAAAAAGTCGCCTTAGCGGTCATCGTTGCGATGGATAGCGACGTCATCTTGTTAGATGAACCGTTTGCGAGTGTCGATCCAATCGCTCGGGCCGGACTATTACGACGGCTGGTCGAATTGCGTGATCACCGCGGTAAAACCATTATTTTAGCCGACCACGATTATGCGGGCTACGATGAGCTCGTCGATCACGTGGTCCAAATTACGCCAGAACACCAATTGAAGGCGCTCCCCAAAGCAGACTGGACGCAGTTATTTGCGGCCTTTCAACCGCAAACGCTACCAGCGTGGCCGGTACCGTCAATTGTTGAACAACCGTTATTCGACCTCCACCAGTTGGGCCTTAGTCAGGGCGAACATACCTTGCTGACCCCTACCGACCTACAACTCCACGCCCACCACAACACGCTAATTACGGGGGCGAATGGG
Source organism: uncultured Lactobacillus sp. (assembly GCA_937916845.1). Classification (GTDB taxonomy): domain Bacteria; phylum Bacillota; class Bacilli; order Lactobacillales; family Lactobacillaceae; genus Lactiplantibacillus; species Lactiplantibacillus paraxiangfangensis. The sequence goes on along the minus strand of CALFSK010000069.1, from coordinate 1,405 downwards.
ACTGGTAAGTCCACCTTGTTCGAGGCCCTCGTGCGTTTAAACCGTTACGATGGGACCATCAGTTATCAGGACCGTGACATTCAAAAAATTCGACGAAAATGCTACGCGCGGCAAGTTGCGCTACTATTCCAAGACGCTGAAGCTCAGTTTTTTAACATTACCGTGGCGGAAGAACTCGCACAGAGTCAAAAGTACGCGTACAGCGATTACTTCACGCCCGCGCGTATCCAAGCGGCCCTGACACAACTTAACTTAGCGGGCCGTGATGATCAGGTCATTTATACCCTGAGTGAGGGGCAAAAAAAGAAGTTACAAATCTTATTGATGCTTATTATGCAGTCACCCGTCTTGTTAATGGATGAGCCGCTGAAGGGACTGGATTTAAAGTCCATTCACGCCCTCGTCGCCTTACTCCAAACAACCTTGACGGAAACTCATCAGACTTTGATCATTATTAGTCACCAACTCACCGGGTTAACCCCGCTAATCGACTATCACCTGCGACTGGCTGATCACCGGTTACAATACGGGGGTGCGCCTCATGAATCCTAGTTTAAAATTATTGCTACTACTGATCGTGGCACTTGAAATTTCATTTACAACTATCGTCAGCTTAAACGTCGCACTGGTCGTTCTATCAATTATTTACCTACTTGCCTGTCGCGTTAAGCTCCGAACGCTCCTCTGGCTTTTAATTGTGCCGTTAATTCCAGCGATTGGGCTCTGGAGCACCCAGTACATCAACGGGACCGGACAAAAGGAACTAATGGCGTGGGTCCTGTTCACTCGAATCTACGCGTTCGTCTTTACCGGTGCCACGCTGACCCTGACGACCGACGTCTTAGCCTTGGCTGATTCCTTAGAACAGAACTGCCACTTACCTTCTAAGTTCGCTTACGGGGTCCTGGCAGCTTACAACTTGGCCCCAAAAATCAAACACGAGGTCCAGGTCATTCGCGCCGCGGGCTTAATGCGGGGGCAGACCCTTTCATTTTGGTCACCCCAGCTTTACTTCAAAGCGATTTTAATCGCCATTAACTGGTCCCAAAACCTTGCCCAGGCCATGTCGTCGCACGGTTTTGTGGAAGACGCGCCCCGGACACATTACCGTCAAATCCAGATACATCCCAGTGACTGGGTGATTTTGATTGGCGGCGTCCTGCTACTACAACTCGGCGTATTCGTTATGCCGTGGCGTTAACCTAAAAAGACGAGAGTGGGACAAAAGACGGGTTGCTACCGAGCATAGCCTAGGAATACGAATGATTGTGCACCTTCAATCGTTCGTATTTCGTAGCTAAGCGGAGGGAGCAGTCTTTTATCGCACGTTTCGACTATAAATATTCGGAGATAAAAAACTATCTGAGGGTGCCGCTTCGCTCTACCCTCGTAATCATGATATGAA
>CALFSK010000068.1 GCA_937916845.1 uncultured Lactobacillus sp. | reverse complement strand
TCGTCAGAAAGACCCGATGAACTCTTGATGGTAATCTTTTGTTCTTTGTTCGTGCCCATATCCTTAGCGGAAACGTTCACGATACCGTTCTTATCAATATCGAATTTAACTTCGATTTGAGGAACACCACGGGGTGCAGCTGGAATGTCCGTTAATTGGAAACGACCCAGCGTCTTGTTATCAGCAGCCATTGGACGTTCACCTTGTAAAACGTGAATATCTACGGCAGGTTGATTGTCCGCAGCAGTACTGAAGACTTGGGACTTGCTCGTTGGAATCGTCGTGTTCCGATCGATCAACTTAGTGAAGACCCCACCCATGGTTTCAATCCCAAGGGAAAGTGGCGTAACGTCAAGTAAAACAACGTCCTTAACGTCACCAGTAATGACACCACCTTGAACGGCAGCCCCTAAAGCAACGGCTTCGTCAGGGTTAATGGAGTGGTTTGATTCCTTGCCAGTCCACTTTTCAACGGCGTCTTGAACGGCTGGAATCCGAGTAGACCCACCGTTTAAGATCACAACGTCCAAATCACTAGCAGATAATTTAGCATCCTTCAACGCGTTTTCAACAGGAATCCGAGTCTTTTCAACTAAGTCAGCCGTTAATTCATTAAACTTGGCACGAGTTAACGTGGTTTCCAAGTGTAATGGGCCGTTTGCGCCGGCAGAAATAAATGGCAAACTGATTTGGGCTTCAGAAACACCTGAAAGGTCCTTCTTAGCTTTTTCAGCAGCATCCTTTAACCGTTGTAAGGCCATCTTGTCTTGAGATAAGTCGACACCGTTGCTAGCCTTAAAGTCAGCAACTAACCAGTCGATAATCTTTTGGTCAAAGTCGTCACCACCAAGTTGCGTATCACCATTGGTTGATAACACTTCAAAGACCCCGTCGCCTAATTCAAGGATGGAAACATCAAAAGTCCCACCACCAAGGTCATAGACTAAGATTTTTTCATCTTTGTCGGTTTTATCCAAACCATAAGCTAATGCAGCGGCAGTTGGTTCGTTGATAATCCGTTCGATGTTTAAGCCGGCAATCTTACCAGCATCCTTGGTTGCTTGCCGTTGTGCATCGTTAAAGTATGCAGGAACGGTTACAACGGCCTTTTCAACCGTGTCACCCAAGTAGTCTTCAGCAAAGCCCTTGATGTATTGTAAAATCATCGCGGAAATTTGTTGTGGCGTATAGTCCTTGCCATCAACATTTACTTTGTAGCCCGCTTCACCCATGTGACGCTTGATTGATGAAACAGTGTTAGGGTTAGTGATTGCTTGCCGTTTGGCAACTTCACCAACTTGAGTTTCGCCATCTTTAAACGCAACAACTGATGGGACCGTCCGGCCACCTTCAGGAGTTGTGATAATCTTAGGTTCATTACCTTCGAGAACGGCAACTGCAGAGTTCGTCGTCCCGAGGTCAATACCGATAATTTTATTACTTGCCATAAATCAACAAACCTCTTTTTAATTTATTTTTATTTTTAATTATTTATTGTGCGACAACGACCATCGCTGCGCGGAGCGTCCGGTCTTTGAAAAGGTAACCCTTTTGTAAGACTTGAACAACCGTATCAGCCGGATGATCCTTGTCAGCAGGTACTGTCTGAACAGCTTGGTGAATGTTTGGATCAAACTTCTCACCATCAGCTGGTACTTCGGTAACACTGTGTTTCTTCAAAGCGTCTTGTAAATGGCCATAGACCATTTCAACGCCCTTCTTCAACTGTTGTGCTGCCTCATCGTCTGCCTGCGTCGATAATGCCCGTTCCAAGTTATCTAAAACGGGTAAAACATCCTTAGCTAACGATTGACCATCGTACTTGATCATTGCGGCCTGTTCCTTCTTGTTGCGGTTTTGCATATTCACAATTTCCGCTTGGGCACGAAGTAACTGGTCATCCTTTTGATCAAGCTGATCTTTCAAGCTTTGGATCTGTTCATCGCGTGGATCTTTAGCCGACTGTTTGTCCGCTGCACCTGCTGTTTCACTGGCAGTCGAAGTCGCGGCTTGACTAGCTTCACTAGTCGTACTGGTGGCCGTTGAAGTTGATTCTTCAGCTGCTTCAGCACTCTTTGTTTCTTTAGCCAATGCTTTCATCTCCCTGTCCGTCACTCGTCAAAGTACCGGTAATAATCTAATAATTTGCGGGCAAGCTCCTGTTGGAACGCGCCCATCAGTCCAATCATCCGCGAATACGGCATCGCTGTCGGACCCAGGATGGCAATCATCCCTTTACCGTGTTGATCAACATCGTACGTCGCAGTGATTAAACTGTAATCCTTCAACAAATCGTTGGTGATCTCATTACCGATACGAACCTGAATGTGTTGACCAGGTGGCCCAATTACATTCGCTAAGTTGTCCGTTTGGTCAAGCAACGAGTACAATGACTGCAATTCTCGCGGATTCTGTTGGTTCGTATAGTTGAAAAGATTCAACTTACCACCAACGTAGAATCGTTCAGAGGCTGCCTTGGACAATACACTGCCAAAAATATCTAAGAACCCCTTAGGATCTTGCAAGTACTTCGCAAGCTTCAGTGGGATTTCCTTTTGTAATTTTTGCAGGACGTCTTGTAACGGCAGGCCAATCAATTGATCATCGATAAACCGAACAACCGGTTCGAGCTCATCACCAGATAAATCATTAGGAATCGTAAACGTCTGATTTTCAACGTCGCCGTTATTCGTCACAAGGATTGCCATCACTTGATGGTTGCCAAGTGGCACGAGACGGAACCCACTCAACCGACTATCTTTTAACTCTGGTCGTAACGTAAACGTCGTGTAACTAGTCAATTGTGACAAGATATCGGCAGATTGCGCAACAATTTCGTCGATCTTATGGAACTCGCCACCCAACGAATGCTGGATGACTTTCAAATCTTGACCGTCAACCTTTTCTGGTTTCAAAATATGGTCAACGTAGTACCGATACCCTTTAATAGATGGAATCCGACCTGATGATAGGTGCGTCTTAACGATCAACCCAAGGTCTTCAAGTCGTGCCATCTCATTACGGATGGTTGCGGAACTGACCTTCACTGGCAACTCTTGCACCAGCGACTTGGATCCAACGGGATTACCGCCTTCGGTATAGTCACGAACAATGGCCTTCAAAATCAGGCTTTGTCGTTCAGTTAACGTGATCATCACCTCTTTTTAGCACTCTGTTAAGTTAAGTGCTAACACAGTTACTAATATAACAACCCTTCAGGTGAAAGTCAAGGAAGGGCAAAGTATTTTTTATATCCACTAACAACTAATTGAATCAGGTCTCAATCCCTTGCTAAACGGTGGTCTAGCCATGATGATTTTGAAACAAGATTTAGCAAAACTAGCTGATACTTGGCACCCTTACCATGACCTTTTCCCTTTCACAACGTCTATATTAGCACTCTTATTATTAGAGTGCTAACAATAAACGCAAATCGTGCTAATTTTTTTACCAAAAACCGAAATTAAGCCAAATAAAAATAACGGTTCAGAAATCTGTTGAATAAAATTTCTGAACCGTTATTTTTATACTACTATAGTCAAAAGGTCGTTTGCTTAACGTTCCGCCTTGTTAATGGCGTGGTCAATCGTTTCGTTATCAAATTCCTCTTGTAAGTAGGCTTCGTTATCAATTGGCAAATGAACTTGAAAATCAGCAAAATGTTGAATTTTCAATTCGGCTTGCTCAATTTCAAAGCCTAATAAATGTCCGCCTAATTGATGGTCCTGACTCAAAAAGTGTAAGTGGAACCCGCCGACCGTGGCACCTTGAAAGAGCTGCGGCGCGTAATAGCCGACAATGGTCCCCTGAACGTGTTCACCACTGAACTCAGGTTGGGTCGCCGTCGCTTGAACCAACGTCTTATAAGGCGGCTGCTGTCTTGGCGCTACCCGCGTCTTAATGGTTTTAAACGTCCCATCGATTCGGATTGCAGCGAAAACGTTTCTTAACCGGTAATCACGGACAACTTGGGCCTCAAAGTCCGCCTGGTTCGTTGCTTCAATTGGTGCGCTGATATCGGGCTTTTCAAAGTGGACCGATGCAAACGGCAAAGTCTCATCAGAAGCAATTTCTCGTACCTGCCCATCCTCACGTGCTTGGTAGGCATGGCCGTTGATGATAATTACTTCCCCGTTCAAACCATCAAGCGTCCCAATCCCAGTATCCCCATGGGTCAGCAATTCGCCGGCCGTAATCGTTCCGTCAAACAAACCGGGAACTAATAATCCTAAAGTACCATGTTGAAAGATTTTATCCGTCGCTGCCATTATGCTTCCTCCGTTTTTGATTGCTTTTGTTGTTGCACTGCCGTTAACCGGGGCGTCACTAGAAATGGGTGCGCCACGTAATAGTCACGCGTCTCCTGTTCGTCACGCTTCAACTGGTCGACCAATTCATCGGCGCTAGCAAACTTAACTTCTCCGCGCATCCGGTGTGCCCAGCGAACCGTCACCGTCTGGCCATAAATATCACCACTAAAATTGAGTAAGTTGATTTCAACCGTGATGGGCCGGTCATCGCCAAACGTCACGTTGCGCCCAACGGATGCCATGCCCATGACCCACTGATCGCCCACTTGAACCATCGTGACATACGTCCCAATGCCTGGTACCCGGGCATTGCTCCCGTGGGCAACGTTAGCCGTTGGAAAACCGAGGGTCCGGCCGCGGGCTTCCCCGTGAACCACCTCACCAGCCGTTTCGTACTGGTAACCGAGCAAGTCATTGGCGAGGTCAATATCACCCGCATCCAACGCCGTTCGAATTCGCGTTGAACTAATTTTTTGATCACCAAGAACCGCTTTTGGCACTTCGATAATGTCAAACCGTCCCTGCGCATATTCACCCAAGTGTTGCATATTTGCAACGTTCTTAGGACCGTACGTGTAGTCAAAACCGGCGACCACTGTCTGGGCATGTAAGCCTACGATCAGTTGATCAACAAACGTTTGGGGTGGTAACGCCCCAACGACACGGTCAAAGTGCAACACATAAAGGATATCAACGCCCATTTCCGCCATTAACGTCGCTTTTTGATCCACCGTTGTCAAATACCGCACGTGTTGTGGATCAGCATTTCCAAAGACGACGGACGGGTGTTGATCAAACGTCATCACGACTAGTTGTGCCTGCTTTGCACGTGCTGCTCTTCTAGCGGTCGCGACGACTTGTTGATGGCCCTGATGTACCCCGTCAAAAAAGCCAAGAGCGAGGACGCTTGGACCAGCGGGGATTTGCTTGAAATCCACCGGGTACTGTAAATTAATCACCTGCATGAAAAAGAACTCCTTAATTGACCGCAAACATTTTAAACGGCTTGTACCGCTGTTCATCTGGTCGATAACTATATAGACATTTTAGGCCGTCTTGATAAATCAACGCAACCATTGGGCTCGCATCTGGCGCTGTTATTTGTAAATCTTGCGCCGTTAGCCACACCCCGTTTTTTACTTTAGACCACAGCTCATCTTCAATGGTGATCCGTGGATACTGACTGAGTGCCTTATCGATTGGTGATAGCAGCTCGTCTTCCGTTCCTTCGGCGACCCGCTCAGCGATTTGTTCAAAGGTCACCGTCTCATCCAGCGTAAAGCCACCACTCTTCAGACGCGTCAGATCACTCATGACGGCTGGAACGCCTAAAGCTTTCCCCGCGTCAACGGCGAGCGTCCGCACATAGGTCCCCTTGCTACAAGCGACCGTAAAGTAGATGGTCTGGGTCCGCTGTTCCGCATCGTACGTCGCTGGTTGCCGTTGCTCAAAGCTCGTGATGGTGATGTGGCGAACGGGCCGTTCGACGGTCTCACCGTGACGGGCGTAATCGTACAGCCGCCGACCGTTGACCTTCACCGCTGAAAACATGGGTGGAATCTGGGTCAGTTCACCGGTCATCTGCTGGAGCACGGCATCGATCTGTTCAGTCGTAAACGGCGTTGTAATGGCTTTACGGTCAATCTCATCACCGTCAAGATCCTCGGTCGTCGTTGCAAATCCGAGGGTAATGCTTCCTTGGTATTGTTTTCCTGAAGCCACTAAAAACTGCACGGCCTTGGTAGCGTTGCCAATACAAATTGGCAAAACACCATCAACATTGGGATCCAAGGTACCCGAATGGCCAACCTTGCGCGTTTGGTATAATTTTCTGATTTTAGCCACGCAGTCAAAACTCGTTAGACCACGAGGTTTATATAGCGGTAAAATTCCGTTTGGCATAATTAAACTGCTCCTCAATTTAAAATAACTTTTCTCAGTATACCACACTGCGAAAACGCACAAAAAGCCATCACCGTAAATGATGACAGCTTTCTGACTAACTAATTTGCGCCCGCCGAGTCTGAATACCTTCAATCACATCAGCCAACGTTTCGCGCGCCATTTCTGCTTCCGCTGCGGCCTGGACCCGGTCGTAAAGACTATCCAACGTTTGCTGAATGTTAGCACCAACCGGACAATCCATGTTCGTCCGCGGATCCACGTGTAACAGGTCGTGATTGGTTTCAACGGCTTTAAAGACGTCTTGCACGGTGATTTCATCGGCAGGTTTGGCTAACCGGGGGCGGGCTGATCCAGCTTGACTGATCAACAATCCCGCACGTTTCAAATCAGCCATTAGTCGCCGAACAACGCTAGCATTAGCTTCAATACTAGCTGCAATATCATTACTAGTGATCTTTTGATCATCAATGATTGCAACGTACGCCAAAATGTGAATAGCATCGCTCAATTTATAAGAATACTTCATGCAACGAGCACCTCCCCTGTAACCCATTTTAATCTTTATTCATTGTACCCGAAGATGCCGTTGACAGCTAATCATAAGTTACCGCGCTAAGATTTCCTTAATTGCCGTTTCGATTGGGGTTAACGGGTGGCCCAAGACTGTCGCTAAGTCGTCAGGACTGACACTTAATTCATTATCGGCCATCATCGTTTGCATGCCAACCATCACTGGCGCCATGTTAGCATCCATACCACCAGCAATCAGGGCTTGTTGATACTCAGCGGGACTAACTGATTTGAACTGGAAGTCGTCACGCCCCGTTGCCCGTTTGATTGCTTGGGCTAAGTCCGCGTACGAACGTGGTTGCCCACCAAATTCGTAGACTGCCTTTGGATCTGCCAACAATAAGACCTTCGCCGCACCAACGGCGTACTCCCGCTCCAATGCAAAACTGATCTTGCCATCACCAGCCGCGTAAATGGCATCTTTTCCAGCGGCACCAGCTTGTAAGTAAGATGTTTCATTTTCCAAGTACCAAGCGTTACGTAAGAATGAATAGGCCATCCCACTATCCTTGATCAGTTTTTCAGTAAAAACGTGATCCGTGGATAACGCAGATTTGGCCGTGTCCGCTTTAGCAAAACTCGTGTAGGCAATGTAGCCGACACCAGCTGCTTTGGCAGCCGTAACGACGTTTTGATGTTGTTGTTCCCGTGAAATGGCACCACCTGGTACTGATGAAATAAACAGGAAGCGGTCAACACCGGTCAGGGCCTGTTCTAGCGCAGGTTCATCCGTGTAATCGGCTTGGCGAACCGTGATTGCCGTTGGAAGGACCTTTGCTGCTTTTTCAGGGTTCCGGACAATTGCGATGACGTCGGACGGTGCTACCGTCTTCAAAAGTTCATTGATGACGATTTGACCAAAATGACCAGTTGCTGCTGAAATTGCGTATTTCATAATTAAACGTCTTCTTTCTTTTAAACCGTTATTTGTTGTTTTATTAAGCACAACTATTATATTAACTAGTTGTTACTTTATTGTCAACAATTTAGTTTGACAACTGGCACTAGAACCTAAAAAAGCTGCCACGAAAATTCGTGGCAGCTTAAGGTCATCAGGCTAATCCTGACGTTTTAAATTATTGATTAGTTCGTCGATATGACTCCCATATTGAACAGAATGGTCCCGTTCAAAAATGAGTTCTGGTGTTTTATAGATGCTCAGCCGGGAACCTAATTCACTCCGAATTAAGCCCTTCGCCTTTTCCAGGCCAGCTGCCGTCTTTTCACCATCCGACGCTTTGTCAGATAAAATACTGTAATAAATGGTGGCTTGCTGTAAATCACCCGTTACGGTCACACCAGTAATGGTGAGTCCCGCAACCCGGGGATCACGGACACGCTTTAACAAAATATCATCGACTTCGCGTTGAATTTCTTGTTCTAGCCGACCAACTCGATAATGTTGTGCCATCTAGTTTACCTCCCAATTAAGGTGCTTATTCAATCGGAACTTCCTTCATGACATAAGCTTCAATTACATCGTTCACTTTAATGTCGTTGTAGTCTTCAATCCGCAAACCAAGTTCAAAGCCTTGTTTAACTTCTTTAACGTCATCCTTGAAACGACGTAGACTTGCTAACTTACCATCATAGATAACGACACCGTCACGGATAACCCGAACACCAGATTCGCGGTGGATGACACCATCAGTGACCATCCCACCACCGATCGTACCAATCTTCGAAACCTTGTAGATTTCACGAATTTCGGCTTGACCAGTAATCTTTTCTTCGTATTTAGGTTCAAGCATCCCCTTCATCGCGCTTTCGATTTCATCGATTGCGTTGTAGATGACTTGATGCAAACGAATGTCCACGTCATCAGTGTCAGCTTGTGACTTAGCCTGTGGCGTTGGTCGAACGTTAAACCCGATGATAATGGCGTTACTTGCTTCTGCTAAGGCAACATCACTTTCGTTAATGGCCCCAACAGCAGTATGGATAATGTTAACCCGAACGCCCTTGACTTCGATCTTACGTAAACTACCAGCTAACGCTTCAACGGAACCTTGAACGTCGGCCTTGATGATAACGTCGACTTCCTTCAATTCACCCTGTTTCATTGAATCAAACAGGTTATCAAGCGTTACGTGGTTCGTCTGTTTCCGTTCGTCCATTAAGGCTTGCTTAGCACGTTGTTCACCAGCATCACGAGCGGTCTTTTCGTCGTCAAAGACTACGAACCGATCCCCAGCATCTGGCACATCACTTAACCCAGTAATTTCAATTGGGGTTGATGGAACGGCTTCCTTAATTCGTTTTCCATGATCATTTGTCATGGTCCGAACTTTACCGTAAGTATTCCCAACAACGATTGGGTCACCAACGTGCATCGTCCCTTGTTGAACTAACAAGGTTGCCGTTGACCCCTTACCACGATCCAAACTAGCTTCCAAGACAGACCCAGCAGCATTTTGCTTAGGGTTGGCCTTTAATTCCAGCACTTCGGCTTGTAATAGGATCATATCCAATAATTCATCTAAGTTCTTACCAAACTTAGCCGAAATTTGGACGAAGATCGTATCGCCACCCCAGTCTTCAGGAATTAAACCGTATTCGGTTAATTGTTCCATCACATGGTTCGGGTTAGCACCTGGCTTATCAATCTTGTTAACAGCGACGATAATTGGCACCTTAGCCGCCTTCGCATGGTTGATAGCTTCGATCGTTTGTGGCATCACACCGTCATCGGCCGCAACAACTAACACGGTGATATCAGTGATATCAGCACCACGCGCCCGCATTTCAGTGAAGGCCGCATGTCCTGGTGTATCCAAGAAAGTGATCGTCTTGCCATCGTGCTTAACTTGGTAAGCACCGATTGCTTGCGTGATCCCACCGGCTTCGCCCGCAGTCACGTGCGTATGACGTAACTTATCAAGCAACGTCGTCTTACCATGGTCAACGTGACCCATGACGGTAACAACTGGTGCCCGGGTTTCTAAGTTTTCGGTGTTCTTGTTTTCGTCATCGAAGAACTTATCCAAGTCGGTCACGTCAACTTGAACCTTTTCTTGGGCATCGATACCATAATCAGCCGCTAAGACTTCGATGGTTTCTTTATCCAATGATTGGTTTTGGTTAACCGCAACACCTAACATGAACAACTTCTTGATAATTTCAGCTGGTTCACGGTGCAAAATCTTACCCAGATCCTGTGCGTTCATACCAACCGTGTAAACCAACGTTTCTGGTAACGGCTTGTCCTTACGAACAGAGACAGGCTTGTTGCTTACTTGGCGAATCCGTTGGTTCTTGTTGTTACGACCACGGTTATTGCGGTTGTTACGCCGACGGTTGTTGTTGTTACCACGGTAACGGCTACCGCCACCGTTGTTATTGTTGCTACCTAATCCACCACCAAACCGGCCGCTCCCGTTACGTGAACTGTTCGTTGTCGAACTGCTCCGGTTACTACTGTTACCGTTGCTGGAACGATTTTGTGAACTGTTTGAACGGTTTTGACCATTATTAGAATGGTTCTGGCTGTTGTTCGAACGATTTTGACCATTGTTGGAATGGTTCTGGCTATTATTGGACCGGTTTTGACCATTGTTCGAACGATTCTGACTGTTGTTAGAACGGTTCTGGCTGTTGTTCGACCGGTTGCTGTTATTACTATTTGGTCGGCTCGTATTGCTACTCCGGTTGGTGTTGTTACTAGTACTCCGGGTGCTGTTTGTCGTCCGGCTACTACCGTTACTAGAACGATTCGTATTGTTGGAACGACTTTGACTATTGTTCGACCGACTCTGATTATTGTTATTATTACGATTATTATTCAAAGAATCACCACTCTGTTGATGACGCGAGTTGGATTGCTGCTGATTAGCAGTTCGTGTCACAGTTTTCGCTGCGCTAGGCGCAACGCGGCCAGTGTTACTAGCCGTTGTAGCTTTAGGATTAGGATGGGTGGCGCCCGAAGTAGCACCCTTTAATTGGCTCGCTTCGGTGTCACCGAGTGTCGACATATGATTTTTGACGGAGAATCCCAACTGTTGCGCTTGCGCGATCAACTGTTTACTCGGGACGTTGAGCTCCTTCGCTAATTCATAAATTCGCTTTTTCCCCATATCTTCACCCTCCTTTACTTTGTCATGATCGCGACCATTTTTCTGGCAAATCCGCGGTCGGTAATTGCAATTACCGTCCGTTGATTGCCTGATGCGGCACTTAATTCCGCTTTAGTAAAGGTATCGATCACTGGAACATCATAAGATTGGGCCTTATCATGGAACTTCTTGGCAGTCGTGGGACCGGCATCACTCGCAATAAACACGAGTTTGGCCGATTGGTTACGGATTGCGGCAAGGGTCAACCCTTCACCGGCAATCTGTTTTCTGGCACGCCGCGATAGGCCCAGCAGGTTTAAACAAGCTTGATTAGGCGTCATTACCGAAGAGTTCCTTTCGGGCTTGTTGATGATCAACGTAAGCCACTAACTCGTCGTAAAAGTCCGCGCCAACCTTAATTCCAAAGGCCTTATCAAAGGTCTTCTCCTTTTGGGCACGCTTGGCAACTTTCACATCAAGGGCAATGTAGGCACCCCGTCCCGGCTTTTTACCGGTAGCGTCAACAGACACCTCATCTTGCTTGTTCTTAACAACCCGGACTAAGTCTTTCTTGGGATGCATCTCACCCGTTACGATGTCCTTGCGTAACGGCACTTTTCTTTTTTTCATATCCCAGACCTCCTTTAGTTACTTTGCTTACTTATTCGGCGTCATCGGCAGAAGTTGGTTCGTCTGCTTCGGACGTTGCTTCAGCATCAGCTGCGTCACTAACGACGTCGTCACTGACTTCTGATTCCGCTTGCTCGTCATCAACAGGGGCTTCATTTCCCGTTTCAGCTTGCGCAACGTTCTCAGGGTTTGCTTCCATTATATCAGATGCTTCGGTTTCAGATTTAATATCAATCTTAAAACCAGTCAATTTCGCAGCTAAACGTGCGTTTTGTCCCCGCTTACCGATAGCTAATGATAATTGGTAATCTGGCACAACCACGGTACAACCGCGTTCGTTTTCAGGATCAAAGATGACATCCAAAACTTCAGCTGGGTTTAACGCGTTGGCGATAAAGACGGCCGTATCATCAGTCCATTCCACGATGTCCATGTTTTCGCCGTGTAATTCGTTAACGATCGTTTGGACCCGTTGTCCCTTAGGACCCACACAGGTTCCGACTGGGTCAACGTTAGGGTTATTTGAACGAACAGCAACCTTGGCACGGTCCCCAGCTTCACGAGCAATCGAGACAATTTCAACGATGCCATCAAAGATTTCAGGAACTTCTTGTTCAAATAATCGTTTCAATAAGTCTGGTGCGGTCCGTGAGACGAATACTTGAGGTCCCTTAGTCGCATTTTCAACCTTAGAAACGTAAACCTTGATTTTATCGTGAATTCGGTAAGTTTCACCTGGTAATTGGTCAGAACGACCCATAACCGCTTCAACTTTTCCTAAACTAACGTAAACAAATCGGTTATCTTGACGTTCAACTTCACCCGTGACGATTTCATTTTCGTACTGGCTGTATTCGTCGTAGATAATGCCCCGTTCCGCTTCACGAACCCGTTGCATAATAACTTGTTTAGCCGTTTGGGCTGCAATCCGACCGAAGTTTTTAGGTGTGACTTCAAAACGAATGTCATCGCCAATTTCGTAAGCCTTGTTAATGGCTAATGCATCTTGCAAACTAACTTCCAAACGGGAGTCAAAGACATCTTCAACGACTTCTTTAACTGCATAAACATGAATATTACCCTTAACTTGATCAAAGTCAACTTCAACGTTTTGCGCTTGGCCATAGTTACGCTTGTAGGCGGAAACTAACGCCGCTTCCAAAGCATCGATGACAACTTCTTTTTTGATGCCTTTTTCTGATTCAAGGGTGTCTAAAGCCCCTAATAATTCCTTACTCATAAGTAAACTCCTTCGTCAATTTAGAACTTCACCGCTAAGCGGGCTTGTGAGATCTGCTTCCGGTCAATCGTAACAGTCTTGTGACGCGTCTTATCCAAGTAATCCAGTGTCAAAGTATCCGGCGTAACTTCTTTTAAGTCACCTTCGAAAACTTTTTTACCGTCTTGTTTTTGATACAAGCCGATGTGGACGTACTTGCCGACAGCATTTTGATAGTCGGCTTCCTTTTTTAATGGCCGTTCCGCGCCAGGTGACGACACTTCTAAGAAGTAGGCTTGGGGGATTGGGTCCGGATCCATTGTATCTAACTTTTCACTTAATTCATCACTAACCATCGCACATTCTTCAATGTTAATGCCGCCTGGTTTATCGATATAAATCCGCAGGTACCAGCTCTGGCCCTCCCGGACAAATTCTACATCAACGAGTTCAAATTGATGAGCAGTGACGATCGTATTCGCGATCGGCTGAATCGTCTCAACAACATTATTGCTCACGATTGCGCCTCCTATTCAGATTAGTCCAATAAAAAGAGTGAGCATCGCTGCTCACTCGTTAACGAGTTTTAAATTACACTCATATACTACCATAATTATGATGAAACCGCAACTCTACGCCGTTTATACGCGATATTTTAGCAACTATCGGGGCTTAAACCCATCCCTGATACTGGCATTTTCATGAGAATTATCCGCAAAAAATTAGGATCTTTTTACAATTTTCTTTTAAAAAGTCCTTTTCAAGCCTTAAATAACGCTCATTTACGCTAAAACAACGACAATTGGTTTTCATCCGGCAAATCACTTAAAACACCGTTTTCCGTCATAAAGTCGATCAACGTTTGGGAAACCTTGCCCCGTTTTGACAAATCTTCCTTAGATAGAAACGGCTTGTCAGCCCGGGCGGCGACGATCTGTTTGGCAACGTTTAAGCCTAAGCCAGGGACTGCCCGGAACGGCGCAATCAACGTATCGCCGTCAATTAGCCAGTCCGACGCATCCGACTTATAAAGATCGACCATCTTAAACTTAAAGCCCCGTTCCAACATTTCGTTTGCTAGCTCCAACACCGTCAAGAGGTTCTTTTCCTTAGCGGAAGCGTCCATCCCTTTATCGGTAATCACTTTCATAGCATCCTTAGTAGCGTCCTTACCATTGGCCATTGCAACCAGGTCAAAATCGTCAGCCCGAACGGAGAAGTAAGCGGAATAGTAAACCAGTGGGAAGTAAACTTTGAAGTAAGCCACCCGCAACGCCATTAAAATGTAGGCCGCGGCATGCGCCCGTGGGAACATGTACTTGATCTTCAAACACGACTCGATATACCAGTCGGGCACGTTGGCATCCTTCATGGCCTGTTGCCACTCATCAGGAATCCCCCGGCCTTTCCGCACGTGTTCCATAATTTGGAAAGACATATCAGATTCCATTCCGTAGTGAATCAAGTCGGTCATGATGTTATCACGACACCCAATAACTTCGGCCAACGTGACCGTCCCATCTTTGATCAGTTCTTCGGCGTTTCCTAACCACACGTCGGTTCCGTGGGAAAGCCCCGAAATTTGTAGCAATTCGTTAAAGGTCGATGGGTGCGTTTCTTCCAACATTCCCCGGACGAACCGGGTCCCGAATTCAGGAATCCCAAGGGTCCCCGTTTTCGAAAAGATTTGGTCTTCCGTTACGCCTAAAACTTCAGGGCTCGAGAATATCTTCATGACATTGGGATCGACCGGTGGAATACTTTCCGGTTTGATTCCCGACAAATCTTGCAGCATCCGGATCATCGTCGGGTCATCATGCCCTAAAATATCGATCTTCAAAATGTTGTCATGAATCGAATGGAAATCAAAGTGGGTCGTTTGCCAAGCCGCCGTTTGATCATCGGCCGGGTATTGAACCGGCGTAAAATCGTAAATGTCCATGTAGTCGGGCACAACGATAATTCCGGCCGGATGTTGTCCGGTCGTCCGTTTAACGCCGGTCATCCCTTTAGCTAAACGGTCGATTTCAGCCGTTCGGATATTTTGTTCCGTATCCCGTTCGTAGCCTTTGACATAACCATAACCGGTCTTGTCAGCCACCGTCCCAATCGTCCCCGCACGGTACACGTTCTTTTCACCGAACAAGACCTTGGTATAGTTATGGGCGATTGGTTGGTAGTCCCCAGAGAAGTTCAAATCAATATCAGGCACCTTATTCCCATAAAACCCTAAGAAGGTTTCGAAAGGAATGTTTTGCCCATCACGCACCATGTTCGTGCCACACTTAGGGCAGTCCTTTGGTGGTAAATCGTAACCCGAACCGAATTCATTATTTGTATAAAATTTTGAATACTGGCAATTTGGACACCGGTAATGGGGTGGCATCGGATTAACTTCAGTAATTCCGGACAACGTCGCCACGATACTGGACCCAACGGACCCACGAGAACCAACTAAGTACCCGTCCTTATTACTCTTAAACACAAGTCGTTGGGCAATCAGATAAATAACCGAGAACCCGTTGCCGATGATACTCTTTAATTCTTTATCTACCCGCGCCTGAACAATCTCTGGTAACGGATCGCCGTACCAGGCGTGCGCCCGGTCCATCGTCAATTGCTTAATTTCGGCTTCGGCACCCTTCATTCGTGGCGTATACAACTTATCCTTCACGGGACGAACGTATTCGAACCGGTCCGCAATCGCTCTAGGCGTATCTACCACAATTTCATGAGCCGTCTCTTCGCCTAAGAAGCGAAAATCGTTCAGCATTTCATCGGTCGTGCGGAAGTGCGCGTCGGGCCATTCAGTCCGTTTACGCCCTAACGCGATCTTTGGTTGCGATTTAATCAATACCGTCCGGTAGATCTTGTCCTCTTTATTCAAGTAGTGGACGTCCCCAGTTGCGGCAACCGGGATATTAAGTTCGTGACCCAAGTCAACCATGTTCTTAATAATTTCTTCTAAGTGCTTATTATCTGCAATCAAGCCACTTTCAATCAAGTCAGCGTAGATGCCCTTAGGTTGGACTTCCAAAAAGTCGTAGTAACCGGCCTTTTGTTTTGCTTCAGCCCGCCCCTTTTGCATCATCGCCGTAAAGACTTCACCGTTATGACAAGCAGATCCCACCAAGATGCCATCGCGATACTTGTTCAAAACACTACGTGGGACCCGTGGCACACCCGCAAAGTACTGAACGTTGGATAGTGAGACGATTTTAAATAGGTTCTTTAATCCCGCTTGCGTCGTTGCGTACAAGGTCGCGTGGAACGGTCGGGCGTGTTTATACGCCCCGTTTTCACTCATATGGTCATTCAATTGATTATGCCGTTGTACGCCGTAACGTTCTTCCGCATCCTTTAAAAAGATGTGGTTCAAATGTCCCGTCGATTCCGCATCGTAGATTGCCCGGTGATGGTGTTCCAAGTTAACGTTGAATTTTTTGGACAGTGAATCCAACGTGTAGCGCCGGAAATCCGGGTATAACCAGCGGGCTAGCGTTAACGTATCAATGATTGGATTGGTAATAGCTTCCATGTGGTGCCGGGCGTAACCGGTATTCATGAAGCCCATATCAAACGTCACGTTATGCCCAACGATAATGGCGTCGCCGTAAAATTCACGGAATAGTCGAAAGACTTCTTCCTCTGATTTCGAGCCCCGCACCATTTCATCGGTGATACTGGTCAAATTGGTGGTTTGCGCAGATAAATGAAACCCGGGATCAATAAATTCTTCAAACTGATCGATCACGTTTCCCTTTTCCATCTTCACCGCTGAAAGTTCGATAACCCGGTCGTAAATCGCGGATAGTCCCGTCGTTTCAGTATCAAAGATCACGTACGTTGATTCTTTTAAGTCATTCGGTGCATCGTTATAAGCAATCGGCACACCGTCGTCGACCATGTTGGCTTCGACACCGTATAAAATTTTGACGTGATTCTTTTCACCCGCGGCAAAAGCTTCAGGAAAGGCTTGCGCACCAGAATGGTCGGTAATGGCAATCGCCGGCATCCCCCATTTTCCCGCTTGCTTGACGTAGTCGCTGACACTGTTCGTCGCGTCCATCGTACTCATGTTGGAATGCACGTGCAGTTCGACCCGCTTTTCGTCAGCTGGGGCTTTATCTTGGCGACTCGCATGGCTGGTCTCGTTAATGTCGTAAGCGTTGATCGTCAAATCCCGCATGAAGCTATCTTCTTGTACGGAGCCACGCACCCGAACCCACATCCCAGTACTGAGTGCCGCAAACTGGGCCTCATCATCGGCGTTACGGGAGAACTTCTTAACGACCATTGACGAGCTGTAATCCGTAATTTTCAAAATTAACAGTTGTCGTTGTGAACGTAACGTCCGGACTTCCATGTCAAAAACGTAACCTTCAACAATCACTGAGCGTTCTTCTTCGGTAATTTGAACCAGCTGCTTAGCCGGTTCCTGCGGGTTAATCTGTTTACCTAATTGAACCGGACCATCCACTGGCGCTGGCGCATCGGCTTGCTTAGCCCGCTTTTCATTGGCCTTTTTAATGGCTGCTTCCGCCTTTTGGGCCAACGCTTGATCCGATTTGGCCTTCTGGGCATGGAACTCTTGTATTTTAGCCTGCGACGCGGTTTCGTCAATCATCGTATGAATCGAAAACTTCGGAAAACCGAGCCGGTGATAGGTACTTTCAATTGGACCGAGGGCCTGATTAGTCAAAAAATTCTGAATCACTTCATTTTCGGCTAACAGGATGACCCGGCCATCGTCTAACGAAGGCACGTTGCTATTGCAAAGCGACTGGACTAACGGAGAGGCAATTCCGCTATTTTGTACGATCCATTCCCAATAGTCGGCCAACGCCCGCGAATCGATCTCCTGGTCATCGGTTTGAACCGCCATGGTGACCTGGGCAATGTCTTTAAACGCCATCTGCAATTTGTTTTGGAACGTCATAAATTGCGTGTATGGCAATACGTGTTGGAAATGCAGGTGAAACTCCCAAACCTTAGACGCCTGGTGAACCGTTAACTTCGTGACGGCTGCGTCTTCAAAATCTGGCCCCGTCGGCATCTCAATTTGTTCGAGGAGTTTCTCAAACATTTCTTGCTGATTTAAGCTCACACGTGCTCCTCCTTTGATTCAATACCTAACTAAAATCACCTAGTTTCTAAGTTGCCGAAACTAGGTGATTTCCGCATCCACTAATGATTAAGTGTACGCATTTTTTAGTCAACATGCAACGATTGAACCGTTACAACTAATCGATATTCTTAAGCAAAACTGCCAAGTTATTCGCAATTTCTTCAGTCTTAACTTCCAAGGTTTCGCCAGTTGCACGCAGTTTGATTTCCACAATACCTTCGCTGGCTTTCTTACCGATCGTGATCCGGGCAGGAATTCCCATCAAATCAGAATCAGCAAATTTAACCCCGGGACGTTCCTTACGGTCATCGTACAACACCTTATAACCAGCGTCTTCTAATTGCTTTTCAACTTGATCAGCAACCTCGACTTGGTCGGCCTTCTTAGGGTTGACCGGAATGACGTGAACGTCAAACGGTGCGATTGCCTTTGGCCAGATCAAACCGTTCTCATCGGCACGTTGTTCTGCAATCGCAGATAGCAACCGTGAAACACCGATCCCGTAACAACCCATGATAACTGGAATGTTACGACCATTTTGATCCAAGACTTCCGCGTGCAAGTCTTTAGAGTAACGGGTTCCAAGCTTGAAGATGTGACCAATTTCGATCCCCTTCGTAAACTTCAAAACGCCGGCACCATCTGGTGACAATTCACCTTCCTGTGCGAAGCGGATGTCCACGTAATCTTCAGCGTGGAAGTCCCGTTCTGGGTTAACGTTGGTGAAATGGTGTCCATCTTCATTCGCGCCGACCGTAATGTTAGCCATATCCTTAACGTAAACGTCGGCGACGATCTTAACATCGTCACTAACGTTGACCGGACCAAGTGACCCGAAGCTTGCACCAAGGTATTCTTGGGCTTGTTCTGGTGTCGCCATATCTAAGAAGTCCGCACCCAAGTAGTTCTTCAGCTTGACGTCGTTGACTTCGTGGTCGCCACGAACAAGGGCCATGACGGGCTGATCATCCGCAATAAACAAGATGCTCTTAACTAATTGATCAGCGCCAACCTTCAAGAAGTCCGCTAATTCATCAATCGTGCCAACCCCGGGGGTGTCGATTTTTTCCATGTCTTTTAGTGACGCGTGCGACTTCTTAGGAACGTAAAGGCTCCGTGCCATTTCAAGGTTCGCTGCGTAGTCACTGGCATCAGAATAAACGATCGTGTCTTCGCCGACTGGTGCAATGGCGGAGTATTCACGAGAATCCTTACCACCCATGGCCCCACCGTCACCAATAATGGAACGGAATTGTAAGCCACAACGTTCGAAAATGTTTTGGTAGGCTTGCGCCATATCTTGGAAAGTATCATCCAACGAACTTTCATCCGCATGGAAGGAATAAGCATCCTTCATGATAAATTCCCGGCCCCGTAACAGACCGTAGCGAGGACGATCTTCATCACGATACTTGGCTTGAATTTGATATAACGTTAATGGCAACCGTTTGTACGATTTCACTTCGTCACGAATAATCGACGTAAACGTTTCTTCGTGAGTTGGGCCCAAGATAAAGTCCCGGTCATGCCGGTTCTTGAGCTTAAAGAGTTCGGGACCGTACGTTTCGTAACGCCCCGTCGCCTTCCATAGTTCTGCCGGAATCACTGCGGGCACGAGCATTTCGGCCGCGTCAATTTTTTCCATTTCTTCACGAATAATGGTTTCAATATTCGTTAAGACCCGGTAGGCTAACGGTAAATAAGCGTACATCCCAGCAGAAATTTGGCGAATATAACCGGCCCGCAACATCATTTGATGGCTAAGGGCTTCAGCATCATTCGGCACTTCCTTTAAAGTTGGGATTAACAGTTTCGATTGTTTCATCTACTAAACGTCTCCTTATAGTTCCAATTTAATCAATAACAATAGCTTAGAAGAAATAACGTTGAATATCATTCCAAGTTACTAAAATCATTAACAACATTAATAGGCCAAACCCGATCAGGGTAATGACACTTTCCGTTTCGACCCGCAACGGTTTCCCGCGCACGCCTTCCACGATGTTCAATAACAGTTTACCACCATCGAGGGCCGGAATTGGTAAGAGGTTCACAATTCCTAAGTTGATCGATAACACGGCTAATAGGTAAATCACTTGGCGCAGGCCCGATTTCGCTGCTTGCGAAGTCGTGGCAAAAATTGCGACCGGCCCGCCCAAATCGTTCAAGCTAAACCCGTGGGTCACCATTCGACCCAACACTTGGAAAATCTGTTTTGTGATGCCCCAAGAGCCGGTAAACCCGTAGGCTAACTTAGCACCTAAGCTTTTATTCGTCGTGGTGTCCCAAACGACCCCGATTTGACCGATTCGGTTACCAGATACGGTCTTTGCTGCCGGGGTCACCGCAACGGTCTTACTGTGACCGTTGCGGTTGACAGTGAGGTTTAACTTTTGTTTAGGACTGTCTTGAATCAAAATAGAGATGGATTGGGCGCTGGTCATCTTCTTACCGTTCACCGCGGTAATTTGATCACCGGCCTTAATTCCGGCTTGCCGCGCCACTGAATTGCTCGTGGTGCTAGCAACGTTCGTCGTCACCGTGGTAACGCCGCCTTGCATGAAAGCAAGGATGGCAAAAGTGATGATCGCCAAAATAAAGTTATTCATTGGCCCAGCAAAGTTTGTCAGCATTCGCTGCCATAGCTTAGCAGATTGGAACTGAACGTCGACCGGTGCGATTTGGACTTCGGTTCCATCGCTTTCAACAATGGTTGCGTCGTGATGAACGGCATATCGCTTAACCGCACTTTCGTCACCATTTTCGTAACCTTCAATCCAGAGTTCCTTTTCAAGGTCGCTCCCCGTCACGGAAAGCGGAATACCATTGAACAAGGTGGTCTTTTTGCTGGCGTTGATTGAATGAACGAGCCCGTCTTCACCAATCATCAAACTGACCGGGGTACCAGGTTTAAGTTCTTCATCTTCATCGTCAGCAACGCCGGCCATCCGAACATACCCACCAATTGGGAGAAACCGTAACGTATAGGTCGTGGCGTTCCGCCGAAAAGCAACCGCCTTAGGCCCCATCCCAACTGAAAATTCACGGACTAAAATGCCGGCGCGTTTCGCAAAGTAAAAGTGGCCAAACTCGTGGACAATCACGAGGATTCCAAAAACGATGATGAACGTAATTATTGTAACTATCAAATAAACGCTCCTTTCTCCCAGACTTGCTGGGGGCCATCAGCGTTAAAAGAGGCCAAATAAGTGTGCAATTGGGAAAACTAACAACATACTATCAAACCGGTCTAGGATCCCACCATGACCAGGTAAGATTTTACCAGAATCCTTTACTCCGTAGTAACGTTTCAAAGCGGATTCAACTAAGTCACCGAATTGACCGACTACGGAAAGGATAATCGTAATGACAATCATACTCAATGCGTTCGCGTAACCTACATGGAAACCAATGGCAAACGCACCGGCAATGATCACACCAATGATACTACCACCAATGCAGCCTTCCCACGTCTTATTAGGACTAATGGGCGTCACTTTATGTTTACCAAGCTTACGGCCAACCATGTAAGCGCCACTGTCAGTTGCCCAAACGATAAACATTAGGAACAGTAACATTTCCACGTTTACACCCCGGGCGGCCGTGAAGTAATTGAAGCCCATCCCGATGTATAACACGCCTAGCGTCAAGACCCCGGCATCATCAAATGAAAACCGATTCCGTGACCAGACCGTGTGCAACAATAATAAAATAACTAAGAAGTAAACGACGTACGACTTGTTGAGTTGATCTGGTAAGCCGTTAAACCACTTGTTAGGGGCAATCTGAATCATGACCGCCAACATACTAACAATCGCTTCAAACGAGATTAATAACTTTTTCCGCATAACCAGTAGTTCACTCATCGCAACCGCACCTAAAAGCATGGCCACAATGTCTAACGTGATGCCCCCGATAAAGATTACCGGGATAAACAAGATTAAGGCAACTACCGCTGTAATGACCCGTTGTTTCATCTACAAAACTCCCTCTATTTTTTATCCGTCAACCCGCCAAACCGGCGATCACGACTTTGAAAGTCCGCGATGCACGCTTGCAAGGTTGCCGCTGTAAAATCTGGCCACTTAACATCAGTGAAAACGAGTTCACTATACGCAATTTGCCAGAGTAAAAAGTTGGAAATTCGTTCCTCGCCACTAGTCCGAATCAAAAGATCTGGATCGTTATACGGGGCTAACGGCGCCGTCATCAAAGCTTGATCAACCGTTTCATCCGTAATCTCTTCTGGTTTTAACCGACCATCTAAAACGGCCTGCGCAATCGACTGAACCCCAGTCACCATTTCTGCGCGTGACCCATAATTCAGCGCAAAGTTTAACACCATGCCATCACAATCTTTCGTATCTTCGATGGCATCATGTACCGCTTTTTGCGTTGCTGCGGGTAACCGATCCGTGTAGCCCATGACTGCGACCCGAACGTTATTCTTGATCAAGTCTGGGACAAAGGTATCAAAAAAGCTAACTGGTAGTTGCATCAAGTAGTTAACTTCATCACTCGGCCGCTTCCAATTTTCCGTCGAAAAAGCGTAAAGCGTCAGTACCTTCACACCGAGATCACTCGCTGCCACCGTAATTTTCTTGACGGTATTCATGCCTTCCTTATGACCGGCGATCCGTGGTAAATGTCGCGCCTTGGCCCAACGACCATTCCCGTCCATGATGATAGCGACGTGCGCTGGGATCCGATTTGGATCAAGTTGCACGTCCGTTTCATCTGCGGGATCATTTTTATTAAAAAAAGCGAACAAATCGCACCTCCACAAAAATAGCTTAACTATGCACTATTTTACCAAAAAACGGCCCGTTTAACTATTAGTCAACAAAAAAAGGCTTGAATTTCTTCAAGCCTTAACGAATTAGTAAGCTTTACTAGCCTGCTAAAACTTCTTTTTCTTTATCTGCGACGATGCCATCAACGTCTTTACCAGCTTGATCAGTAATCTTTTGCGTCTGATCTTCTAGTTGATGTAACTGGTCATCGGTGAAATTGCCGTCTTTGTGGCCCTTTTTCAAGGCTTCCATTGCGTCACGCCGAACATTCCGAACGGCAACCTTAGCACGTTCACCTTCGGCCTTAACGTCCTTAGCAAGTTCCTTACGCCGTTCTTCCGTTAATTGTGGAATAACTAAGCGAATAGCGGAACCATCGTTAGCTGGGCTAATCCCTAAGTCAGACGCCAAGATAGCTTTTTCGATTTCCTTCAAAGCACTCTTGTCGAATGGTGTCACCATTAAGACCCGTGGTTCTGGAACGGTAATTGACGCCATCTGATTTAACGGCGTCTGTGTCCCGTAATAGTCTGCGGAGATCCGGTTCAACAAAGAAGCGTTCGCACGTCCGGCCCGAATATTACCGAGTTCCCGTTGAAGGGCTTCTTCTGCTTTTTTCATCCGTTGTTGTGCATCTTTTAAGATTGGTTCTGTCACTGCCATGTTATTTCCCCCTAACTGTCGTCCCGATGTGTTCACCGGCAACGACTTTCCGAATATTGCCTGGCTTATTTAAGTTGAAGACCACAACTGGGATATCATTATCCATTGATAATGAACTAGCAGTCGTATCCATAACTTGTAAGCCCTTGTTGATAATATCAAGGTGAGTTAAGGTGTCGAACTTAACGGCACTCTTATCCTTGTTAGGGTCAGCAGAGTAAACCCCGTCAACCCCATTTTTAGCCATTAAGATTGCGTCCGCATTAATTTCAGCGGCCCGCAAAGCGGCCGTGGTGTCAGTTGAGAAGTACGGGCTACCCGTCCCACCAGCAAAGATTACAATCCGACGTTTTTCTAAGTGCCGCATTGCCTTCCGACGAATATATGGTTCAGCAATTTGCCGCATTTCAATTGAAGTTTGGACCCGGGTTGGAACCCCGATTGATTCCAAGTTATCTTGAAGTGCTAAGGCGTTCATAATGGTTGCAAGCATACCGATATAATCAGCTTGTGCTCGCTCCATACCCATTTGGGCACCAGCTTCGCCACGCCACATGTTACCACCACCAACAACGATGGCAATCTGTACGCCCATATCATAGACGTCCTTCAATTCTTCCGCGACCGTTTTAATAACGGGTGGGTTAATCCCAAAACCTTTTTCACCAGCTAAGGCTTCACCACTAAGTTTTAGGATCACACGCTTGTATTTAACTTCCGACATCGTTTTGTCCTCCTCGAGATTATCTGTATCCATTCTACCATATTATCAATAGCCGTTATAGCATCGCACGGATTCACGGATAAAAAATAGTTCGTTTTACAAAAAAAGAGATTATGGCAAAAACTAAATCTGCCATAATCTCCCCTCTGAATGTTAATTAGTCTTTAATTTGACCCATAACTTCATCGACGAAGTTGTCAGTCTTCTTTTCGATTCCTTCACCAACTTCGAAACGAACGAAGGTGTTGACCTTACCACCCTTTGATTCAACAAAGTGTGAAACGGTTTGGTCAGAATCCTTAACGAATTCTTGGTCGTCTAAGCTGATTTCTGAGAGCCATTTGTTCAAACGGCCTTCAACCATCTTTTCAACGATCTTTTCAGGCTTGCCTTCGTTTAAGGCTTCCTTAACCAAGACTTCTTTTTCATGTGCTAACGTTTCAGCAGGCACTTGTGAACGGTTAACGTATTCTGGATTAATCGCAGCAACGTGCATGGCAACGTCTTTAGCAGTTGCTTCATCAGCGCCGTCTAAGACAACTAAAACACCAATTAAACCACCGTTATGCAAGTATGAACCAAAGTTTTGGTCATCGCCCTTTTCGATCACGTGGAAGCGACGTAAGCTGATCTTTTCACCAGTAACTTGAGTCGTTTCGATAACGTCATCTTTAACAGTCCCATTGGCCGTCTTCAAAGCTAATGCTTCGTCAACCGTCTTTGGTTCTTCGGTAGCAATCTTGTCGGCAAGTTCAGCAACTAATGCCTTGAATTTGTCAGTTGAAGCAACGGAGTCAGTTTCGCAGTTAACTTCCACGATGGCAGCTTTATTGCCTTTAATAGCAATGGCAGCCATCCCTTCAGCAGCAACGCGGCCACTCTTCTTTTCAGCTTTAGCAACGCCCTTTTCACGTAAAACGTCAACGGCCTTTTCCATGTCGCCTTCAGTTTCAACTAACGCCTTCTTAGCGTCCATCATACCAACACCGGTTTTGTCACGGAGTTCTTTAACTTGTGCTGCAGAAATCTTTGCCATAGTTTACTCTCCTTTGAGTAGGTAGATTTTAGATAAAAGGCTGCCCTCAAAATCAGGCCGATGAGGTCCGCGATTTTTTAGACAGCCTAATTATTTCGAATTAATTATTTGTCAGACTTTTTATCATTGTCGCCTTCAACGGCTTCAACGATATCTTCCAATGAGTCAGCAGACTTTGCGTCTTTGGCACCCTTGAATGAGTCTTCAGTAACGTCTTCGTCTTCACCTTGACGACCTTCAATGACAGCGTCAGCCATCTTAGAAGTGATCAAACGTACGGCACGAATAGCGTCGTCGTTTGATGGGATGATAACGTCGATGTCATCTGGATCAGTGTTGGTATCAACCATCGCTACGATCGGAATGTTCAACTTTTGAGCTTCCTTAACCGCAATTTGTTCCTTGCGAGGGTCAACGATAAAGATAACGTCTGGAATCCGAGGCATATCTTCGATACCGCCAAGGAATTTTTCAAGCTTAGCACGTTGCTTGATCAATAATGAAACTTCCTTCTTAGGTAAACGTTCGAAAGTTCCGTCTTCTTCCATCTTCTTTAAATCTTTAAGACGCTTGATCCGAGTTTGGATGGTGTTCCAGTTAGTCAAAGTCCCACCTAACCAACGATGGTTAACGTAGTATTGACCAGCACGGGTAGCTTCTTCTTCGATTGAATCTTGGGCTTGTTTCTTAGTCCCAACAAACAAAATAACACCATCGTCAGCTGCAGCATCCTTAACGAAGTTGTAAGCTGAATCGATCATCTTAACCGTCTTTTGTAAGTCAATGATGTAGATCCCGTTACGTTCCGTAAAGATGTATGGTTTCATCTTTGGGTTCCAGCGACGAGTTTGGTGACCAAAATGGACACCGGCTTCAAGCAATTGTTTCATAGAAATAACAGCCATGATAAATGTTCCTCCAAAAAATTTGTTTTGCTCATCCCCATGTCTCGCTTGGTTACGGAACCCTCCCGGGCACTACCATAACCATCACCATGGGTGTGAAATTGGTTTTAACACCGAAAATTAGTATAACGAAAATTAACGCCCCATGCAAGCTATTTTACCGGTAATTTGTGATTTGCTTGAAGTGTGTTAAAATACTATCTCGCATAGGAGGCTCAATTCAACATGATAAAAGCCATCATTTTTGATCTCGACGATACGTTGTACGATCAAAAATCTCCCTTCGTCACCGCATTGTCCGCAACTTTTTCGCGGCCCTTGTCGGCGGACGAAGCGGCTCAAGTTTTCAAACGGTTCCATGATTTTAATGATCAAACTTTTGACCAAGTTAAAGACCAAACACTGAGTCTTGAAGCTTGGCAAACCGCGCGGATTCGCTACGCGCTGTCCCAGTTGACCACGGAACCAATTAGTACGGATTGGGCAATCCAATTTGAAATGGCGTATAAAAACGCGCTATCTAACATTCAGTTGTTTGCTGGCTTACCAGCGACGCTGACCCGTCTCAGTCACTGTTTTGAAATCGGCATCATTACCAACGGTCCCGCTCAAATTCAACGTCATAAGTTGCATCAGTTGCAAATTGAGCACTACGTTCATCCCGACCACATCTTCATCTCTGAAGAACTCGGGATTGCTAAACCGGACCCGTCGATTTTTACAACTTGGGCACACCAGGTCGGCATCAAAGCCAACGAAGCCGTCTACGTGGGCGATAACGCCTCACTCGACATGACTAGCGCCAAGCACGCTGGTTGGCAAACCTTTTGGTTCAACCACCGGCAAAATGACCAAGTCAAGCCGACGGTGATTCCCGACCAAATAATTCAGAGCCCTGAAGAGCTCAACGAATTATTACTCGCGTTACTCCAAGCAGCAACGCTGTAATCCATGAAATATTTACCCATCTGTATTTATTTTTAGGCATTCACGCCGCGTTCCCTAATTCACCGCATTTGGTGTGATTAGGGAATTTTTTTGTGCCCAATTATTCTAGTTTTAGAACAAAAAAACGGCACTACCCGTGACTAATGTCATGAGTCGTGCCGTTCAACTAAATTTTAATCAAAATTAGTCAAACTTAACTTGCGTGTCAGCTTTACCAGTTTCGATGAATTGTTTGTTGTTATCCATTGAGATGTGCACCATGTTGTGAACAGCTGGTTCCGTGTAGAACGCAGTATGTGGTGTAATCAAAACGTTGTCGCGGTTGAACAAGTTCATGAAGACCTTGTCATCAATCGTTTGACCTTCAAGATCCTTGTTGAAGATCTTAGTTTCGTATTCATAAGTGTCAAGGGCGGCACCGGCAATTTTGCCACTGTCTAAAGCCTTGATCAAGTCTTCTGAATCAACGAGCGTACCACGAGCAAAGTTCAAGATGTATGAACCATCTTTCATCTTGCTGAATGCGTCAGCATTTAACATGTGGTAGTTATCCTTCAAAGCAGGAACGTGTAAAGTAATAACGTCAGCTTGGGCGTATAATTCGTCCAAGGTATCAACGTACATACCTTCTTTGTCAAGTTCAGCGTTACGGTAAACATCGTAACCGATAACTTTAGCACCGAAGCCCTTGAAGATGTCGATAGCGGCACGGCCGATACGACCAGTACCAACAACACCAACAGTCATCGTGTTTAATTCTTTAGCGATGTCTGGTGCCCAACGGAAGTCTTGTTTAGCCAACTTCTTGTTGAACTTAGGGGTTTGGCGTAATAATTGCATCAATTGTGTAACTGATAATTCAGCAATCGCATTTGGTGAGTATGCAGGCACGTTAGAAATGTTTAAGCCACGAGCTTTAACAGTAGGAACGTCCACGTTGTCAACACCAACGTTACGAAGAGAAATGTTCTTAACACCTTCGTCAGCTAACTTGTTTAAAACAGCAGCGGTGTAATCCTTTTGTTGGTATACATCGGCACCGTCAAAGCCTTTAGCTAATTCGGCAGTTTCTTCAGTAAGTAAATCTGGAACTAATTTAACTTCAACGTCTGGGTTTTCTTTCATCCATGTGTCGAAGAAAGGACGTTCGTCATCACGTACAGCATATGCAATAATTTTCATTACAAAAATTCCTCCTATATATTGATACATTAAATATTATAACAGTAAATGTCAGAAAAAGTATGACAAATTATGAAAACTTTGCTAAATATTCACATTGTGAAGTGCCAAGTATTTTAGCTTGGCAGCTCTCGACTGGTGTTTAAAGGCATATTCAGCTTTCAAGGCAGATGACTTGTCATTGAAAACTTCATGATAAATTAATTGTAAAGGTCGCCGGGTACGGGGCCGGGTATACTTGGCGCCCTTCCCCGCATTATGAGTTGCGAGCCGACGCTGCAAGTTATCCGTAAAGCCGCCGTAAAGCGTCTGGTCAGCACACAATAAAACGTAAAAGTAGTAATTTTTAGTTGTTTTAGTTGCCATAGAGGAGCTGGTGCACCTCTTTTCCATACGTACCATCCGCTTGATAAACAACGACCGGCGGCACCACCCGGACACCGTTGGCTCTGCCGTCCTTGATCATTTCAATCAGGACCATGTTGGCTTCCCGGTCCGCTTTCGGGTGTACAAACCGCAACCGTTTAGGCGCTAACCGGTGGGCTGCCATCGTTGCAAATAAGTCATCTAGCCGTTCCGGACGGTGCACAAAGTACGCTTTACCGTTCATTTTCAGTAAGTCACTCGTCACCGCCATGATCTGGTCTAAGTTAGCAGTCAGTTCGTGACGGGCAATGGCTAAGTGTGGATTAGGATTTTTGACACTACTTGGTTGGTTTTTAAAATATGGTGGGTTACACAAGACGGTATCGATTGAATCCTTCGCCAATCGTGTCGTCACGTTCAATAAATCTTCGTTCAACACCGTGACCTGTTGATCTAAATCGTTGAGCGTCACACTCCGTTGTGCCATGTCGGCCAAGCGCGGCTGTAATTCAACCGCGGTAATGTGGCCATGTGTTCGTTCGCTAACAAACAAACCGACTGCACCGTTACCCGCGCACAAATCAACAATCTGACTCTTGGCGGTTTTAGCGACCTGTGCAAACGCGCCTAACAAGACAGCGTCAAGTGAAAAGGCAAACACTTGGGAACTTTGAATAATTTGAATGTTTTTACTATATAGTTGGTCAATCCGCTCGCCAGCGTTTAACGCTACTTGGGTCATAACGTGACCCCCTTCTCTAAAAATATCATTGCAAGCATACCATATAATCTACTTGCAGAATTTCAAAAATTTCGTCATACTGTGAGCAGTTATTTAACGAAAGGAAGATCGTGATGTTTTACTCATTTATGCGTGGCCTCGTTCGGCTGATCGTCACCCTCATTAACGGTCGTCCCCGTTTTCAGGGACGCGAAAATCTGCCAAAGGGCACTTATATTTTAGTGGGTCCGCACCGGACTTGGTTCGACCCGTTGTACTACGCACTTGCTGGCAGTCCCATGAAGTTCAGCTTTATGGCCAAAGAAGAACTCTTTAAAAACCCCGTACTACGCTATATTTTGAAGCACGCCAATGCTTTTCCAGTTGATCGTAATCATCCTGGTCCGTCCGCAATCAAAACGCCCGTTAAGTTTTTACGTAAGGGTAGCCTTTCCTTGATCATGTTCCCATCCGGGACACGTCATTCACAGGAACTAAAGGGTGGCGCGACGGTCATTGCTAAAATGGCTGGCGTACCACTAGTCCCAACGGTTTATCAAGGACCACTAACTTTCAAGCGGTTATTCAGCCGCCAAAAAGTCACCGTTCGCTTCGGCGAGCCAATTTACGTTGACCGTAAATTAAAGCTTGATGATGCCGGGCAAAAAACGATTGAAAAGCAGATGTTGGCCGCTTTTGACACCCTCGATCAACAAATTGATCCTGACTTCAAATACGTCGATCCAGCGACTCAAAAGCACGCCCAATAAGGACGTGCTTTTTTATAAACTTTAGAAAAGTGCGTGCTTATTTATAGAAGCAATCGCACTTTTTTATGCTGAATCAAAAAAAGTGCCGGAAATTTCCCAGCACTTCGTAGCCTAAACATAGCGACCCTATTTGCTATCGTTACGTGAAGCAGCCTTCATAGAGTTCAACATCTGGTGCAACTTCTTCTCGGATGGGCGTTGACCCATTTGCATCATCATGCTGCGTAGCATTTCTTCACTAATCGGTGGGTTTTGTTTCAAGTAGTTTTGCATGTAGTGACGCGCACCAAAGAAACCACCAGTCAACCCAACTAAAATGCCAAGGACCACAATTAAGATCCAAACACCTGTAGATAAAGTCATTCCCTGTTCCCTCCCTTATTACAGTCTTCAATAAACTAGTCTACACAAATTAATAATAAAAGAAAAGGAAAATTTGTCGAATAACAAATTTTCCTGAAAACGGTTAATCATTCCGCAAGCCCCGTTCGCGTTGAATATTGCGAACTTTTTCTGGTGTAACTTCCTTACCCTGCTTGTCAAAAACTTGTAGCGATTCAACTTGTTGCCGAAAACCGGCCCGAAATTCCTTTAAGTACTTCTGACGTAAATCCTTACGTTCAACTTCTTCTAATTCGGTTAAGCCCTCAGCCTTCGCTTTGTGGGCTAACTCGTTGATTCGATTTAATAATTCTTTTGAAATCAATGTAAGTGCTCCTTTCAAAACAAGAATAGAATACACGAGAATTGACCCTAAATCAATTAAAAGTATTTGTCAACCGAACATTTGTTTGAAAGCGTCGAAAAGCTATGCTACAATTGGGACAAATCATTAAAGAAAATATTAAATGAGGTGCCAAGATGAGTAAAACATCGGAAAGCAAACAAATGGCCGTTCTTCGTTTTATTTATGAACGCGTCAATGAAAAAGGATATCCGCCAACCGTCCGTGAAATTGGCGAAGCCGTTGACTTGTCTTCGACTTCAACCGTTCATGGTCACATTGCACGACTAGAAAAGAAAGGGTTCATTGAAAAGGACCCAACGAAGCCCCGGGCAATTGAAGTTACAGCCGCAGGTTTTGAAGCCCTCGGCGTTGAAACGACGCCCCATCAAATTCCCGTACTCGGAACGGTTACCGCCGGCCAACCAATCTTAGCCGTTCAAGATGCCACCGACTACTTCCCAATTCCAAAGGACTTAGAATCTTTTGGCGGGGACCTCTTCATGCTAACCATCCGTGGTGAAAGTATGATCAACATCGGAATTTTAAACGGCGACCAAGTTATTATTCGCCGTCAAAGTTCCGCTGATAACGGCGACATTGTCATTGCGATGACCGACGAAAACGAAGCCACGTGTAAACGATTCTTCAAGGAAGCTGACCATTACCGGTTGCAACCAGAAAACGACACGATGGCCCCAATCATTTTAAATGACGTTTCAATTTTAGGTAAAGTTGTCGGCTTGTACCGCGACATGCTCTATTAGCCTGACGATTTAAGAGTTTGGAACAAAACCCAAACTCTTTTTTTGCATCTCCGAATATTTATAGTCGAAACGTGCGATAAAAGACTGCTCCCTCCGCTTAGCTACGAAATACGAACGATTGAAAATGCACAATCATTCGTATTCCTAGGCTATGCTCGGTAGCAAACCGTCTTTTATCCCACTCTCATTTTTTTAGATGTTTTTGGGCTTCACGTTGGGCCAATTTGGATAAAGGCACCGTGGCTAAGGTCGCTTTGACCCATGCTGGGTCCGTTTTCGCATAGTCTCTAAGTGCCCAACCAATCGCCTTTTGAATAAAAAAGTCATTATCAGTGTGATTTAGCTCGATTGCACGTCGTAAATATTTTTTATCGGTGGCGCCCTTTTGACCTAACTGAAGCGTTATCCCGACCCGACGCAGCCATAAGTCGTCCGCCGTCAAAAATTGTGCGCCGCAGTCAGCTAACGCCGAGTGTTGAAAGATCCAGGTCGCTATGACTTTGCGCCAGGCATCCACACTATCCCACCACGGCTTAACGGTCACTTGTTGCACGCACCATTGGATCTGTTCAGGCGTTAGTCGCCGAACATTAGCCAGCGCAAGGTCGATTGCGACGTACTGATATTCACGATACGGTTGCTGATAGTAAAACGCCAACCACTGGCTCAGCTCTTCTAAAGAAAGTTGTTTGCTTAGCCGTTGGACTGGCGCAGTTAGTTGACGACGCTCGGGAGTTTTGACTCCCAAGAAATCAAACTGATCACGCATATAGGCGGCCATTGCCGCTTGATTTTCTGGATGACTTGGTAAAAATAAGTTTGGCACCCTACCACTTCCATTCCGCTGTTTTTAGAACTTTACACATTATTTTCCAATTCTATACCGGTGAGCGAATAGTTCAATGGTATAATAGTTATACTATTTCAAATGTCGGGAGTTGGTCTCATGTTATTCTTAGCCATTATTGGCTTTCTTGTTTTTTTATTAGCTCTATTTTCAGTTATTTCCGCTCGTCAAAGTGGCGGGGGCTGGAAGTTTTTAGCCGGGGTTGCGGTTTTAAGCGCCTTGGTGACCGGCTACGCGATTGTTAAGTTACCTTATTGGCCTTATAACCAAAAGTCATCGACTACGGCCAAAAAGAAAGCCGCTTCTTCTTCGTCAGTCACCAATAAAAGCAGTCGTGCTAAGCTAGGCTCCTCACAAGTCATCTTCAATGAAGACAGCCAAAAACGGGCCGCTGCCACCACTAAGTTGAAGGAAGAAAACATTCTCAAACAGTTGCAAAGCAACTATAAGGGTGTTGGCACGGTTGCGTTCGACAAAGCTTCTAAAACCTTCACGATTACCCCCACTGGGAAAAAGTACGTTAAATCATTAAAAATCATTAAAGCGCACCCCACGGATAATCAAAAGGCCATTACAACCATTACCACTAACTTCAAGTCACTATCGAAATCCTTGAAAAAGAACCTAACTTCTGGCTATACCATTCGGTTACTCGAACCCGGTAAAACTGACGCCACGCTAGTTAGCGTTAAAGATGGTCAAGTCATAACTAACAATTTAAATAAATAGACAAAAGCTTGTCAGGCCAAATCATTGGTACTGACAAGCTTTTTCATTTACGCCCATTGATCTAAATACTGACGCTGTTCATCACGTTGTCCGGTTAACACAAACCGGTGTGGATCCGTGTGATAGTCAATCGTTTGATCCGTTGCTTCCCAGGCAAGTTGCTGATTGAAACTTTTTTCATAGGTCACAACGTCTACCCGCTGACGACGTGCCAATCGCTGTGGTAATCCTAGGTCGATACCGTTTAAGTAGTCGGGTTGGATGATGCCAGTGTAGAATTCACCTTCGGCTCCAGAACCGTAACTAAAGAGTCCTAGTTCGTTACCCACCTGAAGATCTGGATCAGTAAGGAGTTGTGATAATAAACTCAGGTATAACGATCCAGTATACAGATTGCCGACCTGCCGATTCAACTTCCGGGCACATTCAAAGTGTGCCACCCAGGCTTCTTGTTTAGTTTCACTGACCATTGGCAAAGCACTCCGTAAGGCTTTAAGTCCCATCTTTGTATATGGCAAGTGAAAAACTAAGGCCGTTAGATCTTCAGCACGGGTTTTGGTTTCCGACAAGTAACCCTTGAACACGTCTTGAAAGTAATCAACATAAATATTTGACGAATACTTGCCATCGACTAACGCTTCACTGCGGTATAGTGGCCGCCAAAAATCCATAACGTCTTGACTAAGTAAGGTCGAATCCGTTCCCAAGGCCAAAACTTGCGGATCAGCACTGATTAGCATCGCAACTGCCCCGCCACCCTGAGTTGGTTCTCCGGGGGTGTTGAGCCCGTAGCGTGCAATATCGGCACCGATGACTAACGCTTTCTTATCTGGGTGAACCCGGACGTGCTCTTGTGCGAGCTGAACACCAGCCGTACCAGCATAGCACGCCTCTTTCATTTCAATCGTCCGGCAACGCCGATTTAAGCCTAATAACCGGGCAACATAAATTGCACTAGCTTTCGAATTATCGATTCCAGATTCTGTCCCAACTATTAGCAAATCGATAGCATCAATATCGGCCTGCGTTAACATCGGATAAGCCGCGTTGGCTGCTAAGGTCACAATATCTTGACTTGGTGGAATAACGGCCATTTGAGCTTGACCAATTCCAATCAAATACTTATCCGGTTCAGCGCCCCGTGCACGCGCCAGTTCCGTCATGTCTACGTACAAGTGTGACGATGCAAAATGCATCTTATCGATTCCAACCTTCACGTCAATTCCTCCAATTTGTTAATACCAATTTCTTGATTAATCAGTTTTTCCGAGCGAGCCCAAATAATGAAAGTCAGGATCACAACCTGAAGCAAAGCAACTGAATGCTTGCGTCCTTTCATTATGAAACGTCACTAAAATCGCTGGGGTTGCCCACGTTGAAGCCGCCCAGAAGACGGCCCCGTCAAACTCACGGTTATCATTTGGATAACGGTGATAGCCCAACTGATCATCCCAGATAATGCCGTGCGTATTTAGCCAATCTTCAGCTAAACCCGCCTCTAACTGACTAATCACGTCCGCATTATCACGAATCAAAGCGGCAACTTTGGGCCAGTCAAGCTGCCGATCATGTAACTTAGGCAACTGCTGGCGTGTTCCTAAAGGTGTATGGTGCAACGCGATTGGCGTTAAGTCAATGAAATCCAAGAAATCACCTCCCGAAGGCGCACTAATCATTACTTAAATTATAGCATGGGTCATCTAAAATTTATTGCTGAGAATCGCTTGACATGGGACGCGTTTCATAACGTACATTAAGGGTGCAGTTAGGAAAGACTCACAATCATTCATCCGGGAGGTTATCATTATGTGGTTTTGGCATCGAAAAACAGCGTTTAAATTATCCGCACCCGTGCGTGGACACCACGTTACGTTATCCAATGATTCCGCACTTTTACTAGCAATCCATCCCACTGATTTAGCTGTTTACGCTCCACTGGATGGTGAAATTGTCGCTTTGAGTGACAATAGTGCCCGGATCATTGGCTTAGACGGTCAGTCCTATCGGCTAGCATTAACTGCCCAAACCGGTAACTTTGAATGGCAAGTTCGCATTGGCGATAGCGTCTCACCAATTAGTTTGCTGGGGACGTTGAGTCAGAATCTGTCAAAGACAGCCGTTGTGACTTGCGAACAGATTAGTGCCCAAGCAACAAAAGTTGAACATCAATCCTACGCGTTTAACTATTAAAGATTATTAAAGCTAAGATGCGATTCACTCAAAAAGTTGTGGAGTGAATCGCATTTTTTTGTTCTATCTTAAAAATAAAACTCTTCGCGTTAACGTAATTATTAAATAATGGAACGTTCACTTTTTTAAGCCATCTATGACCAAAAATCTCAAGTCAGTAAAAGGTGTCGATAGAAAGGAATAGCTAGCTTTATTGCATTATGGAAAACATTGAACACAATATTACCACTAATTACTTTGGGGGGAATCATTTATGAAAAAAGCTATCGTTCTAGGGGTTGCAGTATTAGCAAGTTTGTCATTAGCGGCCTGTGAAAGTTCCTCGGCAGCTGAAGCGGAATCGCCTAGTCAGGCAACTGAAGCTCACACAAGCAATGATAATCAGAAATTAGCTTCAAAAAAAGAAAGCAAATCTAGCGATAATACTCACCCACTGGACTATTTATCTCCAGAAAAACTAGCAAGTTATAACAAGGGCCTTGCAGATAGCCTTATTGAAGATCAAAAGTTTGCTAAGGGTGGCAATAAAAATTATAGCTGGTCCACCTATATAGATTCAGTTTCATACAGTTCGCGTGGTCTAATAGCCAATGTAAATCCTAATTTTGTCAATTTAAACAATACGGATAAAACCAAAATCGGCAAATCATTGCAAGGACTCGCGGGTGCTCAAATTGTTATGATGAATATAGAATTAGCCCCGGATGCACCATCAGTTTATACAAACATTCATTACAATGGCCGTCGAATTGGCCACTCTAAGATATTAAATCCATCTAGTTTTAAATGGTCCAAGTAATGTAACAATAAACACTTCTATAACCAAGGCCTTGACTAAACTAATTGACTACCAAAATATGAACTTGTATCACAATTAGTAAAGAAAAGTTCGAGCGTTCGCTGACCTAAGCACTGCTGAAAGCCAGTTATTGGTTCATATTGGGGAGCAACCGGTTTAAAGACTGGTTGCTCTTTTATTTTATAACAAAAGTCTAAAAAACATATTTTTTAAATAAATCACAACAAGAAATAACTGTTTGCTGTTTTACAGAACTATAAATTAAGTAACCAGGTTAAAGATTAACGATAGGTACTAACAGGCTTTCAAGATTATTTTATACTCGGCTCACTAGATATTATTACAAAACGGCTCATCATAAATTTCACGTCGTCACCTGTTAACGCCAATTTTTAAAAATCTATTTCCCCCTGTTCCTTTTCCTGATAATAACACTTTGATTGCAAGACCTAATTTTTAGGCAATAAGCATCGTGTACATCTCTGGTATATGTGTGATAAGATATTTACATCCGATAACGTTTGTGACCAAACCTCAAGTCTATAAAAGGTGTCTATTGAAAGGAGTTACTCACATGCATCATGTGTACTATTGAAGAAATTAAACATTGTTGGCACTAACAACTAATTATTTTGGAGGAATATTTATATGTACAATAATCAATATCTACGTAGTCAGCTTTCAAATGAAGAGTTTTTAGTCGTTAATTCGGAAATTGAAAGAAGAAAAAAATCCACAGCTGTAGCATACTTACTTTGCATTTTTCTAGGGGCATTTGGTGCTCATCGCTATTATATGAATAAAACGGGCTCAGCTATCGCCATGACACTGATTACTGTCTTAACGCTTGGTTTCGGTGTTTTCATTACCGGTATATGGGAACTTGTTGACTTATTTTTAATTGGTGGTTGGTTACAAGAAGATCAAAGAAAATTAGAAAATAGTATTGCTCAAGAAATTTTAAGCAGACGGACTGGTTCTGTTTAAAATGGCGCCAATTTAGACACATTACAAATAAAAACACATCCCGCCCCCGCCAGAGTTTGAGATGTGTCCGCATAAATACATAGGGATAAGTTGTCCCCTTTTGAATTTGATTATATCTGAAATATGATAATTACACAATAATGCTTAGCATTCTACTTACCTAGAGAAATTTGGTAATTTTATAGATGCCCTTTTTAAAATTCTACAAGCAAAAAATGACGTACTGCTGGTAACAGTACGCCACAGAACCAATGATATCGATTACTAAAACATTATATCATTGGGGGAGTTTTAAATGAACATGAAAAAATTATCAGCAATCGGGGCATCACTACTAGTCGGAATAGCTTTAACCGCTTGTTCAAACGGGGGTACTAATGAGTCAGCAAAAACAAGCTCATTAAAATCCGAAAACATTAGTTTGAAAAATAAGATTAAGCAGCATAAGACTACAACTACAAACACAAATGGAAAAACATCCAGTACAGTCGGAATAGTTCAGTATAAGGTAACTGGATACAGTCAAAAAAAATTAATAAATAAAGAATCCAACTATACAACCGCCGAAAATAATGATGAAGAAATGAAAACCATCGGTAAGTCTTATTACCGGACAACAATTGACTATACTTTAAAAAACGTTGGTAACCGTGCTTTTGCGCTAAGTTATTACAAGGCTGGCATAATTACAGATGACAATATTGAATATACCGATACAGATAACGCCAATTATGTCCATGACAGCAATAGTAATGCAGACGTCCACCCCGGAATATCAACCAGTGGAAAATTTGTATTGATTTCAAAAGAAGCGCCCTCTATGAAACATTTTAAAATTAATGTTTCAGAACAATGTGATAGTTCTGGAGAAGTCATCGGTAAGTCTGGTATTGCTGAATTTAAGTAGGTCACCTATTTTAACCAGTAATTTGTAACTACAAAGGGAAAGAACGGTTAGACCGTTCGATCAATGAGATGGTATCAATATTTGGGTTATCGACTAAAGAGCTAAGTAGCCGTTGCTACTTGGCTCTTTTTCGTTCCATCTTAAAAAGGAATATATAAAAATGACCCCTTTTGGGTTAACGTAATTATTAAATATGAAACGTACAATTTTTCAAACTATCTGTGACCAAAAATCTCACGTCATTAAAAGGTAAACTCTGAGAAGAGGATCTGAGCAGATTAGCTACTCTATGGGGGTACTTGGAGAACTAATTATTTTGGAGGGCTCATCAAGAAAAAAGTTTTCATCATTGGAATGACCACACTAATGGGATTATCACTCACTGCATGCAGCAGTTCTAGCAATTCCCCCAGCTCTAGCAGTAATTCTAAAAAAAAGTGAAGACGAATTTAGCCTTTAAAAAACCAAACTACTAACCATATAAAAAAACATCCCGCCCCCGCCAAAGTTTGAGATATGATCAAAATTGCACTATAGAAGGAATGTGAGCAAGTGGAAAATTTATCAAATCGTTTAGTGAAGAAAAGTATCGAAGCATTTGTCATGGGAATTGAGATTTATAACAAACCAACTATTCACTATCGAATTGAAGGCTTTTCATTTTTTGCAACTAATGCTTGGGAACTGATGCTAAAGGCAGAACTGTTAAATCGAGGTAAAAGTATATATTACAAAGACGACCAAGATAGAACCCTTAGTGTATCTAATGTTATCGTAAAAATATATACGGACAGGAACACCAGAATTCGTTTGAACCTAGAAAAGATTATCGATCTTAGAAATATCAGCACGCACTATATTACCGAGGACTACGAAGTTAAGTATGCACCATTATTTCAAGCGTGCGTTTTAAATTTTGTAACCGAAATTAATAGATTTCATTCAGTCGACATGACCGACTATATTCCACAAAACTTTTTAACGATTTCAGCCAGTTACGAGCCACTATCTAACGAACAAATTCAATTAAAGTATCCACCAGAAATCGCCGAAAAGTTTATTGCACAAGCAAATGAAATTGACGTACTCAGTCAAGAATATGATTCCGATCGTTTCTCTATAAATATCAAGCAAAACCTATATATTACTAAGAAAAAAGATGCAGCAGACTTTACAGTCAGGGTAGATCGTTCTTCAGATAATGGGGTTGCCTTCATTAAAGACTTGAAAGATCCCTCTGACACCCATAAATATTCATATAATAACGTAATTAAAGCAGTTCAAACTCGTCTGGCAAAAAAGAATATAAGATTAAGTTATTCTTCCGGATTCAATCAGTATGTATTAAACTTAGTCATTGAATTTTATAATATCAAACAGAATACCAAGTATGCTTATCAGCACGTTATTGGGAAGCAACACAGCTACACTTATTCTCAGCAATTCGTCGAATTTATCGTCAAACAGATTGAAGAGAATCCTACAACGTTTGTTGAAAGTTTGAAAACAAAAGAATAAAAAAGATAACCCCAGGCACATAGGACTGCTCAGTACTAAAGTACCTACCCCATTTTGGGACCCAGTGTTATTCCTTCTCAAGTTATCTTATCGCTATTTTAACGTATAACAACTAACCCGGTCAATCATATTTACTCCATAAAAACCACATTCCACCCTCGCCATAGTTTGTGATGTGTCCACATAGTACCATAGGGCTAAGTGCGCCCTTTTAAGTATAATTATGACTGAAAGATGGTGATGCCACAACAATCCTTAGAATTCTACCCGCCTAGATGAAATTTAAGGAGAAAAAATGGCTTTGCTCGTAAAAAAGGAGCGGAACCAAGAAGATGAACTCACTTTCAGTGCACTTAAAAATATCGGCTAAAAATACGATTTGTGCAATCGGCGAACACGATCAAACCCGTTAGTACTATTGGTATGAAAGCATTTTATTAAAAACAAAATGGTGCACTTTTATTTAGCTAAAAACAATCAATTTACCATTTTTTAGCCTCGAGTGCACCAAATAGTGCACCATTATATCAATTTGAATCGATTTTGCGCGTTTCAGCAAAAACAAAAACCCCGCTAACTCAACGATTAGCGAGGTTCTAAGAAGATATAAACAATCAATTTAAGGAGAGTACAGGATTTGAACCTGCGCGCCGGTATTAGCCGGTTCGCCGGATTTCGAGTCCGGTGCATTACCACTCTGCCAACTCTCCATGTGGTACTTGAATAGTATAGCATAATTTCCGATAAGAACAAATAAATATTCATAAAAACCGCTGTCCAAAACGTAGTACGTTACCGATTTTTAGTCACTAAAAATCGGTTTTCTAATCTAACCATCTCCCTTCCACCATTTCATTTAGATACGTTTTTTAGCGGGCTTATGCTATGCTTGCATTACACAATATTAGGAGGACAGCTCTATGGACAAAATGCTAGTCACAACTACCGAAAATATCCCCGGACAACCCTACACTGTCATTGGTGAAGTC
The DNA here is from genome assembly GCA_937916845.1 of uncultured Lactobacillus sp. Classification (GTDB taxonomy): domain Bacteria; phylum Bacillota; class Bacilli; order Lactobacillales; family Lactobacillaceae; genus Lactiplantibacillus; species Lactiplantibacillus paraxiangfangensis. Next base: position 125,426 of record CALFSK010000068.1, on the reverse strand, counting down.
TTCGGTCTTACCACCCAATCTAAGAACCTGGTGCGCAACATCGGTGCTGGCTTGAAAGGGCTCGTTGGTGGCGAAATCAAAGACTACACCAAGATGCTCGACGAATCACGCAACGTTGCCGTTGAACGATTACGTGAAAACGCCGCAGCGGTTGGCGCAGATGCCGTTGTCATGATGCGGTTTGATACCGGCTCCATCAGCCAAGATATGCAATCGGTCGCCGCATACGGTACCGCCGTTAAATTTACCACCGCTAACTAGGACCATTAGAAAGGCATTCAAACCTGTTCGTTTGAATGCCTTTCTTTTATCCTAAAATACCTTGGTCGATTCGATGCTGATTCAAAAACCAATACTCACTTGGTGCGCCTTTTAAACGACTATACGGCACTGGTGTTACCCCTTGATCTAAAAGACTGTCATTGAGGTAATTCCGTAAAATCCAAGGTTCTTCAATATGTACAACGTTCAAGTCCATAACGTCCTCAACATGGGTTGGGGTTGTCTCTAAATCAGTCGCAACTTGATCCAATGATAGACCAGACCGCTCATAATTTGCTCGCAATTCCTGTCGTGTGGATGTTCGTTCAATTTCTTTTAATGACATAGCCTAACTTCCTTTCCGAATTGATTGTGCAAAACCAACACCTCCAGTGTAACGCCCCTCAATAAAAATGCAACCGCTTTCTATTTTGACGCTACTTTTCTCCAATCATGACATATGCAATATGTCATGATTGACATTAATTGTAGCCTACAATAATCACTAAATCCATGCATTGTTCATTTTCCTCGTAGCCCATACTTTCCGCAATCAAAAGGCCACGCCAAGGTGGTCGCAGCCTCTTCAATCTAAAAAGTTAAAATAAAATATCGTCTGGGTAATCCGTTCCCATAAACTTATCACTTGGTTCAACCATAATTTCCGTAACTTCACAACTTATCGTCAAAGCATCGTACACGTTAGGGCCGTCCTCAATGTCGTTGTAAAAATCAACCGATCCGGGTTCTAAGTAAGGTTGCGGAACATGAAACAAGAGCAACTGTTTAAAAGCATCCATCGCACGATCACTATCACAATGTAGTCGCGTATCCCACCAAAAATTTGCCGAGATATCTTGACCTCTTGATAAAAATCGGGGTACCTTAACTGCCAACTTAAATTCAACGCGTACCATGTTTTCCCTCCCAAGTCCTCACAGAAGTAACCAATTCTCAAAGTGCCTATACCATTTGACAAGTTAAATACTAACCGCTAACTCATCTCGACACCAGTCATTACAATCAGCATTAGTATTCCTAGCTTTCCAACACAGTTGTATGCTGCAAAAAGCGCAAAAAAACGTTCAAAAAGTCATCATTAACTTTTTGAACGTTATTTTTAGAATTCCATTAAACTCAGAATATCGTAATCTTTAATTTTATCACGGCCGTGTAAGTCCTTTAATTCAACTAAGAACGCCGTTCCAACAACGTGTCCACCTAGTTCTTCAACTAATTGGATCGTTGCGGAAATCGTCCCACCGGTCGCTAACAGGTCATCCGTTACTAAAACGTTTTGACCCGGTTTGATTGCATCTTTATGCAGATAAAGGGCTGATTGGCCATATTCCAAATCATAAGTTGCTTTGACCGTTGGCCGTGGCAACTTCCCTTTCTTCCGTGCGGGTGCAAATCCAATCCCAAGTTCATACGCAACTGGACAGCCAACGATAAATCCGCGGGCTTCAGGGCCGACAATCATATCAACCTTTTTATCACGTGCGAATTTGACAATTTGCTCCGTGGCTTCGCGGTACGCTTCTCCGTCCGCCATCAATGGTGAAATATCACGGAAGATGATTCCTGGTTCGGGATAATCCGGAACACTGGCCACATATTTTGTTAAGTCTAATGCCATTGCTTATTAACAGCTCCTTTAATTCTTCACTGCAGCTTGGTTTTTTACCCATACTTGTAGCGCTGCAGATTTACTATACAAAAGCGTTTCTTCAGCGACGATCTGTTGTTCGCGCAGCTGATAACTAGGGGCGTGATGTAAATCCGCTTTAGTCGGATTCGAAACGCCATTCATGACACCATCACTTATTTTAACAAATCCCACCTCAAAAAACACCTGAATCATAAAAATAAGCAAATTTCGTTCAATGTGCAAATGTTTGGCGACTGCCGTTAACTGGTGATGAATATCAACATCGTGATGATTGACCGTGAATTGGAATAGCTTACCAAACTGTTCCCGACTAGGCATGCCAGCCAAGTAAACTGATTCTTGACGATACAGATACAGGGTTAATTGATTCAGTGGTAACGCCGTTAAGACGGTTGTAAAGTCGACTAACGTATCCGGACAGTCCACGACAAATACCGCTTGGTCCGCTTGAATCCCACTCAAATCAGTCCCGGCATCCCCCACAAACAACGCTTGTGACTGGGAATTTAAATAACCTTGTAACTTATCCATCAACTTCTGATGGAAAAATAGGTAAATCCCTGGTGCCTGAAAATTACGCGCTGACAAATGCTGGGTCCGCGCATCGATTACCTGGGTACCCGTTACCGCTACGTCACGAATCATCACTTGCGGCTTCGTCCGCCCATTCCAAGTATTCGCGCTTAATTCACCCACGACTGCCACGTCACTCGGGCTCGCTTGAATCGGCGCCAAAGCGGCCCCAAACGAAAAACCAATGGCGTCAACGTTAATTTTTCCATCACTCAATTGTAACTTCAAATGTTGTTGATCACTACCAATGGCCCGTGCCTGTGGAATCGCCGTTGGTTTGAGTTCAAACAACGGTGCCGGGTTATCCGTCCCAAAGGGTGCCAGTCGCTTCAAATCATCTAACGTGGCTAACGTTGCGTCTTTAACTGCTAGTTCACCGTCAATTGCCAACGTCGCCTGACCTTGTCCAGCCAAGTCTTGGGCCGTCGCGGCGTCTTCTAACGCTGCTTTTAAAGTTGGCAACTGATCGTGCATCACACTGAGTCCAACGGCCATGTGGTGCCCACCAAACGCTACCAAGTCATCGCGGACCGGGTCGATTGCAGCAAATAAGTTATAGGCCTCAACACTCCGACCGCTTCCCTTGAGTCGACCATTTTCATCTTCATTTAAAACCAGCGTTGGCTTACCAGTCGCTTCAACGACGTGACTAGCTACAATACCAAGGACGCCTTCGTGCCAATCTTTACCCGTGATAACCAACGTCTGACGGGTCGCATTTTCTGCCGATTGTGCCTGTTCCAGCGCACTCGCTGCAATGGTCTTAACAAGCCCCTGGCGGCGTTCGTTAAGTGAGTTGACCTGCGTCGCTAGTGCAGTCGCACGGTCATCGTCTAGCGTCGTCAACAGTTCGACCCCGCTTTGAGCGGATTGTAACCGACCTAACGCATTCAAACGTGGGGCAATTCCAAATCCAATGCTCGTTTCATCTAACTGATCGGGTTCTAAGCCCGCTGCCTTGATCAAGGCAGCAAGTCCCGGCCGGGTCGTCTGTCGGAGTACTTTTAACCCCAACGTGACCAAGGTCCGGTTCTCACCCGTTAAGCTCACAAGGTCTGCAACCGTTCCGATAGCTGCTAAGTCCATCAGTTCTTCAGGCACTTCTTCTAGGAGCGCCGTTGCGACTTTAAACGCAACCCCCGCACCCGAAAGTTCACCAAATTGGTAGTGCCCTTCAGGATGGCGTGGGTGCACGATTGCATACGCATTCGGCAATTCAGCTGGCATTTCATGGTGGTCAGTCACCACGACATCAATGCCCCGTTCCTGAACAGCGTTAATCACCGCGTTACCGGCAACCCCGTTATCGACGGTCACAAACAACTTAGTTCCGGCATCGATCAGCCGATCGAACGCGGCCTGATTAGGGCCGTAACCATCCTTAAACCGGTCTGGAATGTAATAGTTAACGTTCGCACCGATCTGGTCCAACGTTTCGTACATAATGGACGTACTCGTCAACCCATCGGCGTCATAGTCACCATACACAGTAATTTGATCACCGGCAATAATGGCTTCTTGAATGCGGTCAACGGCTTTTTCCATGTCATGCATGGTGAGCGGATCTAGCAAGGGCTGCTGATCCGCATTTAAAAACTGTTGGGCCGCGTCCGTACTAGTTAAGCCACGCTCAATCAGCAATTTAGCGACTAACGGTGAGACACCGACCGCCTTTGCTAATTCAGCAATGTCCGCCTCGCTGACGGCCGTTGTGACCCGCGGAACCCACTTTTTCTTTGCCGCTAACATAACATTCTTCCTTTCAAACTACTTTTTAATGGGCGTCGCCGTCGGTTCGGCCACGTTCCGTGTTTGTTTACCTTTATTGTTTAAACGTAACGTTAAGCTTTTATTTTCAGCCGTTAACTTATCAATTTTGGCCTGTGCCGCAGTGATGGCCTTTGCATGTGCTGAACGTTCCTTAGATTCATTGACCGTTGCCATTAAGACTGCGGTCACAACGCCTAAAATCAAGGTAATTACGATGACTAAGATCAGTGGCCAGTGCACCGCTGCCACCCCAAAATTCACCCGTACTGGTTCAACATTCAAAATTGCAAATACAATAACAACTAACGCAATTACCAAGGCACTCACTAATCGCCACTGATTCTTCATTGATATAACCCCCTATTTAAAATTAAAAACTGATCCCGCTAACCAATCTCCTAGCTTAGGTGCCGCTTGGTAGCCTAAGTTAGCCGCAGCCATGAACCACGGCCGGTTAATTTCTCGCCGGCGGTGTCCAAGTTTGCTAACAACGACTTCCGCCAGTTTAACTGGGTTGAGCGCCAACCGTTCAACCTGTGCTAAATAATGACCACTCGGGTCCGCCGTTTTGAAAAAGTCCGTCTTGATTGGTCCAGGATTGACCGTCATCACATTAACATGATGCCCTTTTAATTCTAAACGTAAGGCGTTGTCGTAGGCAATCAAAGCCGCTTTTGTCGCCGCATAAACGGCTGACTTAGGCGTCGCAATTTTACCCGCAATCGACGCGACGTTCACAATTTCGCCGTCATCCTGGTCGATCATTCGCTGAGCGGCTAATTGACTGACGTACATGATTCCTAGCGTATTCACTCGAAACATCTTCTCCGTTAGCGCTGCGGAGGTGTCTACGGCCGACGCCATATAGCCAAATCCAGCGGCGTTGATAACCAAATCTAAAAGACCAAATACCTCATCAATCGTCGCAAAGACGTGGTCCACTTCCGTCACATGGCTAACGTCACACTGAATCGCTAAGGCTTGTGCCCCCGACAAAATTCGACACTGATCAGCAACCCGGACTAGCCGTTCTTGCCTGCGTGCCGCTAACACCACGTTAGCACCCTGCGCAGCAACGGCCAATGCTAATTGTTCACCTAAGCCACTGGATGCTCCCGTGACTAGAACCGTTTGACCAGTTAAACTTGCCATGTCACTTCACCTAAGCTTTCTTTTGTAATGGAATATCGATCAAATCAAAATCGCGCACGACCTTGGTATTAGCAAAGACTTTCTGAGCCTGTTTCTGTAATTCCTTACTCAATTTTCCAGTATACCGTGCCGAAATATGGGTCAGTAATAATTGACGAACCCCGGCCTGTTTTGCCACCTGGGCCGCTTGCGTACTCGTTGAATGGAAGTAGTTATGGGCTAACTTGCCTTCATCTTTACCAAAAGTACTCTCATGGACTAAGGCGTCAGCGTCTTGTGCTAAAATCGCAGCGTTCGGCGTTTTACGGGTATCACCTAAGATTGTTACGGTCCGGCCCGCCTGTGGGGCAGCAATGTAATCTTGACCATTAATAGTCCGACCGTCATCCAAAGTAACCGTTTGACCGGCCTTTAGTTGCCCATAAACGGGACCACTCGGAATGTTTAACGCCTTCAGCCGGTCAGCTTGTAACTCACCCGGATGATCCGCTTCTTCTACCCGGTAGCCATAACAAGCAATTCGGTGTTCCAACGGCAAACAGCTCACTTTAAACGTGGCGTCTTCAAAAATCGTGCCGCCCGCACTAATTTCTTGAAACTTTAACGGGTACGACAACCGCGTGCCGGACACCCGTAAAGAAGTTTGGACAAAATCTCGAATCCCCACGGGCCCATAAATGGTCAACGGTTCATCCCCGCCTTGAAAAGAACGGGAACTCAGTAACCCTGGTAACCCAAAGATGTGATCGCCATGTAAATGGGTAATGAAAATTTTGGCGATTTTGCGTGGTTTCAATGTCGTTCTCAAGATTTGGTGTTGCGTCCCTTCACCCACATCGAAGAGCCAAACTTCGTTCCGTTCGTCTAGAAGTCGGAGCGCCGTGCTTGTGACGTTGCGAAATTTTCCCGGTGAGCCGGCACCGGTACCTAAAAATTCTAATTGCATATTTTTGTTCGTCCTTATCTGTACAGTCTGTCAATTATTTTACCGAAATTAATGGTAAGAAACAATTGTCGGAACCAGCCGGAGCCGATTTTTTTGAATCTATCTCCTTATTTTAACATGCAGATTCGTAATTATTGCCACGACCCCGCAAAACAGTCAAAATAATTCTCAGCGGGCCACATACTTTGGTAATATAAAAATAGTAATTAATTTATGTTAGGGGGTTGTCTGATGCGACTAATTGATTTTAACTTATCCACGGCTGATTTAACGCCCAGTATGCCCCTCTTTTGGGAGACGTCCGCACATCAGCTCGTTCCGATTAAAGCGGTTCAATTACAGCAACAACAATTAGTCCTGATTCCTCAAGCGGGAGCCACCCCTTTAACACTAAATCAACTCAACGCCCGGACCCGGCAACTAAGCGGACCCACCCAGTTATACGTCAAAACACCTGATACGATCGAGTTACTCTTTGGCTACCGGCTCAATCAGGCCCGCCTTTTATTTGGCTAAAACTCTGCCAGTTTCATCATCAGACGATAAAACGGTCATCCGCAAATTTGCGAATGACCGTTTTTGATTGCTTAATCCATAAATTGGAACGAATAGTCGAGAATTTGAATCGTATCGCCGTTCTTGGCGCCAGCGGCCCGTAAGCCGTCATCGATCCCCATCCCACGCAATTGTCGTGCAAACCGCATGAGACTTTCTTCGTGGTCTAGGTTCGTCATCTTGAAGAGGCGTTCAAGCTTCTCACCAGAAAGGACAAACAAGCCCTCTTCTGGATTATCGATCGTGAAGTCTTGACTAGTTTCAGTCGTGTAATCACGATGTTCAACGTCGTCAACACCCTTGACTGGGAACTGTGGTGTCGTATCAAGCAAGTCCGCCGTCTTCGCTAACAAGGGCTTAATCCCTTGTTGCGTGATGGAAGAGATTGGATAAATCTCTGGCATGCTTGGTAACGTCTTGTCACCTGCCAGCTTCGTCTTGAACTCGGCCAAGTTGTCCGCTGAATCCGGCATGTCCATCTTAGTCGCAACGACGATCTGTGGCCGCTTCAACAAATCAGGATCATAACTCGTCAACTCGTGATTGATTTTCAAATAATCTTCAAACGGATCATTTTCTTCAACCCCACTCATATCAATGAGGTGCAAGATGACCCGCGTCCGTTCAATGTGCCGTAAAAATTGGATTCCTAACCCAACCCCGTTAGCGGCGCCTTCAATCAAACCAGGCAAGTCCGCCATAACAAAGTCCCGGCCGTCATCTAAACGAACCATCCCAAGGTTAGGGACCAACGTCGTAAAGTGGTACGCCGCAATTTTAGGTTTAGCACTCGTCACAACGGATAACAGCGTTGACTTACCTACTGATGGGAAACCAACCAAACCGACATCCGCTAAGACCTTTAATTCCATTCGGATGGTAACTTCGCCACCCGGTTCACCGTTTTCAGAAATTTCTGGTGCGGGATTTTTAGGGCTCGCAAAGTGAATGTTACCACGACCACCACGGCCACCCTTGGCAACCACTAGTTTTTGGCCCTTTTCGGTAATATCACCAATTAGTGCGCCAGTTTCCGCATCCGTGACCACCGTCCCTAAAGGCACGTTGATCACGCGATCCTTAGCGGAACGACCAGTCATCTGCTTGATCATCCCGTTACCACCGTTATCCGCTTTGAATTTACGAGTATACCGGAAATCCATCAACGTCCGTAAGCCTTCATCAGCTTGCAAGACGATACTACCGCCACGACCACCGTCACCGCCGGCCGGGCCACCGTTAGGCACGAACTTTTCACGACGGAAAGCAACCATGCCGTTACCACCGTTACCGGCCTTTACATCTACTTTTACTTGATCAACAAACATGTTTTTTCCCCTGTTTCTTCTATATTATTTATCTACGAAAATGCTCGTGCGAAATTAGATACCTGACCTAGTATACAAATGTTCCGGCCTGTCGTCAAAAGTTCCGCTAATAAACGGTTTTTCCACGTCCAGATAAGACCAGTTTGCGTGTCAATGACTGGTTTTGAATTATTTTGACGTTTTTTGAACGTTTTTGTTGCATTTTGACCATTGAGCAGGTATATTAGTCTTCGGAGGGATTTGAAAGTGCTTACAGAAGAACGACAACAGTACATTTTAAATACGATCCGTTTCAAGGGCATTATTAAAATCAAGGACATTGTTTCTAAAACTAGTTGCTCTGAATCCACGGCTCGCCGGGATTTACAGCAGTTAGAGGAACAGGGTGAATTGTTACGCGTCCACGGTGGCGCCAAATACATGAACTCACTCCAAGAAGAACCCGCGATGAACGATAAGGTTTCCCGTAACGTGGACGCTAAGGACCACATTGCGCAGCAAGCGGTCGCAAACATTCAAGTCGACGACGTCATTTACTTAGACGCCGGGACTTCAACGCTCGCGATGATCCATCATTTGAATCCAGGCTATAACCTGCGCGTCGTGACTAACGGCGTGGTTCACGCTTCCGCTTTAGCGGACATGGGCATTCAAACCTACTTGCTTGGTGGTAATTTGAAAGGCACTACCAAAGCCGTTATTGGTCCCGAAGCCGTCAAATCGTTACAGGAATACCGGTTCAACAAAGTCTTCTTGGGGATTAACGGTGTCCACCCAAAGTTTGGGTTAACAACACCCGACCCTGACGAAGCGATCGTTAAAAAAACAGCAATTGCCCAAAGTGAAGAAAGTTTCATTTTGGTCGACAGTACTAAATTTGACCACGTTTCGTTTGCTCGGGTCGGTGATTTGTCCAGTGCCACGATCATTACCGACAAGTTAACCCCAACGTTGGCCGAACAATATCAACCATTAACTACGATTCAGGAGGTTCAATCATGATTTACACCATTACTGTTAATCCTTCGATTGACTACGTGGTTCAACTACCCCACATGGAACTGGGTAGCGTCAACCGTTTAAAACACACCGCCAAATTACCAGGTGGTAAAGGGATCAACGTTTCACAGATCCTAAACGACCTCGAGCAACCTAATAAGGCCCTCGGATTTATCGGGGGCTTCACTGGGACCTTCATTAGTGAAGCACTCAAGGCGAAGGGACTCGATTGTCACTTTACAAAAATCGCTGACGATACCCGGATCAACGTTAAAATTCACGCTGATGAAGAAACTGAACTGAACGGTGCCGGTCCTGACATAACCGCCAATGAAATTGACGCATTCTACCAAGAACTCGCCAACCTCACACCCGATGACGTGGTCGTTATGTCTGGTAGCTTAGCACCTAGCCTACCAGATAGCTTCTACTACGACATCATTCAAAAGGCCGAAGCCGCCGGTGCTAACTTCGTTATCGACACGACTGGTGAAGCCTTGAAGAAGACGTTGCCAAGCCATCCACTGGTGGTTAAACCAAACAACCATGAATTAGCCGACTACTACCACACCACTTTTAACAGTCGTGACGACATTATTGCCGCCGGTCAACGGATGTTAAAAGAAGGCGCGCAACACGTCTTAATTTCCATGGCTGGTGACGGTGGCCTTCTGATCACAAAAGATGCCGTTTACTTCAGCGCCGCACCTAAGGGTCACGTTATTAACTCAGTTGGTGCTGGGGATTCAATGATTGGTGGGTTCGTTGGAACCTTCGCTAAGACTCACGATGCCGTTGAAAGTTTCCGCTACGGTTTAGCTTGTGGTTCCGCAACCGCCTTCTCTGAAGACATTGCGACCCGGGCTAAGATCGATGAGATTTTACCGCAAATTAAGATTGAACAATTAACTAACTAGCGTTTAGAAAGGACTGTTCACACACTATGGATATCCGCGATTTATTATTAAAAGACGTCATGATCATGGACATGCAAGCCACGACCAAGGACGAAGCCATTGATGAGTTAGTTCATAAATATGCCGAACAAGGCGTCATCAACGACGAAGCGCTTTACAAACAAGACATCATCAAGCGTGAAGCTGAATCCACCACCGGGATCGGTGATGGTATTGCCATGCCCCACGCCAAAGACAAGGCCGTTCAACGGGCAACCGTTTTATTCGCCAAGAGTCAAAACGGGGTCGATTTTAACGCCTTAGATGGCCAACCCGTTCACCTCTTCTTCATGATTGCCGCCCCTGAAGGTGCTAATAACACCCACTTGGCTGCGTTAGCTGCCCTTTCCAGTTTACTGATTGACCCTGAATTAGTTGGTAAATTGAAAAACGCTCAAACACCAGAAGAAGTTCAACAACTCTTCGGTGATGCACAAGCTGCTAAGGAAGAAAAAGAAGCTAAGGATGCAGCGGCTAAAGCTGAAAAAGAAGCAGCGGCTGCCAAAGCCCCTGCTAGTGAACAACGTCCCTACATCGTTGGGGTCACCGCTTGTCCTAACGGGATTGCCCATACCTACATGGCCGAAGCTGCTTTAATCAAACAAGCCGAAGCAATGGACGTTGACATTAAGATTGAAACAAACGGTTCCGAAGGGGTTAAACATTTATTAACCGCTGACGAAATCGCCCGTGCCAAAGGGGTCATTATTGCCGCCGATAAAAAGGTTAAGATGCCTCGGTTTGATGGCAAGCCATTGGTTAACCGCCCCGTTACGGACGGTATCAACAAAGCCGAAGAACTTATTAATGAAGTTTTAGATGGTAAAGCCCCCGTTTATCATGACGCTGACGGTGGTACCAGTTCCGATGACGACGAAGGTGCTTCTGCAAACGGTAGCGTCTGGGGTGAAGTTTACAAAGACTTAATGAACGGGATTTCACACATGTTGCCATTCGTTGTTGGTGGTGGGATCTTAATGGCCCTCTCCTTCATCATCGAACAATTCGCTGGTGAAAAGAGTTTAGCCTTTACCTTCCTTAACCAATCTGGGAACATGGCCTTTGCCTTCATGGTTCCCGTTTTAGCTGCTTACATCGCCGAATCAATCGGTGATCGTCCTGCTTTGATGCCCGGGTTCGTTGGTGGTTTCATGGCCACGGTTTACACCGGTGCTTACGGTGGTGCCTTTACCGCTTCGATTGCCGCTAACGCTAAGAGCCCCGCAGGCTTCTTAGGTGGGTTAGTTGCCGGGTTTTTAGCCGGGTACATTACGGTTTGGATGAAGAAGTGGACCAAGAACATGCCACAATCCCTTGAAGGGATGAAGCCAATGTTGATTTACCCAATCTTGGGTCTATTGATTGTTGCCGCTTTGATGTTCTTCATTGTTAACCCAATCTTCTCCGTTATCAACCAATGGATTACCCACTTCTTAAACTCTATGGGTACTGGTAATGCCGTTATCTTAGGGGTTGTCCTCGGTGGGATGATGTCCATCGATATGGGTGGTCCTTTCAACAAGGCCGCTTACGTCTTCGCTACTGGTGCCTTCACTGCAACTCATGATGGTAACTTAATGGCCGCCGTTATGGCTGGTGGGATGGTTCCACCTTTGGCTACTGCGATTGCGACCGCCTTCTGGCCAAAGAAGTTTACGGATGACGAGCGTAAAGCTGGGATTTCAAACTGGTTACTCGGGATTTCCTTCATTACTGAAGGTGCCATTCCATTCGCAACGGCTGATCCTTTGCACGTTATTGGTTCAAGCGTTGTGGGTGCCGCCATTGCCGGTGGGTTAACTCAACTCTGGGGCGTATCCGTCCCTGCTCCTCACGGTGGCTTATGGGTTTCATTATTAGCTACTAACATCTGGGGTTACATTGGCGCTACCATTATCGGTGCCGTCATTGCCGGGGTTATCCTTGGGTTCTGGAAACCTGCAAAACAAGCACTTAAATAATAATTAGATTTATTAAAAAAGTCGTTACTCAATTAAGGGTAACGACTTTTTTTGATTTCATAGCATACCATTGTGCTAACAAATTAAAATGCTAAATCAAACACAATTGATTACTAATGGACACCATATTTTCTAGCAAGCTTCTTACTTGTAAAGAGGTATTCATCCGTATGTTTCCCATTTTTAGAAACCTTTTTTAAAACTTTTACCTTATGCCCAGCAAGCTTCTTCTTGCCCATTTTATAGTAGCCAACCATCGGAAATGTAACATTTACTATCTCCTTCGTGTGTAAGATAGAACCTTTTTTAGTCGCATAAATATCGGTTGCGTGATACTTCTTGTAGTTTTTTTTATCAGACTGTTTAAGCGGAAGTTTTACTGAACGCAAATGGAAAGGCACGGTGGATGTTCCCATATCTGCTCGGCTTCCAAATGTTTTGGCACTTATCCGTGCAATATTATAATATCGTACGCCATCAACTTTACCTTCATATCGGTAATACGTTCCCCGAAATGACTTTGGAAAAGTCTTTATCGATTTTTTAGTCTTTGCTTGTACGCTAACGCTTGACGATACCATGCCCCCTGCAACGCCTAACGTGGTCCCAGCAACAATAATACTCAATACTTTTGTAAGCTTCATCCTAGAAACTCCCCTCCAAAATAAGTCCTATTTAAAAATATATATAATTTTAAAACCAATCAAACAAGCATCAACTTGTTCAAGCCGCTCTCGTTCTGGATTAAAACTAATATCACTATAATATAATAAGTATTATACTACTGCGTCTTCAATACAGATATATAACTTAAAGATTCCCCAAAGAATTCGCTACCTTCAACATTATGTTTTAAATGAAATTTTTATATCCATTTTCGCTAGATTCATCGCAACCGCTTTATTTCGAACAATTAATTATCTAACCCAGCAATTAAACGGGTATAATTAAACTATTAATTCATTAGAAATGAGACGATTATTTTGAAACGAACCCTTCCCGCGTTTTTGTTAGCAGGTTTAGCAAGCCTGCTAATTTTGACGGGCTGTCAATCGAAAAAGACTCAAGCCATCCCACCAGTCACCGGGCATAATTTGACCGCAATGGTGATCAGCGATGACCACGTAATTGCCCCTAAGTTGCATGACAGCGGCCCCTCGTTCACCACTTACGCTAGTAACGACGGTGGCGCTGACCTTAAATACAGTGCGACCATTTTTCGCGCATTCATCGCGCAAGCCTTAAAGACCAAACCGGACGTCGTTATCGTTAGTGGTGACATTACCAATAACGGTGAAAAAGCGAGTCACGAATACGTGGCGAAACAACTAAAACGGCTGACCGCCGCTAAAATTCGCGTCTACGTCGTTCCTGGCAACCACGATATCAATAATCCCATCGCACGCAGTTTTAAGGGAAAACACCAGTATGAAGTTGACGGGGTCAGCCCCGAACAGTTCAAACAAATTTACAAAAAGGCTGGGTACGGTCAGGCGGCCAAGACCGACCCCGATTCACTAGCTTACCTCGTTAAGCCAAGTAAAAAGACGTGGTTCCTGATGCTCAACTCGGCTATCTACAAAGGAAACTACCAACAAGGCAGTTCCACGGTCGGTGGTGGCCTGACCGATGGTACTTTGAACTGGGTCGCTAAAGTTGGCAAGGAAGCGCGCAAACAAGGCGCAACGCTGATTCCCGTCCTCCATCACAATACGATGGACCACACGATGATTCATCAAGATTATACGATTGGTTACGCGGATCAGGTCCGTGACGTTTTCAGTAAGGCCAACATCAAGCTATCGCTGACGGGCCACATTCACGCGCAGAGTATTAAAAACCAGACGGTCAACGGCCAGTCTTTGACCGACATTGCGAGTGGTGCGCTTATCATTGGCCCCCACTACTACGGCACGTTAAAAATCAACCAGGATAACGGGCACGCAACTTATCACGCAACCCGTTTAAAGGTCGCCGACTACATTAAGCAGCATCAGAGCGCTAAGGCCGCCAAGACTTATAAAAAGTACGATCACGACGTCCTTTATGCATCCGGCTATAACGCCGCCCTTAGTCAGCTATACGAGACCCGTGACGACAACCACCTCTCCACTAAACAAGTCAAACAACTTGCGGCTGGCATGGGTGAAGCCAACATCGCAATGTTCCGGGGAACCCCGCTTGCTAAGGACAACGCAGCACTCAAGGCTTGGAAGAAGCAGCCCAAGAACACTTCACTTCGCGGCTTTATCTTAATGACACAGGACTTACACGGTAATTTAACTTGGGATGGCAATACCCGGTAATTAGTTTTCACCTAAGTCTATGAAAAACGTTTGTAGCAACCATGATACTGATGGTCACTACAAACGTTTTTTTATAACTAAGGATTAAACGTTCAAAATAATTGATGTACCCTGTTGCGACGGTAATCCTAGCACTGATATTTGCCGTTTATGAGTCAGTCTTAATCGAAATCGCCTGTTGAACGTGCCACCAATGGGCCATGACAAGTAAGATGATCATTAACACTTGTGGGGATGACAGTACAAAGTCACTAACACCATAGGCCAAAATAACGGCTAAGATTAACACGAAGTAGCGTCGGTCTGGTAGCGTGGGCTGCCACTGTCGAGTCAATCGCCAGCCATTCGCAACGATCAAGCTGAGCAAGCCGAGGCCACCTAATAAACCAAAGGAAGCTAGGACCATTATAAAAATATCATGCGCATGGGGCACGTAATGGCCGGTTAAATTTAAATATTGGGGCGCAAAGCCAAAGTATGAAACGCCCAACCAAGGGGCTTTTGCAAAAACTTGTAGGCTATGATGCCAAATCGTTAACCGGGATGTCCAACCGGTTGCCCAAGAGTAACTGCGCGGCAACCACGTGAGCGCAAACCAACTAATACTGCCTATTAATCCGGTTAACCATAAGCTACGACGCCAATTTAGATAAAAACTAGTTCCTAAAACCATTAGTAGCATTAATAGTAACCCAGTCCGTGATTGCGTCTGATAAATTCCAAGCATAAGCAAAGCAATAACGCCCCAACTCCGCCAAGCGTTTAAGTTGATCCGTAAACTTATTTGAGCTAGTGCAACTGCCAAAGCAATCAATAGTATGCAACAGGCATCATTCGGATTGTCGGCTGACCCAAATAAACGGTCAGCGTTAGCCGCGTACCCCCACAGCAGATCACCAGTTAAAAACTTTAACCAGACTGGTAAAAGTTGCCAGCGATTGAGCCAGTGGAAGATATTCCCGCTAACTGTCAAATACCCTCCAAAGCAGACCAAGTAATGGCAAATTTGCGGCCAGGATAAAAGCTGGGCAGATTGCCGGCACAGTAACCATAGATTTAATAAAATAATTAGCAGTAATCCTGATAAAACGGCCGGTTGCCGCCAAGGTGAGCGTAAAAGATTCACGCTAGTAATCCCGATTAGCCATAAAATAAATAGCAAGACGTGGTCGTGACGAATCGTCTTTGGCTGCCTAAATAAGGTTAGCCACTGCCAACGGCTTAAATAGATAAACCAGCCAATTCCAATCGGGGGTAAAACTACCAGTAACGTTAGGCCGATTGAAAATTGCCGGGATGTAAGGGACTTAGTCATGGTGATACGCAAGCTTTCTCTTAAGGTTTACTGGCAAGAGCACCAGTTATAAATCTGTATCAGTTATTATGCCACGCCTTGTTAGTCACCCGTACACCGAGCTTCAAAGATTTAGGACTTCTTACTAAAGTTAAGTGAATCATTACCAATTGCAAAAGGGCCCTATTAAAAAGAGCATTACCAAGCTGCCTTGTCAGGCTGTTCGGTAATGCTCTATACGTCTAATTTTTCCGTTTATGTGGCACCCTTTTGATAATGTTTCGGAGTCACGCCAGCCCCAGCCAGTGAAAACTTGATCGTTTGCGCCACGTTTTTGGCAATGCCGAGTTTTTGAATATCCTCAATTGGCGCAGCGGCAATCTTCGTCATCGAGCCAAATTTCCGCAACAATTTATTCCGCGTCTTTGGCCCAACCCCTGGGATTTCATCTAATCGCGAACTCAACGAATGCTTAGTGTGGACTTGCCGGTGGAAGGTAATCGCAAACCGGTGGACTTCATCTTGAATCCGTTGTAGTAAGTAAAAGCCCTGGCTCTTCGGATCAAGGTTCAGGTGCGCATCCCCGGCGGATTTCAATAAATCAGCCGTCTTATGGTGCTCATTTTTGACCATCGCCGCAACCGGCGTATCAATCCCTAACTCATTTTCCAACACGTCCTTGGCGGCATCCAACTGAATATCGCCCCCATCCATCAAGATCAGGTCGGGTAAGTTTGCGTGTTCCTTCAACAATCGGGTATACCGTCGCCGAATCACTTCACGCGTGGACGCCGCTTCATCGGCATGGTCAACCGTCCGTAACTTATACTTCCGGTACAACTTCTTATTAGGCTGCCCATCCGTGAAGACGACCATGGCGGAGACTAAGTCGGCCCCTTGAATATGCGAATGGTCAAACGCTTCGATCTTGTGACCTTCCGGAATGCCAAGTGCATCGGTAATTTCCTTCATGGCCCCGGTCGTCTTCCGTTCATCCAATTCCAACAATCGGAACTTTTCTTCTAAAATAATCCGGGCATTTTTATGCGCCATGTCTAACAAGTCGCGCTTCTGCCCCCGTTGTGGCGTGCGGACGGGGATGCCTAAAATGTCACTTAGCACGTCCTTATCCAACCCACTTGGGACTAAAACTTCGCGTGGCAAAACGTTATTCTTACGATTATAAAATTGCAAAATAAAACTAGTCATTTCCTCAGTTGCCGTTGAAACAACTGGGAACAACCGCTTTTCACGTTTCATCAACCGGGCTTGCCGGATAAAGAAGACCTGAATCGATAACCAACCCTTATCCATGTAAAAGTTGAATAGGTCCCGCGGCGTGTTGTCATTTGAAATGATTTTTTGCTTTTCAACGGTCATTTCAATGTACGTCAACTGGTCACGTAATTCTCCGGCCCGTTCAAACTCTAATTCCGCCGACGCCTTTTCCATGCGCTTCGTCAGTTGCTTTTTAACCCGTTCGACGTGACCGTTTAAAAATGACTTAATCCGCTGAATTTGCGCGTCGTATTGTTCTTCGGGAACCGTCTTGAAGCACGCACCCAAGCACTGGCCCATATGGTAATACAGGCATGGACGCCCTTGAAAGCCGTTGCAGCGTCGTAACGGGTAAACCTTTTGAATAAAGTTAACCGTCTCCTGAGCCGCATAAACGTTAGGATAAGGACCGAAGTAATAGCCCCCGTCTTTACGGACATCACTCACGATTAAGATTTGGGGATCACGTTCATTAGTGATTTTAATGTAAGGATAGCCGGTCCCCTTTTTTAGCTTGATGTTGAAATACGGCTGATGCTTTTGAATCAGCGTAATTTCTAACAAAAAGGCTTCCTTATCGGTCGACGTCACGATAAATTCAAAGTCCGCAATTTCTGAAACTAAGCGCGCGGTTTTCCCAGTGTGGCTACTCTTAAAGTATGACCGCACCCGGTTTTTTAAATTCTTAGCTTTACCCACGTAAATAATCTGACTATTCAGGTTTTTCATCAGGTAACAACCAGGCAAATCTGGCAGTAATGCTAGCTTATGTTCAATGTGTGCTGAAGCCATAACGCGCCGTCCTCTCACTTTAATTTAGCATTACTAGTATACCGCCTGAACATAGACGGCTCAAACAATCCGCCCGTTTTTATAAAAATGTTGATTTTTTTAATTTAGGAAAAAAAACGCGGCCGCACGACACGAATTTCTCCGTGACATGCAACCGCGTAAACACCTATAAAATAGGTCTGGGTTGTTAAATTACATTAAAATCTTTGATAAGAAGTCCTTAGCACGTTCCGTTTCTGGATGTGCAAAGAATTGATCCGGGGTGTTGTTTTCTTGGATGTAGCCGTCCGCCATAAACCAGATACGGTCAGCAACTTCCTTGGCAAAGCCCATTTCATGGGTCACAACGACCATCGTCATTCCGTCTTTAGCTAGTTCCTGCATAATGTTCAGCACTTCGCCAACCATTTCAGGGTCTAACGCAGACGTTGGTTCGTCAAACAACATCACTTTAGGGTCCATTGCTAACGCACGGGCAATGGCAACCCGTTGTGCTTGCCCACCGGACAAACTACTTGGAAATGAATCGGCATGGTCATCCAAACCGACCCGTTTCAATAACTCATGGGCCCGCTTAGTAGCAGCCGCATCGTCGACACTTTTAACTTTCATTGGTGCCAGCTTGATGTTTTCTAAGACCGTCATGTTAGGGAATAAATTAAAGCCTTGGAACACCATGCCCATTTTTTCCCGTAACTTGTTCACGCTCTTTTGATCCAAAGTCGTTAAATCTTGACCTTCAAAAGCCACTTTTCCAGCCGTGGGCGTTTCAAGCAAGTTCAAGCACCGGATAAAGGTACTCTTCCCACCACCGGAAGGCCCGATCACAACGATCACCTGTCCGGGTTCAACTTTTTCCGTAATATCTTTTAAAACTTCATTATCACCAAAGCTTTTGGCGAGCGATTCAACTTCAATCACTGGTTTAGTCATGCTGCATCTTCCTTTCGAAGTAGTTCAAGATCCGTGACGCCGTGAAGGTTAAGATGAAGTATAACACCATAATCACAACGATTGGCGCTACCCCACGGTAAGTATCAGACCGGACAATGTTACTTTGATAAATCAATTCAGTAACCCCGATGATCGACACGATTGAACTATCCTTAATCAAGGTAATAAATTCGTTACCCAGTGACGGCCAAATGTTCTTCAATGCTTGTGGTAAGACCACGTAGCGCATCGTTGCGCCATTTGACATTCCTAAACTACGAGCTGCTTCGGTTTGACCAATATTAACGGAATTGATCCCACCACGAATGTATTCAGCCACGTACGCCCCTGAGTTCAGTGAAATCGCAATGATCCCAGAAGTTAACGCTGGTAAGTTGACGAAGAGGCCTAATCCGAAGTAAACGAACATCACTTGAACCATCATCGGCGTCCCACGGATGAATTCAACGTAGGCCGTTGATACCCACCGCAACGCTGTCTTGAAGATGTTCCCTTTGGCAGTCCGTGCAAGGGCTAATAAAATCCCAATGATGAAACCAAAGAAGACGGAACATACGGTAATAATCAAGGTATATTCAACCCCGGTTGCGAATGCTTGCCAGTAGTGACCCATTGACGTGTTAACCGTGTTGGTTTTCAGATACTTCCCGGCAACCGGTAAGTATTGCTTTTTAACTAGGTTTTCCTTCTTAATTTGATCAACTGACTTGTTGACCTTATTTACTAAGCTAGTTGAACCTTTCCGGAACGCAATTG
Source organism: uncultured Lactobacillus sp. (assembly GCA_937916845.1). Taxonomy (GTDB): domain Bacteria; phylum Bacillota; class Bacilli; order Lactobacillales; family Lactobacillaceae; genus Lactiplantibacillus; species Lactiplantibacillus paraxiangfangensis. The sequence goes on along the minus strand of CALFSK010000068.1, from coordinate 105,873 downwards.
CAGAACTCGTTGCGTCGGAACTCATGTTGAAGTCACTTGGAATTGCAACTAAGTTTTTATTATTAGAGGTGTAAGCTTCAGCGGATGGTTTTTCCATCGCAACCCCGTCCAACTTATGGCTTTGTAAAGCTAAGATCAAGTCAGATTGGGAGGTCATCCCTTTACTTGCCGTATTCTTGGTTTGCTTCTTAACGGCGTTATATTGGGTCGTCCCGGTTTGGGCACCTAACGTACCACCCTTGAAAGAATCCTTGTTCTTGTACTTGGCTTTGTCAGTCTTATTGATAACAATGTCATAACCACCCTGATAATAAACGTGGGTGAAATCAACGTTCTTACGACGTGCAGGCGTTGGGTTCATCCCGGAAATAATCATATCGATCTTTCCAGTCTGAAGCGCAACTAATAAGGAATCAAAGGACATGGACTTAATCTTTAACTTAACCCCTAAATCCTTGGCAACCTTTTTCCCAATCTGAACATCCATCCCGACAACGGTACTCTTACCGTTGACCGTCGCTTGAAATTCATACGGCGGGTAATCGGGCGAAGTCCCCATGACGAGGACCCCCTTCTTTTGAATCTTCTCTAATGAATTATCCGCCGCCTGGGCATGTTGGGTGGACAGAGGAACCACCGTCATGAACAGGGCAACAATAATAGCTAATAACAACCCAAATCTTTTTTTCATAAGCGTTCTCCTTTGCTTTAATTTACAAGAGTAAAGTATAGACGCATATGATTATTTATGCAAGTATTTTTGATAAATTCTTTATTTTATACATAAATTAACCATTTATACAGCTTCAAGGGGCCTTTTTATGCATAAAAGACGAATAACTGACAAACAAACCAAAATTTGCTATGATAAGCGGTAAGCGAAAGGAATGATTGTATGAGTTTAAAAGTACAACGTCAAGATAACCTCGACAAACTGTTCGACAAGTTTGCGATTGGTCCCGATGACAAAGACAAGTTAACGACTAAAGCCGTCCAAGAAACTATCGACGAACACGCGAAGCGCACAACTACTAAGCCAACCGCCAAAAAAGACGCCGACAACAAATAAATTTACCGCAACGAGCTGAAGACCTAGCTAGGTCTTGGGCTCGTTTTTCATTATGGCGCTTCGCCGGCAGAATCAGTGGGCCTTGGGGTCAGCTGCAGACAACGGACGGTCTTTTGCCTCGCTTTTCAACCTTTTGTTATCAATACAAAAACAACCTTCAGAAATTTTTCTCTGAAGGTTGTTTTATATTGATTTAATTATGATTAACAAATTTTAGTGCCAAGCGTTTCCATCTTTTCACGCCGTTCAGCTTCCGTCTCTGGTGTCACGTTTCGCCAGTCAACAACGGATAATGCACCGTCTAACATGCCACTATCGTCCTTTAAGGCTAAAGCGTTGTGCCAACGTGAAATGTTTAAACCGTTGCCTAAGAAGTCTTCGTCAGCGGGTGCGGTCGCCATATCATAGCCCGCATTATTTTCGAGCACCGTCGTGTATGCGGGATCAGCATCTTTCAAGATAACCAACTGGAACTTATTGCCAATCGCACAGCTTCCACCCAGGCTCGAATATTTATTAGAACCATCATCAACGGTTAAAATTACCCGACTCCCCGCTGGAATTTTGTCAGCCAAATACGTTTGTGCGTCATCTTTAATGTTAATCTTCATCATACAGCACCCTTTCTCACTCGCTTAATAGATTGTACACAACTTGTTTACAATTATTACTATAGCGCAGACAGAGACCGAATGCAATTGGAATGCTTACAAATAGTTAGTCAAAAATCTCTTGTCGTTGCCGCCGCATGAACCCAAAGATCGCCAAACTAAAGCATAGGAGGCTAAATAACCCGACCATTGCTAAGCTCCCCCAAAACTTTCCGGTCACCATCCCCATCTGAAGCTGGGTCAGTGCCTGCAATAACCAATATTGTGGTGTTATCATGGCAACACGCTGCATTACTATCGGCATTACCGAAATTGGAATCAAGGCGCCGGACAATAAACTCGACAGCGTAATCAACAAGATTTGCAGACCACTCGCTAACCCCGAACTATTGGCTAGGACGCCAACCGCTAAGGACCATAGCACCGCTAAAACACCGAACCATAACAGGATTCCCATGAGTGTCAAAACTGGCATGCCAATCGAGATTTTAAAAATACCCACCATCACAATCACCGTTAAGACCACCTCAACGAGCATTGCTAACAGCCCAAACAGCGCCGTTCCGCCAAAGTAGCTTGCGGGACTAATGGGCGTTAACATCGTTCGTTGATAAATCTTGTTACGGCGCTCTAGCTGCAGACTCCGTGTTCCAAACGTGTTAGCTTGGTACAGCATCATCATGAGCAGGAAACCAATGATTTGAAGCGTCAAAGCATGTGCCGCCACGTGCTGATCAATTTGCCTAAATTTGAGCTGAGGCGTATGCGTCTCTAAGTACGTCCCCACTTGTTTGATTGGCACCGAGCTGGTTGCCAACCCACGTACTTGTAAGATATCCGTTACAGATGCCGTTACCGAGTCCCGCAAATTGTTAATGAGCGTTCCTTGTTGCAAGGCACGCAAAGTTAACGCCGGCCGTTCGCCCTGGTCCATCCGTTGCTGATAACCAGTTGGAATAGTCACAATTGCCATCACATTTTGTTGTGACAACGCCTTTGCTTCTTGCTTATGGGTCAACATTTTCACAGTCGTTCGGCGACGCATCCCTTGGATTAATAAACGACTAGTTGCTGTCCGATCATGATCAACAACGCCTAGTGTTAAATTATCCTGACTGGTCCCCGTCGAGGTGTGTAAATACAAGACAACGCTTAAAAACGGCACGGCTAATAAGAACAACACTTGCCAAGGATGATTCTTCCAAATAATGATTCGCTCTTTGACTAACCACAAAATTGCTTGCATTAAAACACCTCCCGACGACGAATAATCCAGTTTACGATGATCAACAGTCCAAACGCCAAGCCAAAGTTTAACGCGGCTCCTGACCAATCCAGTGAATTGGTCGTCCACAACGCTGAACGCATGGGACCCATAATCCAACCTAGGGGTGAAAATTGCATCATCGTACTAGACGTTGGAAAATAGCCCCCACCCAAAAAGGCGACTAACTGAATAACAATTTGAACGATGCCACTACCAACCTGACTATTAATTGTATCCATCAATAATCCGACAATTAAGAAAAGCGCCATCAGTCCGCTGAAATTGATCAAGGTAAATCCAAGCGCTCGCGACCATGGCATCTTAAATAAGCCAGCTGTGATTCCCATCAAAACCCCAATGACAAGCAACCCGAATAACAAATGACCACCCACCGTTGCATTGAGTAGCTTTCCACGGGTCACAGGTGTCAGTAGCTCCCTAGCTAACGTTTTTTGTCGCCGAGCCTTGCCAAACATATCCAGCCCAATTTCTGAGAAATACAACATAAACATCCCCATCATCGCTAACGCGTAATACTGGAAAGACGTTGCGGACTGGTGGGCTTGCACGTGGTTGATTTTCACCAATTTTTTCGTTGATACAGTTGCTAGCCTACCGCGATAATGAATTGCCGTTTGGACCAAACCCATCTGTCGAAAAATTGCTGCTAAACTACTTTTTAACAGAATCGTTTGATAATCGTTGAGTCCCTTCGCCGTCTGAACCGTTACAGTCGTCCCAAATTGAACGAGCGCCGTATTCGACTGCGTGCGCACTACGTTTTTGGCTTGTGCTAAATCACGCTGACTTTTAAAGTCCAGGTGTGTGATATCTGCATGTTTAACCATTTTATCGAATAATTGCGCCTGTTGTGAGTGGTCTACCACATACTGGACATGGACGTGCGCAACTTTAGAATCTAACTGAGTCGCAAACGTTCCTTGCAACACGAGACCTAAGATGACCATCAAACTAACTGGTAAAATTAGAAAATAGACGTAATTCGAACGGTTTCGTAAATCCTGTACGAATACGCGTTTAATAATGGTTCCAATCATGATGTCACCCCTAATCCCTTAAGTTTCGGCCCGTCAAATTCAAGAAGACCGTTTCTAAGTCAATCTGCGGTTGGTCCACCTGATCAACCGTGACCCCTTGATCAATGAGCGTCATCAGAACTTGGTTTAGGGGATTGCTTTCAACCGCCGTTACTAGCTGTAACTCCTGCCCCTGAACCGTGGCCTGTTGAACACCCGCAATGGCAAGTAGTGGGGTCACGTCGACCAACTTGGGCTCAGCAACCGTAATTGAGACTTGCTTAGCCGCCGTCACCAAGTTAACTAATTCGGCTTCAGTCCCTTGAACAATCACCTTGCCATGATCAATAATCACAATTTTATCGGCTAATCGTTCTACCTCTTCCATATAGTGACTGGTATAAACAACCGTCATCCCCTGCGCTCGCATCTTTTCAATTGCCGTTAGGATGTAATTACGAGACTGCGGATCAATCCCAACGGTCGGTTCATCCATAAAGATCAGTTCCGGCTGGTGGACAAGCGCCATGGCAATGTTTAACCGTCGCTGCATCCCACCAGAAAAAGTGGCTGGTCGCTGATTCTGATGCTCACTGAGACCAACGACTGCAAGTGCACGGTCAGCCCCAGCTTTTAACGCCGTACCACGTAATCCGTACAGCCCACCAAAGTAACGCACATTTTCCGCGGCCGACAAATCGTCAAATAACGCTAAATCTTGCGGAACGACCCCAAAGCGTCGTCTTAACACCGTATTCGTTGGTGTCAACGGCTCACCGAATAACGTCACACTGCCACTAGTTTTATTTAATAATCCGGTAATCATACTGATCGTGGTCGTTTTACCAGCACCATTTGGTCCTAACAACCCTAAAATTTTTCCCGGTGCAATATCAAAACTAACATCATCTACCGCTACCTTGGTGCCAAAACGTTTCGTTAAACCTTTGACAACTAAACCATCTGATAAACTCGCTGCCATAGTTAGACCCCCTCGTCTCTAATTGATAAAACCATTGTATAAAAAAATGGAATTGCCACCCAGTGCAATTCCTCATTTATGACCCATGAGATTTCTCATGATTTTCACGTGGTAAATTGGTCGTCACCGTGAAACCGGTCTGACCATCGACCAATAGCTGACCGCCTGAGTTAGCCGTTCGCTCCGCCATTCCCGTTAGTCCAAGTCCCGTTTGATAGTTAGGCGCTGCTTGCCCGTCGTTTTGAACTGTTAGCCGAATAAACGTCGGGTAAACGCGCACCGTAACAACCACGTTACTAGCTTGGCTATATTTTAACGTATTGGTTAAGCTTTCTTGCAAGTTAGCCGCAAACACACGCCACTGTAATGCTGTGATAACGGTCAGTTCACCACTATACAAAAATTGCGTCTTGAAATGGTACTGATCGGCAAATTGTTGCAGCTGGCCCTTCAACCGCTCAACGTTTACAGTCTCTTGTGCAAGTTGTTCGGTATGCAAAATCTGGCGAATATCGGTAATACCCTGACGAACAATTGCTGTTGCGTGATCCAACAAAACTTCGCCCTGTTTAGGATCAGTTCGGTAACTGATTTTTGCCGCTTGAAGTTGCATCAAACTCCCAGTCAACTGATGCCCTAATTGGTCATGAATCTCATGAACAAGCCGCTGCCGTTCAATCGCGGCGGCCTGACTTTCACGTACATTCGCATTATCGACCCCTTGTTGGAAGAGCGTGGCGTAGTGATTACGTTCCCGTCGCATTTGATCAGTCGTTTTTAACAGTTGCAGGTGGCGCTGTTCCTGACGTTGAAACGCCCAAGTTAGTGCCACTAAAAATAAACACCAACCTACATACCAACCCGCTACTGGTAACTGACTGAGCTGCCAACCGCCAACCAGTAAGGCACTACCAAACGCAACCAACGTCCACCATTCAAACGATTCAGCTGCAACGCCGTTCCAAATAACCAATGGCAATGTAAACCATATCGCAGGATCTCTTAGCGCGGCCATTATCACCAAAATAAGCTGCCCAAGTGTCAACCACCAGCGCGTTTGAGGCAAACTTGCCATCACAAAAAAAGCACTGAGCAGGACTAACAGACTAGCAATAGCAAGCGCAAGCGCCACGTCTGATTGTGCTACGACGGCATAACCAACCAGAGCAACTAGTCCCGCACCGTTAAGAATAAAGCGCGTCAATAACATTTAGCCCTGCCCCCCGGTCAAATAATAGATGGCTAATTGCGTCCGGTGATTTAACGCCAACTTATGTAAGATCGTCGACAAGTTATTATTAACGGTTCCTTCACTCAAAAAGAGCGTCTGTGCAATTTCTTTATTGGTGAGTCCCTGAGCAACTAATTGTGTGATTTCTTGCTCCCGCGCCGTCAAAGCTGACAAATCAGCAGTGGGCTTTCTCGTCACTAATTGTGCAGCTGCCTTTGTCATCACGGGCTTAGATAAAATACTCTGATTATTCGCAACCGCCTTAATGCCCGCAATAATCTGATCCGCCGGTGTGGTCTTCAATAAATAGCCCGCTGCGCCATTTTGAATACCAGTAACTATATCGTCATCTTCATCAAAAGTCGTTAGGATCAATACTTTTATACCTAAATTTTGAACGAGCGTCTTAGTAGCCGTTACGCCGCTCATCCCCGGCATTCTTACGTCCATCAACACCACATCAACGGGATGCTGATCACAATATGCAATCGCTGCCGGGGCATTATCAAAGACTTTTGTGACCGTCAAATCCGGATCACTGTCCAAAATAATTTGTAGTCCGCTCGTAATTAGCGGGCTATCATCGACTAAAATCGTTTTAATCATGACTATCCCTCACTTGTAACCCTTGTCTGTCGGTCTTCTTAAAAGTAGCATGTTTTTACGCTTTTTACAAAAAAACGTATTTGAGAATCAGCTTCCCAAATACGCTTGATTTTATTGCTGTGAGTCTCGTTCAGATTGATGTTGTGCTTCTAACGCCCGTAATTCGGCTTCCGTGGTCGCCATGTGGTCGTCGAAATGCGCCAACTTATAGTTTAAATGATCGATGGCGGCTTGTAAGTCATCGCGCTTTTCTTCCATGACGGCTAACTGTTCTTGTAGTAAGGCCCGTTGTTCCTTAGTATTATCTTCTTGCGCATCGAACAGTTGAATGTAGCGCCGTAAATTTTCAATGCTCATCCCCGCCGACCGCATCTGAGTTACGAAGCGAATCCGGCGTAAGATTCGATCATCAATATCTCGATTGCCGACTTTGGTCCGGTCAATCGCTGGAATTAATCCTTCTTTTTCATAATAGCGAATTGCAGCGGACGAAACGCCAGTTTGTTGACTAGCTTCTTTAATGTTCATTTGAAATTCCTCCTAGATAAACCATGTGTTTAATTCATATGGTTACTGTAACCCTTAAAGTTCACTTGAAGGCAAGGGGTTAAGTCCGACTGACAACAAAAAACACCCGCCACGACCCAATTAGGTTATGGCGAGTGCTTCTTCGTTTGAATCATAGTTAATTAGCGATTACTTGGCAGGCTTACCATTCGGATACTTATGGTTTAACTTAGTAATGTTTTGTTTGGCAACCTCGTCAAATGGAATATCTGCCCATTCGGCAACTTGTGACAAGTACCATAAGACGTCACCCATCTGCTTCGTTAATTGATCCTTATTTAACCGATCGCCGTGGAAGGTGTACTTCTTAACTAAGTCCACGACTTGACCGGTTTCGGAGGCCAACCCTAACGACAAGTTCGTTAAAACTTGTTCGTTACCGTACAACGTCCGATTTGCTAATGATTGATATTCATTAAATTCCAAACTAGTGGCCTCCTACAGTATGTGCTTCAATCCATTGCCAAACGGCATCCTTACCCGCTTTAGTTTTTGCTGAAAAGGCAATAAAGTCGTCGTTGGCTTGGAAATTAAGCGTTTTTTTAATCAAACTCTCTTGTTTGTTCCACTTGCCCCGTGGAATTTTATCACTCTTAGTGGCGACCACTAATAACGGCATCTTGTAATACCGCATCCATTCATACATCGCGACGTCATCCTTAGTTGGTGCGTGGCGCGCATCGACCAGAATAATCACTCCTCGAAGCGTATCACGGCTAGTCAGGTAGGTCTCAATCATTTGGCCCCACTTTTCGCGGTCCTTCTTAGACACCTTCGCATAGCCGTAGCCCGGTACGTCGACAAAGTACAGCTGTTCTTCAACTTTATAAAAGTTCAAGGTTTGGGTCTTACCAGGCTGACTCGACGTCCGCGCATAGCTATTGCGGTTGATCAACACGTTAATCAGTGATGATTTCCCCACGTTAGAGCGCCCCGCTAATGCAACCTCCGGAAAACCGGTCGTTGGGTACTGACTTGGCGCTACTGCGCTCATAACAAGTTCAACGTTATGCACTTCCATCAAAATAACTCCCTTATCTGATAATCTGGTCCTATTTTAACACACTTCTAGTAAGCGTCGCTGGTCATCCGCTCAAATTCACCGCTAGTTAAAATAGGCGCTAAACAGCAGTCAGGACCGCGAATGCTGACGCACCGCGGTCCTGAACAATTATTTAATCTGTGTTAAAAAATCAATGAATTTATGAGGCCTTTTGATCTTCTAAGACCAATTCAGGCTCAGCGTGATTTTCAACCGTATCCCGGGTGATAATCACTTTCTTAACGTCTTCACGACTCGGAATATCAAACATGATGTCCCGCATCGTGTCTTCAATGATTGAACGTAAGCCACGAGCACCAGTGTTACGGGCTAAGGCTTCTTGCGCAATGGCACGTAAGGCGTCCTTCTTGAAGTCAAGTTCCGCATTATCTAACGCGATTAAACGTTGATACTGCTTAACAAGCGCGTTCTTTGGTTCAGTTAAGATGCGGACCAAATCGTCTTCCGTCAACCGTTCTAGGGCGGTTAAAATTGGTAACCGACCGATAAATTCAGGAATTAACCCAAATTGTAAAAGATCTTCGGGAACAACTTGTTGCATCAAACTCTTAGAATCATCTAAGACAGCGTTCTTACCATCGGTATCAGTCCCAAAACCAATCGTCTTGTCGCCTAAGCGCCGTTTAACAATCTCTTCGATACCGTCAAACGCACCACCAACGATAAATAAGATGTTGGTCGTATCAATCTGGATGAATTCTTGTTGTGGGTGCTTACGACCACCCTGCGGCGGAACGTTAGCAATCGTACCTTCCAAGATCTTCAAGAGGGCTTGTTGCACCCCTTCACCAGAAACGTCTCTGGTAATCGAAACGTTTTCGCTCTTCTTAGCAATCTTATCAATTTCATCAATATAAATAATGCCTTTTTCGGCACGTTCAACGTCGTAATCCGCATTTTGTAATAGCTTTAGTAAAATGTTTTCAACGTCTTCACCAACGTAACCAGCTTCGGTCAACGTGGTGGCATCCGCAATTGCGAATGGCACGTCTAGAATCCGTGCTAAGCTTTGGGCTAAGAAAGTCTTCCCAGAACCAGTTGGTCCAACTAAACTGATGTTACTCTTTTGTAACTCAGGACCATCATCATTCTGACCTTCATCGTCAGTCATCGCTTTAACACGCTTGTAGTGGTTATAAACCGCAACGGACAATGTCCGCTTGGCTTCGTTTTGACCGATAACATATTGGTCCAATTCGTCTACAATTTCCTTTGGCGTTGGGATATCTGTTAATTCGTGTGAGCGTTCTTCACTAAACTCTTCATCGATAATTTCCTTGCATAAATCGATACATTCATTACAGATATAAACGCCGGGGCCAGCCACAATCTTTTTAACTTGATCTTGTGATTTACCACAAAATGAACAGTTAACAGGACCGTTTGTCTCGGTATTTTCAAACATTCATTCTCACCTCATCGATGTGTACTTACATGGATTAATCATAACAGAAAACCGGGGCCAAAACCAGCGTTGCCCCGATTGCTTCGTTCATTACTATAACATGGTCCCCTGAAAATCAGAAACGATTTGTTCATAAAGTTACCGATATAAGCGAACCAACCTTTGCCGGAATGATTACCAGGCTAACGCTCAAAATGCTTTTAAGCGCGTCGTAGGGCCAGATGCTTCCAGCTTACCTTCTACTTCGCAATTGCCCGCAAAAAAAGGTCTGAGCACTTTGTAAGCACTCAGACCTTCGTGACAAACAATCACGATCTAATTTTTAAAAATTAGTCTTTGCTGTCTTCTTTTTTATCGTCAGCCTTGGCATTTTGCTTTGCTGAGTCGCTGATCAAATCAACGGCTTGGCGAATGGCAATGTCATGTGACAACATGTCATCAGTTAAGGCACCGCGAACGGCACTTTCTTCCATGTTGTATTGGCCAGCTAAGTCTTTAACTTCGGCATCAAGTTCATCCTTAGAAGGTTTGATGTTTTCAGCTTCGACAACTGCTTCTAAGACCAAGTTAGTCTTTACACGGTGGTCTGCATCAGCAGCAAATTGCTTGTGCAAGTCATCTTCAGAAGTACCAGTTAACTTGTAGTAAGTCTTAGGATCGATACCTTGTTGTTGCATGTTAGCCAAGTATTGGTCCATTTGACGATGAATATCGTCTTCCTTCATGGCATCAGGAATAGCTTGGATTTCAGCATTGTCAACGGCTTGGTTTAAAGCTTCGTCTTCAATTGCATCATGGGCAGCCTTTTCCTTTTGGTCCTTAAGTTCGTCCTTGATCTTAGCTTTTAATTCTTCAAGGGTGTCAACGTCTTCGTCAACGTCCTTTGCAAATTCGTCGTCTAATTCAGGGAGTTCCTTAGTCTTAACTTCGTGAACCGTAACCTTGAAAGTAGCTTCCTTGTCTTGTAAGTCTTCAGCTTGGTAATCTTTAGGGAAAGTTACCTTAACTTCAGTTTCTTCGCCAGCTTTAACACCAACTAATTGGTCTTCGAAGCCAGGGATGAATGAGTTTGAACCCAATTCAAGGGAGTAGTTTTCTGATTCGCCGCCTTCAAATGGTTCGCCATCGACGAAACCTTTGAAGTCAATAACAACCGTGTCGCCCTTAGCAGCTGGTTGGTCTTCTTTAAGAACCAATTCAGCTTGCTTTTCGCGACGTGATTCTAATTCGGCATCAACGTCTTTAGCGTAAACACGAGTGTTCTGACGCGTTACACTAAGGCCCTTGTATTCGCCAAGTTTAACTTCAGGCTTAACCGTAACAACGGCTTTTAATACCCAAGGTTGACCCTTTTCCATGCTGTCAACATCGATCTTAGGTTGATCAACTGGTTCGATTTCAGTATCTTTGATAGCTTGTTCATATGCTTCTGGGAGCACGATGTTCAATGCATCTTGGTAAAGTGCTTCTTCACCATACATTTGATTAAAGATTTGACGTGGAACCTTACCCTTACGGAATCCAGGAACGTTTAAATTCTTTTTAGTCTGTTGGAAGGCTTTGTCAATACCTTCTTTGATCTTATCGGCACCAATTTCGAACGTTAATTCGCCTTGGTTGCCTTCCTTCTTTTCCCACTTTGCAGCCATTGTATTCCCTCCGAAACATTAATATTTTCAACAATTCATGTCAATTGCATACTTGTCAATTTTAACCTATCAATTCCATAAAGTAAACCAAATCAGCCAAAAAAGCGTATGCTTAGGCGTTTTATTGTGAACTTTCTTAAAAAAAGAGACTCGGAAGCAAGCTTCCAAGTCTCTTAAAGTGAATCAATGAAAATCAGTTAGAGATTAGTCATCAATTTCAGAAACGACACCGGCACCAACAGTATGGCCACCTTCACGAACAGTGAACTTAGTTCCCTTTTCGATAGCGGCTGGTTGGATTAATTCAACAGTGAACGTTACGTTGTCACCAGGCATAACCATTTCAACGCCATCTGGCAATTCGATAACACCAGTGATATCAGTGGTGTGGAAGTAGAATTGTGGACGGTAGTTTGAGAAGAATGGCGTATGACGGCCACCTTCTTCTTTGCTCAAGATATAAACTTCACCCTTGAACTTCTTATGGGTTTGGATCGAACCTGGCTTAGCTAAAACTTGGCCACGAACAACTTGTTCACGGTTAACACCACGTAATAACGCACCAATGTTGTCTCCGGCTTCACCTAAGTCAAGCGTCTTACGGAACATTTCAAGACCAGTAACAGTTGACTTCAAAACGTCTTCATGTAAACCGACGATTTCAACTTCGTCACCGACTTTAACAGTCCCACGGTCAATACGACCAGAAGCAACGGTACCACGACCAGTGATTGAGAAGACATCTTCAACTGGCATCAAGAATGGCTTTTCAGTATCACGAACTGGAGTTGGGATATATTCATCAACAACATCCATTAAGTGTAAGATAACCTTTTCTTGTTCTGGGTCGCCTTCAAGAGCTTTAAGAGCTGAACCACGAACAACAGGAATATCGTCACCAGGGAAATCGTATTCTGAAAGTAATTCACGAACTTCCATTTCAACCAAGTCAACTAATTCGTCATCGTCAACAAGATCAGTCTTGTTTAAGAAGACAACGATGTAGTCAACACCAACTTGGCGAGCCAAAAGGATATGTTCACGCGTTTGTGGCATAGGACCATCGGTTGCGGCAACAACCAAGATAGCACCGTCCATTTGAGCGGCACCAGTGATCATGTTCTTAACGTAGTCAGCATGTCCTGGGGCATCGATATGAGCGTAATGACGCTTTTCAGTTTCATATTCAACGTGGGCAGTGTTGATAGTAATACCACGTTCACGTTCTTCAGGTGCAGCATCGATTGAGGCGAAGTCTTGTTCTTTAGCTAAGCCCTTTGAAGCCAATACCTTAGTGATTGCAGCAGTCAAAGTTGTTTTCCCATGGTCAACGTGGCCAATAGTACCAATGTTTACATGGGGTTTTGTTCTTTCATAATGTTCTTTTGCCATTAATGAAACCTCCTGTGATTTTCGCAAGAATTGCGCCAAGGCAAAAACTGCCCCGACAATTCTTTAGTTAATATTATACTACATCCCAGTAAAAAGGCCAAATCACGCACCCATCACTAGGAATCCTTAAACATTATATATAGACGGCTAGGATTTGTAAACAGATATTATCCAAAAAAATGAATTTTTGTAAGCAAAACCTTATTGCTTACACTTATTTTTGCAAATCTTGGATCATTTGCTGGATTTTTTGTTGTACAGCAACAATTTGTGAAGTTAGTGGATTCTCATTTTCAGAAAATTGGCCCGTTTGTAACCCAACAAAAATATGGACCCACACTTCCGCATCCAAAATAACCCGCTCAATTTGTGGGTAGAGAACCATCAGCTGTAAAGATAACAGCGCCTGGAGCCCTGCATATAGTGCCGGGTCGTCTTGCCCAATCATCTCCGTTAAGACTTGTTGTACCGCCAAACTAGTTGCATCTTGTCCCATTGCGGGTAAGGTTGCCGGTACGACCGTGACCCGCTGTTCATCAAACGTTTGCATCGTCACTTCGTCAGGCACCCCCATCGCACGGAGCGTATAGAGCACTTCTACTCGTGAAAGTTGATGCAAAAACGGATCAACTAATAAAAATTTAGCCGCAGTTAAATATTTTCCGTAAGTCAGGTGCTTAGCAGCCTGTAATCGTTCAGTCTGGGCACCGACTGGTTGATCGGATAAATGGTAAAACTGGCGCATCGTCGTATCCAAAGTCGTTGCCATGGTCTGCTCAGCTTGAGCTTCTGCAACTTGAATTTGATTCTGCGCACTGTGCGTCCACGGCCCGACCTGCCGAGCGTTGAGCAAGATATGTGCCGGAATAAACTGATGGCTCTTCAATAGCGCCGTCAAGTACAGGTCAGCCGCTTGATCCGTTTCAAGGTACATCTGTTCAAATTCTGCTGCAGTGGTGCTAGCTGCCAAAAACTGCTCATCGGCAACTAAGGCCGTCACCAACTGGTAATTGTTGTCCGCCGTCTGTTCAGCTTGATAGACCGTTTCCCATAAGCTCGCTGCCTCTGACCATTTTTCAGTTGCGGTTGCTTTTTCCGCCGCGGTACGGGTTTCTGCTAATGACACTCGTAAGCCCCCTATCAATTTTTTCTAGCAAAAAAGCCGGGAACTAACCCGACCTTTTAACTAAGCCTGTTTTTCGGTTTCAGTTTCCGTTGTTTTTGCTTTTTTATGCCGCCGATGATGCTGGTTGACTTCCATGATAACCGGCAAAATCACAGGATGGCGCTTGGTTTGATCCCACAAGTAGTGGTTCAACTTTTCACGAACCGCTTGCTTTAAGTGGCCCCAATCAAACTCTTTGTTGTCCAAGTTAGATTGAACCGTTTCTTTAACCAGTTCAGCACTTTCTTGCATGAGGTCTTTGCTCGTCTTAACGTACACAAAACCCCGGGAAGTGATTTTTGGCGTTGAAATAATCTTTTTCTTCTTCCGGTCAATTGTCACAACCGCAACAAAAATTCCGTCTTCAGATAAGATTTTCCGGTCCCGTAACACGATGTTCCCGATGTCACCGACACCGATCCCATCAATCATGGTATCGCCAACTTCAATTGAACCAGACAAATGCATATTGTCGCCATCGTACGTGAGTTGGTCACCCTTAGCAGCAATAAAGATGTGGTCTTCAGGAATGCCGACTTCTTTTGCAAACGCCGCGTGTGCGTCCAATAAGCGGTATTCACCCTGAATTGGAATAAAGTAATCCGGCTTCATCAAGTTCATCATCATTTGCAAATCACGTTTTGTCGCGTGACCTGACGAGTTCATTTCGTCCGCAATGGCTTTGACATCGGCACCAGCCCGGTAAATCATATCCCGGGTCTTAGCAACGACCGTTTCCATTGAATGTGACGGCGTCGTCGTAATAAAGACTAAGTCGCCCTTCTCAATATTAACTTTGCCCTCTTGCTTGTTCGACATCCGTTGCAGTGCCTTGATTGGTTCACCCATTCGGCCTGTTTGTAAAATGACCACTTGGTTTGGTTCAAGACTGTCGATTGACTTAAGTGGAACCACGACGTCTTCAGGCATCCGTAACTTGCCTAACTTAATTGCCGTGTTAATAATGCTTTCCACGTCACCTGGCATTAATGCAACCTTGCGACCAGCTTTTTCAGCTGCGTTTAACACTTGTTGAATACGCAAGATGTTTGACGCTACTGAAGCTACAATGATTCGACCAGGATGGTACTTGAAAGTTTCAAGCACGTAAGAAGCGATTTCACGTTCACTGACCGGTTGATCAAAGTTTTCAGCATTGGCTGAATCACTTAACAATGCCAGGACGTGCTTAGACCCAATTTCAGCTAGACGTGCAAAATCGGTCTGATAGTCACCCTCTGCGGTCGGGTCAAACTTGAAGTCACCCGTATAAACAATTGAACCCGCATCAGTTTGTAAGACGATTCCCATTGAATCAGGGATTGAATGCGTTGTCCGGAAGAACGAAGCCGTGACATTACCAAAATCAATTTCGGTCTTTTCGTTAACAATGTGAAAGTCGTTAAACTTCTTTGCTTTCGGATCCTTTTGTAACTGGATCTTAGCCAATTCAATCGTTAATTCCGAGCCAAAAACGGGTACGTTAAACTCGTTTAAAAAGTATGGTAACGCCCCAATTGCGTCCGCATGGCCATGGGTCAAGAAGACCCCGACAATCCGGTCAGCATTTTCCCGCAAATAACTGAAGTCAGGAATCACAATGTCAATTCCTAATAGTTCATTTTCAGGGTATTTCAAACCGCAGTCTAAGATGTAAATGTCATCATCAATTTCTACGGCGTACATATTTTTGCCATTTTCACGAACCCCACCAAAGGGGGTAATTTGTATTTTAGAGCTCAATTATTTCACCTTGATTCATTAAATATTTAAAGTTGTATACAACTGTTTACTTTGTTCGGCGTTTAAAGGTAAGATCGGTAACCGTGGATCACCCACGGGTTGACCAAGATGGTTCAAAGCTGCTTTTACTGGCGATGGTGATGGCGCGCTAAAGAGTGCGCTCATCTTTGGTGTCAGGTCCCGTTGGTAACGGGCTGCGGTCGCAATGTCACCCTTGGCAACGGCTTGATACATCGCCGTCATTTCGTCACCATATAAGTGACTGGCCACGGAGATTACACCGGCCCCACCAATTTCTTTAGCGGATAAGCTCTGTGCATCTTCACCGGTGTAAACTAATAAGTCTGCCGGTGCGTTTTCAACAATCGCGCCAAATTCTTCCATCGAAGCGCATTGCTTAATCCCGATGATATTTGGGTTTTGTGCTAATGTTAAAACGGTCTTGACTTCCATCTTGACAATCACCCGACCCGGAATGTTATAAATAATCACTGGAAGGCCACCTTGGTCTGCAACCGCCGTGAAGTGGGCGATCATTCCAGCTTGGTCCGGTTTGTTATAGTAAGGCACAACGACTAATGCTGCGTCGATGCCTTCAATTTGACTGACCTTTTTAGTGAACGCAATCGTTGCAGCGGTACTATTAGAACCCGTCCCAGCAACAATTGGCACCCGTCCGGCGACAATTTTGGCCGTCTTTTTTAGTAAGTCCAACTTTTCAGTTTCAGATAAAGTTGGGGCCTCACCAGTAGTCCCACCAACGATTAGTCCCTGAGTCCCGTGTGCGAGTAAGTGTTCGACTAAACTCTTAAGTCGGTCGTCATCTAATTGTTGTTGGTCATCAAACGGGGTCACCATGGCAGTCATTAAGTCAACGTTTTCAAAGTTCATGAATTAAAAACTCCTCTATATATTAAGTTTTACAAGTACCTACGTACCTGAACCGATTAAGTAACTCTCCTCAGTTTACCACATTTTTATATAAAGCAATAGTTGAACCATTTCCGCACACCCGTCACTTACTCGTGCTTTCCGTGGCGTAAAAAATAACGCCCCCATAACCCTAAAACAACTAGCTCTAACACCGCAGTGACTAAGAAAATTGGCTGGTACCCCCAAGCATTGGCCACTAAAACTGCTAGTCCCGGTCCCAAAACGTTTCCACAAGCTTGGGCCGACTGATTCAAACTAAAGACCCGGCCAAAAGTTTCCCGCGGCACCCGCTCAACCGTAATCACTTGGATGGCTGGTAGTAACGCCGCATCAGCGACGCCCAAAATTAAACGGCATGCAATCAGTTGACCGACATTATGTACAAAACTCGTCAGGGCTAAATCAACAATTGCTAAACTGAAAAAAATCAGTAAACATCGCGCAGCCCCTAGCCGGTCTATCAAGCGACCAACCCGGCCAGCCATTAGAATCGTTGCAATTCCAGGTGTGGCGGCAACGATCCCGGTCATTAAGACGACTAGCTTTGACTGCGGCACTAACTGTGCGACAAATAGACTTAACAAGGGCGTCACGGCGTTGGTTGTCGCCTGGATCACTAGTAACGATGTAAATAAAGCTGTCAGAAATGGCACACCCAACTGACGTAACACTGGTCCTAATGGTGGTAACGCGGCGGGACTGATCACGGTGACCCGCTCTTCAACCCCAATCCAAGTCATGACAAAAACAAGCCCCATTAGCGCACTCGTCACAAAAAAAGCGCCCCGATAGCCGACCGTACTGGCAAGTACACTACCCAGTAACGGTCCCATGAGCGTTCCGCTGATACTGCCAGTCACCAGTTTACTGAGCAGTTGTCCACGCTTTGCGGCCGGTGCCGTTAATGAAATCAGCGCATTGGCGTTATTAATATAGCCTGAAAATGCCCCTTGGAGCGCTCGTAGCATTAATAACGTCGTGACGTTTGGTGCGAGGCCCACGCCGAGAATCGTAAAGGTCATTACGCCGGATGCCCGTAAGCACATCAGTTTACGCCCCTTCTGATCCGCCAGTCGCCCCCATAACGGTGCGACCAGCGCCTTGCACGCATAGGTAATGGCAAATGCCGCGGCCCCCAATACATTTAGTTGTGCCGTGGTAAACGACCCCAATGTTTGAATATACAACACAATGAAGGGCAACGTCATTGCATTGCCCAAATCAGTAATTAAACTGCCAAACCAGAGAATTCGAAAATTTTGCGTTAATGAACGAGTTATTTGCATCCCTATTCCCAACTTTCTTTCAATTCTCGTTCAGTATAGCGAACAACCGTTTGGTCTTGATGTAGTTTATGTAATTTTTTAGTAATGATTAAAAGTGTAAAAAAAAAGAACCACCCGAAGGCAGTTCTCTCGATTTCAATATTAACGACGAAGACCAAGACTTTGGATCAAGTCACGGTAACGGTTAACGTCTTCTTTACGAAGATATGCTAACAAGTTACGACGATGACCGATTTTCTTCATTAACCCACGTTGTGAGTGGAAGTCCTTCTTGTGAACACGTAAATGTTCGTTTAATTCGTTGATGTCTTCAGTTAAAACTGCAACTTGAACTTCAACTGAACCAGTGTCGCCTTCGTGACGGCCAAACTTATTAATAAGTTCCGTCTTCTTTTCGCGTGAAATTGCCATGTGTATCAACCACCTTTCAAATAATTGCCCTAAACTGAGTAAGTCGTTGGTGGTGCACGATAAACTAAGTAAAGGGTTGCTGAACACTTAAGATAGTTTAGCAAACTAGTCCCCAAAAATCAAGCCCAAACGCATATCAAGATAAATTACTTTACACATAACTGTTGCATTCAAGCCGGGGCTTATGTATAATAGCATTTGTTGAAAAAATGATGGAGGTGAATCTGATGCCAATTATCAAATCCGCTATTGAACGCGTGAAAACAAACAATAAAGCAAATGTCCGGAACACTGCACAAATGAGTGCAATGCGGACTGCTGTTAAAAAATTCGAAAATGCTAAAACTGCCGGTGCCGACAACGTCGATGATTTATACATCGCCGCTGTAAGTGCTGTTGACAAGGCTGCTACTAAGGGTCTTATCAAGCGCAACAAAGCTGCACGTGACAAGTCACGTATGGCCGCACGTTACGCTAAGTAATGTCATTTAACTCCCGAGCATCGCGACGGAGTTTTTTTGTACCCTCAATTAACAAAAAGCTGATTTAGAAGTGAAAAAACTTCTGAATCAGCTTTTTTTATTATTTTCACCCAACTTCAGCTACCGTGTCACTACCGCACGTCGATCATTAACGAATTGGACCATAAAAAGTTCGAATAGCAGTTCAGGATCCCGCTGCGTCGTCTTCATTTGGACTTCCGTCTGCAGTAAACCTAAATAAGCGGCCCGTAACGCCGGCTGATCAAAGTGCCGTACCGTTTGCATGGCTAACTTAACCCGGTACGGATGGACCTTTAACGTACTGGCCAAACTCCCTTGACTATATCCAGCCCGGGCTAAAATTTTCACTTGTAATAGCAACCGAAACTGTCCGAGTAAAATTGCATTAATTTTTAACGGCGCTTCTTGGGAAGCAACCAGCTCATGGTACAACTCCACCGCAGCCTTCGTTTGATATCGCAAAACGTCGTTGACTAAGTCAAAAACGTTTTGCGTCAGCGATTTGGTCACCAACGCTTCAACCGCAGCCAACTCGATTCGTTGTGACTGAGCCGCATAAATCATTAGCTTGGGGAGCTGTCCCATAATCAGGCCCAATTGCCCGTCCGTACGGTTAAACAATTCTTGTAAAGCGTCCGCATCAATTGAAATTTGTTTGGCCTTTAACGCTTCTTGAACGTATTCCTGTGTTTCCCGTTCGGAGACTTGATTGACGTCAATAATCGTAGCATTTTTCTTCAACGTCTTAACGAGTTTCTTACGCGCGTCTAGTTTTTCATACGGCGCCATCAAGACTAGAATCGTACTTGGTTCGGGATGCTCAAAATAACGTTGTAACGATTCTAAGTCGTGATCGACCTTAGTTTTCTTCATTTCGCCAGTTAAGAAATACGGATGGTTCACAAAAACTAGCCGCCGCTCACCAAAGAACGGTGCTGACATCGCATCGTCCAACGCGACCGCGACTGGGGTTGACTCCATATCGTAACTGCCGACATTCATCGTGCGTTCTTCCGTAGGGATCAACTGTAACAATGCTTGTTTTAATTGATCAGCAAGGTAATCTACAGTCCCTAAAACCACGTAAATGGACGCTAAATCTCGCTTATAGATTGCTTTCAGGGCTTGTTGTGCGTTGATATAAATTACCTTCTTTCAAAAATGTTTGCCAACTCCCCGGCTGCCCACCACCAAACTGATACGTGATCATCCCTTGGAGTGCCGTTGAATAGGTTTGAATCCGTTGCGTGCGCAGCGTATCCAACGTTTCCTGGTTAGGATGCCCATACCGGTTATGACGGCCAACCGACAAAATCCCCATTTTGACGCCTAATTGTTGCAACGCTTGGGGATCAGAAGCCGTTTTACTACCGTGGTGTCCCAATTTTAACACGTCCACGTGCATTTGCGGATAGCGAGTTGTAATGGCGCGCTCACCCGCTCGGTCCAAATCACCGCTGAACATGAAGCGTTGTCGCCCAAAAACGCCCGTTAATACCAGTGAATCTTCGTTTTCTGCTTTACCCGGATGAAACGGATGGACCGCAGTTAACCCATCTTTAAACTGCATCCCCGCCAACGCTTCCACAATTTGTGGCTGTCGAAGAGCTGGCTTCAATAATTGCTGAAACTTAGGTAATTTCGCCATTCCAGCCGGTACAACAACGCGATTAACAGGCATTAGGGCCAGTAGTGCGCCAAGATCCCCGATATGATCAACATCCTTATGGGATAAATAAACCGTATCAAGGTGCGTAATTCCTAACCGGTGCAAGTAATTGACGGTAACCGTTTCAACTCGTGGTCGGCTAGTGGTGCCATCCGATTGCCAACTCGGTACTGGAAATTTTAACCGGCCACCCGTATCAATTAGACTCACGCTTCGATTGAACGGCTGCCGAATCAAGATGGAATCGCCCTGACCAACATCAATAAACTGAACGGCACCTCGCAGCGGAAAGTGAATACTCAAAATACAGCTTCCATAGGCCACTAGTAACCGCGCAAATCCACGCTTGCAGGGTGTTCGTAAGGCCCATAAGCTCAGCAAGCCGAGCCCCCACGCCCATAACGCGGACGGTTGCCCAATAATTAGTAATCCCGGCAGACCGGCGACCGCGTCAATGAACCGCTGAAACCCAGCTAGTAGCCCATCACACCACTGGGCTAGTCCAGGCAGTATCAGTCCAAAACTAGCCCCCACCATCGTAACCGGTAGCAACACCCAACTAAATAACGGGGCCACGAGTAGGTTCACCACGACCGTCAACAAATGCCACTGTGCAGTCGCCACTAATAACACGGGCAAGCTGATCACCTGGACCCAACCTGCTAACCGCCACACTGACTGCTTTGGTCCAACCATTAACAATAGTGCTAGTCCATAGCTCAACTGACCACCCAACTGCAGTAAGACCAACGGATTATGAATGATTCCAATAATGAGCGCCCAACTCCAACCCACCAGTGCCGCCTGACGCTGATGCGTTAAATGCTGCCAAATAATGGGTAACCCGGCCGTTATCACTGCGCGTTGTAGGCTGTCGGCCCCACCGCCCAAAACGAGGTAGACCGGTAACCAGCCTAATAACCACCAGTCAATGGTTGGCAGGCTCAGCCGCAACCGGATCAATCCCCACCGTAAAAAGCCCAGAAATAAGATAACGTGCATCCCCGACAAACTAAATAGGTGCAATAAACCTAACTGTTGAACGCCGGCCATCGCCGTGTGAAAATTAGCCGGACGCATTCCAATCAACAGACTCGTCGCGTACAGCCGTAACATTGGCGGCAATTGTTGGCAAGCCCGGGCAAAATCGGCCCGCCACTGATGAATGTGGTCAATAATGCTAATTAAACCGGTTCGGGGTGCTGCCGTCACGCTACCTAGATTGGTGACCGTATATTGTCGATAAATTCCTTGTCCCCGGTAATAGTTTGGCGCGTTGAACTGTCCCGGATTTGTTGGTGGTGCCACGGCTGACAACGTTCCCGTTACCTGCCAGTTAGTTCGCTGATTGAGCTGTTCTAACTGAGATTTCTGGGCCGCAGATGTTAGCTTGCCATAAACAATTAGTTTTCCGTAACGTGCCGAAGTGGCTACTAATTGATACTGACCACCCCGGGTATTAACGGCATCCGGTTGCACGGCCAGTTGAAGCGTAACCGTTTGTGGTCGTTCCCGACTGATTTGTGCAAATTGTTGGTTGCGCCACGCTAACCAGCCACCAATACCAACCAACAAAGTTAACGTCAGTATTAAACAACGCCGATCTTTTAGGAAAATAATCCGTAGCAACCAGAGCCCTAATAATACCGCCGCAACCCATTGCTGACCAACTAAACAACTACTCAGCAGGCCAACCGCAATGGCGGCGAAAAACGGCGCACGCACCCTTAGTGGTTGCTAAGTAAAATCTGATCTAACCCAAGTTTATCAAGGTCGGCTTGATCAAATTTTACTTGTTGTAAAGCAACGTTCTTTCGTTTGATCAGTGACATTGCATAATCGTCGTTGTGATAATTCCGTAAGTAATGAATCTTTTGAATCCCAGCTTGTAGTAGCATTTTTGTACACTGCAAACATGGAAAATCAGTCACGTAAATCTCAGCACCATCCGTGGCCGCACCAAATTTTGCACACTGCAAGATTGCATTCATTTCTGCATGGATCGTGCGCATACAATGACCGTCAACTAAGTAACAGCCCTCGTCAATACAATGAACATCCCCGGAAACGGAACCGTTATATCCGCCCGCAATAATTCGTTTGTCACGTACGATCGTTGCGCCGACCGAGAGTCGCTCACAAGTACTTCGTGTCGATAATAAAACCGCTTGCATCATGAAATATTGATCCCATGGAATTCGTTGATCCTTCATTCTGATTGCCTCACTTTCAATGACAGTAGTATACCAAATTGTGCAGTTAGGTACTAGACGGTGAGTTGGTCCTTAAACTTTGCAATCGTTTTTGCCCCAAAACCCGAAATGTTTTTTAAATCATCAATACTTTTAAATGGCCCGTGTTCTTGTCGGTAATCAACGATCTTTTGCGCCTTTTTTTGTCCAATCCCCTTAATGGACTGAAAAGCCGTCACGTCAGCTGAGTTGATGTTAATGGGACCCTGACTAACTTGACTGGTCGCGTGTGCTTTAGATGGTGACGTGCTTGAAGAAGTTGCCGCTCCAGTTGTCCCCGGACTCGGTAATGCCGCGTGTGATTCGCCTTTGACCGGAACGTAAATCACCTGCTGGTCCGTCACCTTTGCCGCTAAATTCACCTGTTGCTGGTCGGCTTGTGGCTGCAACCCTTGTGCTAGCGCAATCACGTCGGCCACCCGCATCGTTTCTTGCACTTGATAAACTCCGGGCTTCTTAACGGCTCCCTTCACATCGACGTATAGTGGTCCTGATGAATGGGGCTGAGCACTGCTCATTAATGTGCCTTTAGGAGACCCGGACCGTTCCTTTGCCGCTATCCCTGACCGGCTACTGCTAGTACTCGTGAGTGCCACCGGCGACGCTGCTTCGGGTGCGCGTAACTGGCTAACTGTCCACCATCCGCCTATGACGAATAGGATGCTTACGATGCCCGTCACTGCTAACCGCGGGTGCACCTTGATCCATTGCCAAATTTCTTCCTTCATCGCAACTCCCCCCTGTTACTTACTAGTTACGCTAACCGGAAGTTAAATCCACGAAAAAAAGATTGGACTCTCGTCACAATCTTTTAGTGCGTTTCTAAATAATGAACGGCCTGTTTAAACGACGTTACCGGTACGACCCGCATTTCGGGGGCGTACTTTTTGGCCGTCGCCTTTGCCATCTGGTAGTTCGTCTGATGATCCTCTTCCAAGGCTAAAATAGCCTTTGTTGGTTTGACGTACGGCGCAAAGAAAATAGTCGCATCAGCATTTTTAGCCGCAATAATCTTCTTATCGATCCCACCGATTTCACCAACGGAACCGTCCGGATTAATTGTCCCCGTCCCAGCAATTTTTTGACCGTGCCGTAAATTATGGTCGGTCAGTTGCTGGTAAATTTGCAGACTAAACATTAAGCCCGCGGACGGGCCACCAATTTCGCCTGGATCAACTTTGACCGGAATCTTAGTCGTCACTTTAACGTTGTCAGTCAATCCAATCCCAATTCCCGCACGGTGCGTACTCAACTTAATTAATGGTGCCGTCGCCCGTTTTGTCTTGCCAACGTGCTGATACGTGATCGTAACGGACTTACCCACACCACGACTCGCAATGTAGCGCTGGTACCCCTGGGCGTTCGCAAAGTGCTTCCCATTCACCTTCGTGATGGTATCGCCAACTTTAATCTTGTTTTTAAACTTAGAATTCGACTGCACAGTTAGGACGTAAATCCCCTGATAAGTTTTATGGTAAGTCTGATGCGCCGCCCCGTACGCAGTCGCAATCGCTTCGTTGATCGCACTCTGCATGTAAAAAGTTTGGACCCGGTCATAAGTGGCACTATCCTGCCCACCATTCACTTCTTCATCACTGACGACGTCGTAGTGGGGGTTGAGTTGCGCATAGAGCCACGTAATTGGCCGTGCTGGTGCAAGACCAACCGACGTTAGCATGAACTTACCCTTCCGTTTATCGGGATGCTGTTTCACCGTCACAATCGCCTTCAAGTTATCGGCACTACCAGGACCCTCCACGTAATAGGGTAAAGGAATCCAAAACAGTCCTAAAATAACGACCACGGCCACTAGCCAACCCCAATAGTGCTTAAAAAATTTTCTCATAGGCTACGCCTTAAAACGTTGGTGCAGTTTTTGGGCAACCGCCGTTGGGACGTATTCAGAAATATCGGCCCCCATCTTTGCGATTTCCTTGATTAAACTGGAAGAGAAGTACGCGTACGGCGGTCGTGCAATCAGACAAACCGTTTCAATTTGATCATTGAGTGATTTATTCATCCATGCAATATCACGTTCATAGCCAAAGTCCTGCTCATTGCGCAGGCCCCGGATCAGGACAGTCGCGTCAACCTTAGTCATAAAGTCAACGGTTAATCCAGCCGCTGCTTGGACCGTGACGTTTGGCAAATCACGCACCTCGGCCTGAATCATCGCCACTTTTTCATCCTTGGTGAACAGTGGCTGTTTACTCGTATTGACCATCACTGCCACGATCAAGTGATCGACTAACCGACTTGCCCGCTGGATCAAATCTAAATGGCCACGGGTCACTGGATCAAAGCTTCCCGGGAATACTGCCGTAACCATGCTTATGCCTCCGCTTCTACTTTTTGATAAATCGTAATGATCGTAATGCCATAATCTTGACGCCGGATTAGTTTAAACCCAGCCAACGTCTCTGGGAGTTGGGCGTTGGCATCCGTTTCACAGACAATCCGGCACCCTTCGTTTAATAAACCCAACTCGTCGCAACGGGTAATATCTTTCACAATTTGTTGCTTGGCATAGGGTGGATCCAAAAAGACTAGGTCAAACCGGTCTTGTTGCGGCGCTAATCGGTCTAAGACCCGCTGAGCATCGCCCTTGATCACTTCAAAGCGGTCAGCCGCTTTAGTGACCGTAATGTTATCTTTAATCGTTTTAATGGCCTGATATTGACGATCAATCAATACGGCACGGTCAATCCCACGTGAAACGGCTTCGATACTCAAACCACCACTTCCAGCAAATAAGTCTAACGACTGCCCACCATCAAAGTACGGGCCAATAATATTAAAAACCGCCTCTTTGACTTTATCAGTCGTCGGTCTAGTCTGCATTCCCGGCACTGCCTTCAGTCGCCGGCCACCAAAATCTCCTGCTATGATTCGCATTATTCTTTCACCAACTTAATCTTCATCATCGATTGGAAACGCGTTTGATTCCGGCTTAAAGAAGCCTTTATCTACTCGTTCCCCAAAATTCATTGCCACGTCGGGCCGGTATGACGGTTCGACTTTACGGACAAAGTTTAACTTATTAATTTTTGCTGTAATTGCTGGGACCTCCGCTTCGTCCATGTATAAAACGACGTAGCGTCCCTTGCGTGATTGGTATTGAATGATACCAAAACGCTTCAATTGCCGCACCTGTTTCATTGAATGCATGTACACAATCAATGCGCGGCGTGGCTTAATGGTAAATTCCATCGAACGGTCACCTCTTCTACTTTGAGTTGCTGTTTAAATGTTAGGCTAGATTAGCGATTTCGTCAACTAAGAGTATGACCATAACTCGCAATTATTCCGTCCCAATTACACATCAATTACTCTTGGCATTCCGACTGTAAAAAAGAACCGTCACAATCTGTGACGATTCTTCATTCAGTACTAATTAGTTCGGTGCAATTTCAAGTAACAAGTCATCCGTTTGAATGACGTCACCCGCATTGACGTAAGTGTGTTCGATCACACCATTTTCTGGTGCTTGGATCGTCGTTTCCATCTTCATTGCCTCGGTCACAAGTAACGGTTGTCCCTTCTTGACAACGTCGCCCTTCTTAACAAGCAATTTCAATACGGAACCACTCATCGTTGCCCCAACTTCATTTTCGTTAGTTGGTTCAGCTTTCCGCGTGCTGGAAGCTGTCTGGTGAATTGAATTGTCCTTGATTGTGATTTCTTGATTTTGACCGTTAATACTGAAGTATAACGTCCGAATGCCATCCACATCAGGGTCACTGATCTGGTTAAGCTTCAAAATCATCACTTTACCTTGAGCCAATTCAACGTTGACCGTCTCACCTAGCCGCATCCCTTGGAAGAAGGTTGGCGTATCCAATAAGGAAACGTGCCCATACTGTTTATGCTGCTTGATGTAGTCCAAGAAGACCTTCGGATACAAAATGTAGCTTAACACTTCTTGATGTTCAGGTTCGTGGCCAATCTTAGCCGCTAATTCTTGCTTGACCGCCTCAAAATCAGCTGGCTTTGCTAAACTTCCTGGACGGACCGTCAATGGTTTCCGGTCCTTTAAAATGATCTTTTGTAACTTCTTTGGGAACCCACCAACGGGTTGACCAATGTTACCAGCAAAGAAATTGATCACTGAATCTGGGAAGTCCAACTTATCGCCATGATCATAAACGTCTTCAGGGGTCAAATGGTTTTCCATCATGAACAACGCCATGTCACCAACGACTTTAGAGCTTGGCGTTACCTTGATAATATCGCCAAACATGTCGTTAACGGTGGCATACATTGCCTTGACTTCTTCCCAACGCTCGCCCAGCCCCATGGCTTTCGCCTGTTGCTGTAAATTCGAGTATTGACCGCCAGGCATCTGCGTCTGGTAAATATCGGTCTGAGGACCCGTCATCCCGTTAGAGAAGTCTTGATAGTAAGGCCGAATACCTTGCCAATAACGGTTAATTTCTTCAACGTTGTTAATATTAACGTTTGGTTGTCGGTCATTATGTGCCAAAGCGTAGTATAGCGAACTCATCGACGGTTGACTCGTCGTCCCGGATAACGCACTCGTGGCAACGTCGACCACGTCAACCCCGGCTTCAACGGCCCGAGCATACGTGAAGATTCCGTTACCAGTGGTGTCATGGGTATGCAGGTGAACCGGCACGTCCAAGGCGTCCTTCAGCGTTGAGACTAGTTCGTACGCCCCTTCTGGCTTCAAGACACCGGCCATATCCTTAATCGCAATCATGTCAGCACCCGTCGATTGTAAATCGAGTGCAAGTTGCCGGTAGTAAGCTAAGTCGTACTTTTCACGGTTAGGGTCCATAATGTCCCCGGTATAACAAATCGTTGCTTCGGCCACTTTGCCGGTTTCCTTAACGGCTTGAATACTCTTTTCCATCTGTGGAATCCAGTTCAAACTATCAAAGATCCGGAAAACGTCGATTCCACTCTTAGCGGCTTCCAAAATAAATTCGCGAATCACGTTATCAGGATAGTTCTGATAACCCACCGCGTTACTTCCACGGAACAACATCTGGAAGAGTGTTCGTGGCATGGCCGTCCGTAATTTCTTCAGACGGTTCCACGGGTTTTCGTTTAGGAAGCGGTAAGCAACGTCAAAGGTTGCACCGCCCCACATCTCATATGAAAACAGCTGTGGTAAGGCCTTTTGTGACGCCTGAGCCACGGCAAGCATGTCCTTAGTCCGCATTCGGGTCGCAAATAAACTCTGGTGGGCATCCCGCATCGTCGTATCTGTCAATAGCACTTGTTTCTGCGCCAATAACCAACTTTGCAGACCCTTAACACCCTTGCTGTCTAAAACGTCTTTAGCCGTGACGATATCCTTACTGATTGGCTTGAAGTTATCTTCAAACGCCACGTCTGGATAGTACTTCTTAGAATGCTGAGCAACGTCGGCAAACCCATTCACCGTGATGTTCCCGATATACTTCAACATTTTATCTTCTTGTTGCGTCCCGTCTGGGAACTTGAACAGTGACGGTGTACTGTCGATAAAGCGGGTATTCGCTTCGCCCGCTTGGAAAATTGGGTTATCAATCACGTTCAACATGAACGGAATGTTCGTTTTAACCCCGCGAATGTCAAATTCAACGAGGACCCGCCGCATCTTGTGCGCAGCCGCCTTAAAGTTACGGGCTGCGACACAGGCTTTAACTAGCAGTGAATCAAAGTACGGTGTGACCACTGCACCTGAATAAGTATTACCAGCATCTAACCGTACACCGTTACCACCTGGTGACCGGTAAGTTTCAATTCGACCAGTGTCCGGCATAAAGTTATTGGCGGGATCTTCCGTCGTGACCCGGCATTGAATGGCCGCACCCTTGTAAGTCAAGGCATCTTGGTGTGGTAAGTGTAAGTCTTCAAATAGGTCGCCACCCTGAGCAATCTTAATTTGGGCATGCACAATATCAATTTCAGTAATCATTTCAGTAACGGTATGTTCAACTTGGATCCGGGGGTTAACTTCCATGAAGTAGAACTGGTCGCCTTCAACTAAAAATTCGACCGTGGCCGCATTTAAGTAATGCACGCTCTTCATCAAATCAACCGCAGCGTTACAAATCTTTTGCCGAAGTTCAATCGGTAATGAAACCGCTGGGGCAAATTCAATCACCTTTTGATTCCGCCGTTGAACTGAACAATCCCGTTCAAATAAGTGCATGACGTTGCCGTGGGAATCTCCTAAAATTTGGACTTCAATATGCTTAGGATGCGCAACGAATTTTTCTAAGTAAATTTCATCATCGCCAAAGGATTGCATCGCCTCAGAACGCGCACGGTCGAAAGCTTCCTGTAACTCGGAGGCTTCACGAACGATCCGCATCCCGCGACCACCACCACCCATGGCGGCTTTAATCATAATTGGAAAACCGTATTTTTGAGTAAATTGTAAGGCTTCGTTCAGGCTAGTAACGGGATGCAAAGTACTTGGAATCGTTTGAACACCCGCGTCCTGCGCAACTTTCTTCGCAGTGATTTTATCGCCAAACATCTCTAGTTGTTCCGGTGTTGGGCCGATAAAGATCATGCCTTCTTCCGCAACCCGCCGTGCAAACGTTGCGTTTTCAGATAGAAAACCGTAACCCGGATGAATCGCGTCAACGTGGTTTTCCTTGGCAATCCGAATAATATCTTCAATATCCAAGTAAGCCGCAATTGGCGCGTCGCCTTCGCCTACTAGGTAGGCTTCATCGGCTTTAAAACGGTGAACTGAAAATTCATCTTCTTTGGCGTAAATTGCAACAGTCTGCAAGCCAAGTTCATGACAAGCCCGGATGACCCGGGTCGCAATTTCACCACGGTTAGCAATTAATACTTTCTTCACCAAAATCCCCTCATTTCCAAATTATATCGTCTTAACCAGCTTGCCGGACAGTGTTGGCCCGTTTCATCTTCTCAAGTGCGCTAATATTTAACACCAGCCCAAGGGAGAGGGTCAACACTACCATGCTGGAACCACCGTAACTAATAAACGGGAACGTGACCCCGGTAATTGGAATCAGTCCGATAATTCCGCCGACATTGATAAATGCTTGGATGGTCATATAAGCGGCCACCCCGTAACATACTAACGAATTGAACGTGTTGTCAGAACGGACGCCAATAAAAATCATCCGGCCGATCATTACTGCCAGTAATATCATCACGAAAATGACACCTAACAGTCCGAGTTCTTCTGCCGTGATCGACATAATGAAGTCGGTATTCGGTTCGGGTAAATAGCCGCGTTTTTGCAGACTATTCCCGATTCCGACACCCAGCAACCCGCCGTTAGAGATCGCGTAATAGGAATTAACCAATTGCGTCCCGGCACCAGAAGCCGTTTCAAAAGGGTTGAGGAACCCGACAAATCGCCGTAACTGGTACGAGTTCGCAAACGCACTCTGGGGCAACTTGCTAACGAGCGGGACTAATACCAACTCGAACGCCACAATCACCCCGGAAAAGACCCCAATACCCACGTAAAATGAAATTCCGCTAGCAAATAGGATCACCGCCGCAATGGCTAAGTTGATCGTTGCACCACCTAAATCAGGTTGGATGAAAATTAAAAAAATCATCGCAAACAACATCATAAATTGCGAACCCAATTCACTGAACCGTGCGACGCCAAAATGAGCTTCCCGTTGTGCAATAATAGCAGCCAGGTAAATAATCAGGTAAAACTTACAGAACTCGGCTGGCTGAATCGATACTGGTCCTAAAACAATCCAACCAGCGGCCCCGTTGATCGATTTCCCAATTAATCGCAAAATGACTAGAACGGCTAACATTGCAAACCCTAACGTTCCTAAAAGTTTCGTCTGTTTGAAAAACTCAATCTTTAGGTTCATGCAGGTAAAAGTGACGACCAACCCGATCACAACCCAGATCAGCTGCTTAAACAAATATCCGGTTGGTGTCGTCCCATTCTGGGTGGCAACAAACGAACTCGACGAGTAGACCATCACAATCCCAATTCCACATAAAATTAGATACGGGATAAATAAGCCATAGTCCAAATAGTGTAACTTTTTCATCATGAGCTAAAATCCCACCCTATTAAGTTGTTAAATTCGACGCTGTTTCGTCAAGACAGCGCCTACAGTTCACTTGGAGTAATTATAGCATAGTCCCTTTTAACACAGCATGCGAAACCGGGAATTTGACGCTTTTTTTGGCTCACTTAGGTGCGATAACCACCCCATTACCGGTCCCGACTAGAACACCCATTGCGCGCTTTACTCACTGTATGATCCAACCTAATCCGTTAACACATCCCTTTACATTCGTTTCGGGCCTAAAGCGGCCACAAAAAAAGGCCTTCAGAAATTTTACTTTCTGAAGGCCTTTTTCAAGTGCAATGACGCACTCGTTGTTAAGATAATTAATTAGGCTTACTTGTTCATCTTACGTTTCTTAGATTCTTTTTCACGTGAGCTCGTGTTCAAGATACGTTTCCGTAAACGAACGTGATCTGGCGTAATTTCACAGAATTCGTCACTGTTCAAGAATTCTAAGGATTCTTCCAACGTCAAATGCGTAGGAGTCTTGATTGTTGCGGTCAAGTCCTTGTTAGAAGAACGAACGTTGGTCATGTTCTTACCCTTGGTGATGTTAACCGAAATGTCGTTTTCACGACTGTTTTGGCCGACGATCATCCCTTCGTATACGTCAGTACCTGGGTCGACAAAGATCGTCCCACGTTCTTCGATACCCATCGTTGCGTAAGTGGTAGTTTTACCTTGGTTGATTGAAACTAAGGCACCGTTACGACGACCAGGGTTCCAGTTCTTGATAACTGGTAAATACTTAGAGAAGGTATGGTTCATGATCCCGTATCCACGCGTTAATGATAAGAATTCAGTTGAGTAACCGATCAAACCACGTGAAGGTGCTAAGAACGTCAAACGCGTCTGGTTGTTACCAGTGCTTTCCATGTTCTTCATTTCAGCCTTACGCTTAGCTAAGGTATCAATGATTGAACCAGTGTATTCGTCTGGCGTATCAATTTGAACAGATTCAAATGGTTCGCAGCGTTGGCCATCCACGTCACGGTAGATAACTTCTGGACGAGATGCTTGTAATTCATAACCTTCACGCCGTAACGTTTCGATTAAGATTGACAAATGCAATTCCCCACGACCAGAAACGACCCATGAACCGGGTTCGTCAGTGTCGTCAACACGGAGTGAAACATCGGTTTCAAGTTCAGACTTCAAACGCAATTCCAATTGACGGGCTGTCACAAACTTCCCTTCCTTACCAGCAAATGGTGAGGAGTTAGTTCCGAAAGTCATTTGTAAAGTTGGTTCGTCAATCCGTAAGATTGGCAAAGCTTCTTGGTTAGCAGAATCTGCAACGGTTTCACCAACGTTGATGTCTTCCATCCCAGAAACGGCAACCAAGTCACCGGCGCGTGCTTCGTCAATTTCAAGACGTTGTAACCCGAAGAACCCGAATAACTTAGTCACTCGGAAGTTCTTAACGCTACCGTCAAGCTTCATAACAGAAACGCTGTCCCCAACTTTGATAGCGCCACGGAAAACCCGGCCAATCCCAACACGACCAACATAGTCGTTGTAGTCTAATAAGGCTACTTGGAATTGTAAAGGTTCGTCAGAGTTATCAATTGGTGCTGGAATCGTCTTAACGATGGTGTCAAAGATTGGCTTCATCGTATGTTCCTGCTTAGCAGGATCTGATTCGTAGCTTGAAGTCCCGTTTAAAGCTGAAACGTAAACCACTGGGAAGTCCAATTGTGATTCGTCGGCGCCTAATTCGATGAAGAGGTCTAAGACTTCGTCCACAACTTCTTCAGGACGGGCACCCGGACGGTCGATTTTGTTGATAACGACGATTGGGGTTAAATGTTGTTCCAAAGCTTTCTTTAAAACGAACCGTGTTTGAGGCATTGTTCCTTCAAAAGCATCAACAACTAACAAAACACCGTCAACCATGCGCATGATACGTTCAACTTCACCACCGAAGTCAGCATGTCCTGGGGTATCCAAAATGTTAATTTGCTTGTCGCCATAGCGAACAGCCGTGTTCTTTGAAAGGATCGTGATACCGCGTTCCTTTTCAATGGCATTAGTGTCCATGGCCCGATCACCAATCGTCGTGTGTTCGTCAAGGGTATCCGATTGTTTAAGCATTTCGTTAACCAACGTCGTTTTACCGTGGTCAACGTGGGCAATAATGGCAATGTTGCGGATATCATCTCTAAATTTCAAAATTGATCTTCCTTTCATCCTTCAAAATTCTTACTATCTTCAGACAGCAGAAATCTTACATATATTAATACAAACCGTCGTTACTATCAAGTTACAAGGGTCAGCTTAATAAGCTCGTAACGACGTTTTCACTGGTTTTCATCCGGTGGCATAAAAAAACTGTGACGTATGGGTCACAGTCCCATCATTTTACTTGACGATTGCCAAGACGGCGCGTTGTGCGCGCTTAGTCGCTACTAGTACAGCACCAGATGATAACATATTTACGGGCGTGCCGTCAACTTGCGTCATAACGAGGCCTAAACTTTCTGCCAATACGCGGCCGGCCGCAAAATCCCACGGACGCAAGTAGGACAAGTACCCCACCAGCTCACCAGCGAGTACTTGGCCGATTTGAACCCCAGCGCTACCAAGAATCCGCGCACCTAAACTAGTGGCAATCACCGTTTGCATGTTAAAGCGATCATTGATCAGTAACGGCGCGCTCGCACCAAATAACCCGTCAGCTAAATCTAAATCCGCCGGTGCCGCCAACGGTTGTCCATTTAACGTTACCCCGACTTCTGGACCACCAGCGTACAACTTGTCGGCCATCACGTCGTAAATATAACCTAACGTTGGTTGTCCATCAACGTAGTACCCCACCATCATGGCAAAGTGATTTCGTTGGTGTACAAAATTCATCGTCCCGTCGATTGGGTCCACAATCCAGACGTGACCACGCATCGTTTCAACCTGGTCACCCCGACCCTCTTCAGCCAAAATATGCGCATCGGCATCTAACTGCCGAATTTGCTGTACGAGAAAGTCTTCGTTACTATGATCCACGTTAGTGACTAAGTCCCGACGGCTCGTTTTTTCCGCCACCGTTAGCTGGACACCCATTTTACTTAAAACGTGGGTGCGCGCCACGTGCATGACGTGCTGCATTGATTGATTTAATTTTTCCAATTGCGCTTTTTCCACGTTGGTCACCTAACTTCGGTACGAGAATCGCTGTTTATTAGTTGCTTGTGCAGCCTGAATCGTCCGGTAGATACTGTATCCAGACGCTGCTTCAAACGCACGCCCTAACTGTTTTTCTTCCGACTTGGCTGGCACGACCGTCTTAAACTCACGGTAAGCGGCTAATAACTCCGCGGTCGGCAGACTTTCCTCATTAGCCGTTTCAACGCATTGATACAGCGTTGTTACCGTAACGATTTCATCAGTTGTCCACGTTTCATTGAGCGGGTATTGGTAATTATCATTTCTGATCGTCATCCTGTTCAAACTCCCCGGCTTCGACCCGGTCAAGTTCATCACGAACCTGAGCCGCAATCTCAGCATATTCTTTTTGTTCCTCGTCCGATAACACCAAGTTTGCTAGCCGCTTGATGCCGTTAGCACTGATTAACACTGGTGAAGACAGCCCCACTAATTGATGCGTGGCACTCTCTTGGACGTTAGTAACGGTACCGATAAACGGTGCCTGATTGTAAAAAGCATTTAAGACCTGTACTAATGCTAACACACTCAACGTTGGATTGGTAACGATTGCTGGCGCATCAATTTGCTCCGCGGCCGCCGTCATTTCTTCCATCCCGAAACTCGTATCCTGGTTAGCCAAGTAAGTCATCACCGGGGCTGGGCCAATGTACGACCGACTCCATGAGATCAGGTGGGCTTGTGCCGTCCCCACGACAAACGCGTGGACATCGTTTGCCCCTACGTTTAATTGGCGCCGTAAGCCTTGTTCCAACAACCGACTTTGAGCTAATGTGCCTAATCCTAGGACTTTCTGATGATCGACACCGCTGAAACGAGCCGCTAAAACGCTTAAAACAGCGTCGTTTGAACCAGTTAAAATCAATTTTCCATTAAATCCAGCGCCCATTGCGGCGTTCACAAACGTCCGAAATAGCGGCAGGGTCGCCCGCAGATCACCCTCTGCATCCCGGTCAGTTGCTAACGGGACTAAATTGCCGATTATGAGGCAATCCGCTTGTGAATAGTCTGGCTTGGCTTCAGCGGCCAGCGTAAATTGCCGGCACGTCAGACTAGCGGTCACTAACCCTTGGTAACGAGAAACTTCATCGCTATCAGTAGCGACGACTAATTTTAAAGGCAAATCTTTCGCCATTGCGATCAATATTAATTGTTGTACGAATTCGAATAAGCCACGAATAATAACAGTATTGTTCATGTTAATCCTCCCAACTTTCGCTAATAATTGTACCTAATATGTCAACGAATACAAGTAAACGTTAATAAAAAGTTTACTCTTTTGTAACATTCAGCGTCAAATTCTTTGTTAGTCCCGCTTTCCATTTTAACCATCTTCGTCCTAAGTCTAACCCCAATATTCTTCGTTAAGTTACTAACTAAAGCATGTCAGGGCATCAACGATAACTGGACCTTAATTTGTCGTTGACCATCACGCTAGCTGAAGCTATTCTATTCAGTTTCCGTTATTAGTGCTATGTAAAATAAAAGCTTGAGACCACCTGCGTCTCAAACTTTTATTACCGGATATCGGTATCTTTAAATGTGAGTTGGGTATCCCATAGCAACATCAGCTGCTTCTTGGATAACTTCACCCAACGTTGGGTGTGGATGAATCGTCAATGCTAAATCTTCCACGTTCATGCCGCCATTGACAGCAACACTTAATTCAGAAATCAAGTCACTCGCGCCAGGACCAGCAATTTGGGCCCCAACGATCGTACCTTCGTCCTTAGTCGTGACTAAGCGGAAGAAACCGTCCATCGAGTTCAAGGAGATCGCCCGACCGTTCCCAGCAAATGGGAACTTCGAAGCGATAACTTTCAAGCCCGCTTTTTCCGCTTCGGCTTTGGTCATACCGACTGTTGCCAATTCTGGATCCGTGAAACATACGGCTGGAACTGACACGTAGTCGTTTGCCGTCTTCTTGCCACTAATTGCACCAGCCGCAACTTTACCTTCTGCAAAGGCTTTATGGGCCAAAGCGGGACCAGCAACAATGTCACCAATGGCAAAGATGTCTTGAGCCGCCGTGCGACCCTGCTGATCAACTTCAATCAAACCACGGTCCGTTAACTTCACGTCGGTATATTCCATCCCCATGTCATCCGTGTTTGGTCGCCGCCCAACCGTCACCATCACGTAATCGGCATGGATTGAGCTCTCTTTACCATCCACAGCATAGGTCACAGTAACCCCGCTGTCGTCTTGTTCAGAGTTCTTTGCCATGGCGTTGGTAATAACCGTAACGCCCTTCTTCTTAAAGCTGCTCAAGACAAGCTTGACCATGTCTTTTTCAAAGTTTGGCAAAATTTGCGGTGTTCCTTCTAAGATGGTGACGTGCGCACCTAAATTGGCGTAGGCACCAGCTAATTCGGAGCCAATGTAGCCCCCACCAATCACGACTAATTCTTTAGGCACTTCTGGCAAGTTCAAGCCACCAGTGGAATCAACCACCCGTCCCTTGAATTTAAAACCAGGAATTTCTACGGGCCGTGAACCGGTCGCAATAATCAGATGTTTAAACTTATAAGTTTGCCCCGTATGGTCGCCGTTCATTACTCGTAGCGTATGGTTATCATGCATGTACGCTTCACCACGAACAATTTCGACCTTGTGTTTTTTAAGCAGCATCTCAACGCCACCAGTTAACCGGTCGACGACTTGATGATCCTTCCAGTCCTGAGTCACTTTAAAATCAAGGACGGGGTCCTGGATGTTTTTAATCCCAAAAATTTTACTATCTTTTGTTTCTTGTAACCGGTGACCCGCACTAATCAATGCTTTTGATGGGATACAGCCGACGTTTAAACATACCCCGCCGATGTATTCTTTTTCAACGATGGTCACCTTTTGGCCGAGTTCCGCCGCACGAATGGCTGCCACGTAACCCCCAGGGCCCGCACCGATAATCATCGTGTCGCGTTCTTCCGCAAAATCTCCTACAACCATTCTGACATCATCCTTCCATCAAAAGTAATTCTGGATCGTGTAGTAATTGCTTCAGCAAGTTCATTGCCTTTTGAGCCGTTGCACCATCAATTAAACGGTGGTCAAAACTCAAGGATAATTTCTGCATCTTGCCAACGACAATTTCATCATTCTCGTTGACGTATGGTTCTTTACCAATCCGACCAACACCGAGAATTGCAACTTCTGGTTGGTTGATGACTGGCGTAAACCAGCCACCACCGATTGACCCAATATTACTGATGGTCATCGAAGCGCCACTCATTTCGTTGGCTTTTAACTTACCGTCGTAAGCTTTTTGCGTATTGTCAGTAATTTCCTTGGCAATAGCAAATAGCCCCTTACCTTCAGCGTGCTTAATAACTGGAACTAACAAGCCACGGTCAGTATCCGTTGCGACCCCAACGTTAAAGTAGTGTTTGTAGACGATTTCATTGGTTGAACCATCAATGGAAGCGTTAAATTCTGGGAATTGTTGTAAGACCGCAACTAACGCTTTAACAATGTATGGTAAGAACGTCAAATGAATGTCCCGTTCAGCAGCCACTTGTTTGTACTTCTTACGGTGTGCCATCAATGCACTAACTTCGACTTCATCGAATAGTGTGACGTGTGGCGCCGTGTGCTTGCTATTAACCATCGCTTTAGAAATGGCCTTCCGAATAGGGGTCATCTTTTCGCGGGTTTCTAGCTCCGGCGTATCCGAAACGTATGGTTTAACTGGTGTTGGTGCCGGTGCAGCTTCAGCAGGCGCTGGCGTTGCTGCCGCGGCAGCCTTTGGTGCTGGCGCGCCAGTCGCCATTGGTGAACCCGTGTAGCTATCAATATCATGCTTCGTAATTTGACCATGGGCCCCAGTTGGGGTCACTAAACTGATATCAATATCTTTATCACGCGCATACTGCCGTACAGACGGCATTGCTAAAATTCGCTTGTTAGGATCATTTGGCGTTACCGGTGCACCCGTAGCAGGCGCCGGTGCCGGCGTTGCTGGAGTTGACGCAGCCGATTGCGCAGTTGGTTCAGCGGCGGTTGGAGCTGCAGCCGGTGCGGCGTTTTCTCCGGAACCATCATCGATCGTCACGAGCACGTCACCGATTTTAGCCGTTTCACCTTCAGGAATTAAAATATCAATAATTTTACCACTTACTGGTGATGGTAATTCTTCAACTGATTTATCGTTTTGAATTTCAACAAGAGAATCGTCTTCCTTGATTTCATCGCCAGGTTTTACGAGCCATGATGCAATTTCGCCCTCTTCAAGGCCTTCACCAAGCTCTGGTAGTTTAAACTCGTAAGCCATTGGATAACTTCCTTTCATGACAGCCGTTAGCGACTGTTTATCAGTACCACGTGACTTTAAACTAATAGTTCAAGATTTCGCGTGTCTTTGCTTCGATTTCGTCTTCTGCTGGTAGCCAGTCGTCTTCAGCTAACCCGAACGGATAAACCGTATCTGGTGCGTAGACCCGACCAACTGGGGCGCTTAAGTAAAGAGCGCCCTTTTCAGCAATCAAGGAAGCGACGTTTGCCGCAATCCCTGCTTGACGTTGTGCCTCTTGGATGGCAACGGCCCGGCCCGTCTTTTGAACGGACTTCAAAATGGTCTCTTCATCTAATGGGGACAAGGTCCGCAAATCGACCACTTCAACAGAAATGCCTTCCTTTTCAAGCTTTTCCGCAACCTTTAAGGATTGGTTAACTTGCGCACTGTATGCGATCAAGGAAATATCAGTGCCTTCACGAACGACATTCGCTTTATCTAACGGTACTGTGTAAGCTTCGTCAGGAATATCTGCTTTCATGGAACGGTACAATTTTAAATTTTCAAGGAAGAAAACGGGGTCATTATTACGAATTGAGGAAATCAAAAGTCCCTTGGCATCGTATGGGTTAGATGGTGTCACCACGCGTAATCCCGGAATCTGTGCAAGGTAGCCTTCTAATGAGTCCGCGTGCATTTCTGGGGTATGCGTCCCACCACCGTATGGTGAACGGATGGTGATTGGCATGTGGCGTGTGCCGCCAGTCCGGAAACGTTCCCGTGACATCTGACCCGCAATTGAGTCTAAGGTTTCAAAAATGAACCCTAAGAATTGAATTTCAGGAATTGGACGGAAGCCTTCGAGCGCTAACCCAATGGATAAACCGCCAATCCCAGATTCAGCTAAAGGAGTATCGAAAACACGGTCTTCGCCAAATTCAGCTTGTAGGCCATCGGTTGCCCGGAAGACCCCACCGTTTTTACCAACGTCTTCACCAAAAACCAAAGTCTTTTCGTCAGACCCTAGTTCTAATCGAAGTGCATCGGTAATCGCTTGAATATACGTTTTCTTTGACATGTTACTTCGACTCCTTTGCTTGGAATTCCGTAATTTGTTGTTGAATGTTTTGTGGTTGTTCTTCAAAAACATTCTTCAAAAATTCGGTCATTTTTTGCTTTGGTGCATCGTCCGCTTGTTTAACGGCATCTTTAATGTCTGCTTTAACTTGTTCAACGTAGTCGTTTTCTTGATCTTCTGACCAAGCGCCCTGATCCGTTAAGTACTTGCGGTAACGGATCAGCGGATCATTATCGAACCATGGTTGTTCTTCATCTTTAGTCCGGTAACGCTTAGGATCATCACCCGCGTTAGTATGCGGTCCGAAACGATACGTTAACGTTTCAATTAGTACCGGACCATTACCAGCAGCGGCAAATTCACGGGCAGCCTTCGTGACTTCGTATACGGCTAAGAAATCCATTCCGTCCACTTGGACGCTAGGAATCCCAGCTGCAACACCCTTTTGTGCTAACGTCCGCGCTGCGGTTTGTTTCCGTCGTGGCACTGAAATCGCGTAGCCGTTGTTTTGAACAATGAATACGGCGGGTGCTTGGAACGCACCGGCAAAGTTCATTCCTTCATAGAAGTCCCCTTGCGACGTCCCACCATCACCAGTGTAACTGTAAGCAACTTTATCTTCGGTTCCGTTCTTCTTGATCCCAAGCGCAACTCCGGCAGCTTGGACATATTGTGCACCGATAATAATTTGTGGTGGCATTGCGTGTAAATCTTCAGGATATTCGTTCCCCAACACGTGTCCGCGTGACCACAGGAATGCTTTGTAAACGGGTAAGCCATGTTGGATTAACTGTGGAATATCACGATAGGCCGGCATTAAGACGTCGGTCTTCTTCATCGCACTGTTACTCCCCATTTCACTAGCTTCTTGTCCTTCGGTTGGTGCGTAGAAACCAAGGCGCCCCTGCCGAGTTAACGCGTTTGAGCGTTGGTGCAAAGTCCGTTCCCAAATCATTAGTTTTAAAAAGTCGACTAACTGATCATTTGAATATTTAGAGACAATTTCAGGTTTGATTACTTTAGCTTGACCATCCATTACTTGCACGGGTTCATAATTTTTCCCCAGCCCATCACGGAGCGCGCTAAAATCAACAATTGGTTTTTCGTTGTCCATAAATGACACATCCCTTTCATGAACGTACGGATAACGGTACTAAACGCATTACCCGTAATCGTTTTCATAATTACAAGTCTAATTTACCATTGCTTTTCACCTTTTGCAAGCCCTTTCAAACGGCGTAGATTCGGCCTTTTGATTAAGTTAGATTGTGAACTACTTAATTTGTTAGTCAATGTCGCTTTCATTAATTTTCGGGAGTCTTCCTACAATTTATAGCGTGCTTATGCTAAACTAGTTTGTAAGTGTAAACAGCTCGGTCTGTTCAGATCACAGCAAAGTTTTGGAGGTAATTTGGATTGATTAAAATGCGAGATATCATCCGTGAGGGTAACGATACGTTACGCGCGGAAGCTAAGCCAGTTAAGTTTCCACTCAGCGAAACTGACCAAAAGTTAGCTAATGATATGATGGGATACTTAGAAAATAGCCAAGATCCAGAATTGGCTAA
This sequence comes from uncultured Lactobacillus sp., assembly GCA_937916845.1. Taxonomy (GTDB): domain Bacteria; phylum Bacillota; class Bacilli; order Lactobacillales; family Lactobacillaceae; genus Lactiplantibacillus; species Lactiplantibacillus paraxiangfangensis. The sequence goes on along the minus strand of CALFSK010000068.1, from coordinate 64,951 downwards.
GAAGTACGGGCTACGTGCCGGAGTCGGTTTAGCCGCTCCGCAAGTAGACGTTTCGAAACAAATGGCCGCCGTTTTAGTTCCTGGCGACAAAGACGGTGATGACTCAATTTTCAAGGACGTTATTATTAACCCGGTCATCGTTAGTCACTCTGTCCAACCCGGTGCCCTAACGGAAGGCGAAGGTTGCCTTTCAGTTGACCGCGATATCGACGGATACGTCATTCGTCACGACCGGATTACGTTGCGTTATTACAACATGGCCGGCGAACAAAAGAAGATTCGTCTGAAGAACTACCCCGCCATCGTTTGTCAACACGAAATCGACCATCTCCACGGAATTCTCTTCTACGATCACATCAATGCTAGCAACCCGTTTGCGGCTGATGAAGATTTAGTTTTGATTTCGTAAATTTTAGTTCCATCAAAAAAACGGTTGACCAAAATTTGGTCAACCGTTTTTTTAACGACTCGGATTCAGGCGTCGTAAGTCTTCTAAGTATTCTAACGTTGATTCATTCATTAAATACGCAACATCGATGTGTAGTTTTCCATCCCGTAACCAAGCATCGGTAACCCGTAGCGCCGGGCCGGCATCTTGAAACGCCATGATCTGGTGTGCCGTCGCATACGCCTGGAGCTGATTATTAAATAGCCGGCGGACTTCCGCTAAGTCAGCTTTTGCCATTCCCGGCGTTTCCAAGACGTATTCAAACGCCATGACGCCCCGACCCCAAACGTCCGCAACTGGGACTGAATGAATCGTACCGTGAACTTCTTGTACTTCCACGGCACTGGCTAAGTGTCCTAACGCCACTTGCATGCCTTCATCAGCTGTTCGCTGACCGGCCCGGCGAATTTTTAACGCCGCTCGTTTCAATATTTGTCGCCGTAAAATTTCGTAGATCAGGATAGCTAATCCCAGTCCAATAATAATCGTTATGACTGTCCACATAATTGGTTCCTCACAATTCAATTGTACACTCGTTCACAATTTACTAATTTTAAGTGCCTTTTTATCTAGATTTAGCATAGCATGTTTTATATAAAAGTTTGCATTCAACTGACCCGATTTTGTAGAAAGTTAACATTGTATACACCTATCTCAAATTATGCTAAAATGTAAGATAATTGTTGTGTTTACACAACCTGGTGTACGGATCAAACTTTTATTTTTGCTACTATTTAGAACGTTAGCTTCTAAATAAATCTTTTTTATAGGGAGTTTTGTTAATGATTTACAAAGTATATTACCAAGAAACCAAAAAACGGAACCCACAACGGGAAACGACTCAGTCCCTCTACTTAGAAGCAGATACTGAAGTTGCAGCTCGCGTATTAGTGGAAGATAATACCGAATTCAATATTGAGTTTATCGAACCGTTAGAAGGTAACTTCTTGGATTATGAACAAAAAAATCCAGAGTATCAACTAACGGAGTTTAATAAATGAAACGGTTAAACGTTAAAAATAACGAAACCGCCGTTTTTGCAGTCGGCGGTTTGGGAGAAATTGGGAAAAATACTTACGGTATCCAATTTCAAGATGAGATTATCCTGATTGATGCCGGTATCAAGTTCCCCGAAGATGAACTTCTCGGAATTGATTACGTCATCCCCGATTACTCTTATCTAGTTGCAAATCAGCAAAAAATAAAAGCATTGGTGATTACGCACGGTCACGAAGATCACATTGGTGGGATTCCCTTCCTACTTAAACAGATCAACGTCCCAATTTACGCTGGTCCCCTTGCCTTAGCCTTAATCAAGGGTAAGCTTGAGGAACACGGGTTGTTAAAAACCACCGAGTTACACGAAATTAATGAAGACACCGTCTTAAAGTTCCGCAAGACCCGGGTTTCGTTCTTCAGAACGACCCACTCAATTCCAGATACATTGGGAATTGCCGTCCAAACACCACCTGGCACCATTGTGGAAACTGGGGATTATAAGTTCGATCTGACACCAATTACGAACCAGCCGCCGAACTTGCAACGAATGGCTCACTTAGGTGAACACGGTGTCCTCGCGTTACTTTCAGATAGTACTAACGCTGAACGGCCAATTTGGACCAAATCAGAACGTTGGGTCGCCCATTCAATTCGTCATATTTTTGAAGGCGTTGATGGCCGAATTATCTTTGCCACCTTCGCTTCCAACATTTCACGGATTCAAGAAGCCGCCCAAGTTGCGTTAGAACATCATCGTAAGATTGCAGTCTTCGGTCGTAGTATGGAAGCTGCCATCGTCAATGGTCGTGAACTTGGCTACTTAGATATTCCAGACGAAGCCATCGTTGACGCCAACGATATTCGTTCGTTACCCGCTAACAAGGTGATGATTCTATGTACTGGCTCACAAGGCGAACCCATGGCTGCCCTTTCACGGATTGCTAACGGGACCCACCGACAAATTTCGGTTGAGCCTGGCGATACGGTTATCTTCTCTAGTTCACCGATTCCTGGGAACACATTAAGTGTTAACCACGTTATCAACGAATTGGAAGAAGCTGGCGCACACGTTATCCATGGAAAAGTGAATAACATTCATACTTCTGGTCACGGTGGTCAGGAAGAACAAAAGCTCATGTTACGTTTAATGAAGCCGAAATTCTTTATGCCAATTCACGGTGAATACCGGATGTTGAAGATTCATACTGAGCTTGCTGAACAGTGTGGGGTTCCACTTGACCACAGCTTTATTCTTGAAAACGGTGACGTCCTTGCCTTAACCAAAGATTCGGCCCGGGTAGCTGGTCACTTCGGTGCTGGCGACGTTTACGTGGACGGTTCTGGCGTTGGCGATATTGGTAACGTTGTGTTACGTGATCGTCAGATTCTTTCTGAAGAAGGTTTGGTCGTTGTCGTTGCAACTATCAACCTTAAAAAGAAAGAAATCCAAGCTGGACCAGACATCTTATCTCGTGGATTTGTTTACATGCGTGAATCTGGTGACTTGATCAACGAAGCTCGCCGCCACGTCTTCCGGACAATTCGTCGAAAGATGAAATCTGATAAAGCTAGCGAAGCAACGATTCGCAATGCGATCATTGATGACTTACAAAGTTTCTTATTTGATAAGACTGAACGGCACCCAATGATTTTACCGATGTTAATTATGAACTAAACACTTGCCGGAACGATCCTGTTCCGGTTTTTTGTGGTGTAAGGGTCGGTTACGACCGACTCGATCTTTGCGAGGTGTAAATTTGATTGCTGAATACGACATTATAATTAATGAACTAGCTGGCTCTGGCCGGGGAAAAAGTGTTTGGGAAACGGTTAAACCGATTCTTGAACAACGTCAGATTAAATTTGACTACCACGTCTCCGAATATGCCGGTCACACCACCCGACTTGCGGCCAAATTCGCTGAAAGCGTCCCTGACCGTCCGGAGATTACTCCAGTCCTACTAGTTATCGGCGGCGATGGAACTTTAAATGAAGCCCTAAACGGCCTTATGCAAGTCCCCCGTACGCATCGAATCCCGTTAGGCTATATTCCAGGTGGTTCTGGGAATGATTTTGCCCGGGCACTAGGTATGGCTACTGATCCTGAGATTGCCCTCGCCCAAGTTTTAAATAACATGCGGCCACGCGACCTCAATATCGGCTACTATCACGAAACGCTTAAAAATGAACACCGGTATTTCGTTAATAACGTTGGGTTAGGTTTTGATGCCCAAATCGTTGACGATACTAACCGGAGTAAACAAAAGGGCCGGCTAGGTAAATGGGCCTATTTGAGCAACGCCCTAAAAGCTTACTCACAACAAGAAGGCTTTCCACTGACCGTGCATGTCGGTCGAAAACGCGACTACTACAAGCACGCCTTTTTATGTACCACGTCGAATCACCCCTATTTTGGTGGTGGCGTCAAAATTCTCCCACAAGCGGACTTACACGACGACCAACTGGAACTAATCGTTGTTGAGGAACCACATTGGTGGACGATTATGTGGCTGTTTTTCCTACTGCTCATGGGTGGCCGGCACCTTAATTCACGCTTTGTGCACCACTACCGTAGCAACCAGTTGCACCTACTCGTCAACTCGGTGGAAGTTGGTCAGATGGACGGTCAGATTATCGGTAATCGGAACTACGATCTCTACTTTTCATCCAAACCGTATCCATTTTGGATTGATACTAGTATTCACAATCATCATTAATCCAATTAAAAAGATCCCGCACTTTTGAAAGTGTCGGGATCTTTTTTTATTATACTAGTCCTCTGAAGCGTTAATTGCTTCCAGAAGCATATCAAGTTGTTCACATTTTTGGGATAAGTGACTCACCCGCTCCTTTAAGTGCGGGTAAATCGTTATGACCCGTGAGCGATCCTGCTGGCGCACAACCAGCCCTTTTAACCGGTCTAATTCGGTATTAGCTTCTTGGTACTCTTCCAGGATCTCAAATCTGTTACTCACTTTAAACACTCCCTTAAAACAATGTCCTAGTTTTCCATTAGAAAAACAGCAAATTTAATATACCACATTCTTAGTGAAGTTTAAATCATAAAATTAGATTTTCTTAAACATAAAAACAGCCACGCTCCCGCATATCGACGAGAACTGGCTGTTTCACTAATTGACGTTATTTGAGCGTACCTGCAAAACTTGGCATGAAGTATGAATTAATTGTCGAAACCTTCACGTTTTGACCACTTTGTGGTGCGGCCACATATTGGTTGTTACCAATATAGATGGCGTCGTGATACGTTGCCCCACGGGAACCCCAGAATAAGATATCCCCTGGTTTGGCATCAGCAACTGAATGGGTCGTAACGTACCCTTCTTGTGCAGTGGTGCTGTGTGGCAATGAGATGCCCGCAGCGTGTTGGTAAACATACGATACTAATCCAGAACAGTCCATCCCAGAAAGGCTAGCCCCACCCCATACGTATGGAATGTTGGCACTGGCCAACTTCAAAGCTAAGCCCGTAACAGAACCGGTTGCAAGGTCAGCATTGTTATTAGCAGCCGCATTGTTGTTAGTACTCGTGTTAGTCGTTGACGCAGCACTTGAACTCTGCTGACTAGCTTGACTAGTTGCGGTTGATGATGAAGTTGCAGCTGAACTTGACGCCTGGCTGGCCGTCGAAGTAGAAGTTGTACTGCTACTCTGAGCAGCTGATACGGGTGCTTGCGAGCTGGCACTCGTTGCTGAGCTCTGACTCTGCGTCTGAGTTGACGATGAGCTTGCTGCTGAAGCAGGTGCTTGGCTGGCTGCACTAGCAGTACTACTGCTAGTTTCAGCAACGGCAGTCTTATAGACCGTCTTCTTAGGTGCTTGTGAGCTAGCACTGGTCGTATCAGTTGTTGCGACTGAACTAGCACTCGTTGTACTAGTAGAATCATCTTTAGCAACTGAAGTCGTACTTGTACTAGTGGCATCCTGACTTGCCGAGCTCGTACTGGTTGACTGACTACTTACCGAAGCTGCACTGGTACTTTCAGTGCTACTAGTTGCGGAAGCTTCTGAACTAGAACTCGTTGCAGAAACTGCGCTCGTAGAATCCGTTTTAGCGGATTCACTAGTAGCCTTAGTTGCATCCTTAGCAACAGCTGGTGTTGCAGCACTCTTTGTTGTGGCCCCTGGAACTTGAATGGACTGTCCAACAAGGATCACATCACCGGATAAACCGTTTAACGTCTGTAAGGCGTGTACGGAAGTGTGATATTGATCAGCAAGTGCCCAAAGCGTATCCCCAGCTTTAACGGTATATGTACCTTTAGCTGTTGAAACTGACTTGGTTTTAGTCGTACTGGTAGTTGCTTTAGCGTCCTTTTTTGAACCGCTAACCTGAATTTTTTGACCAACAAAAATTAAATCGGTATTTTCGTCAAGCGCTTGAATCTTATTTAACTTTTCAATGCTTTTGACGGAAACACCGTGTTCTTGAGCGAGACTCCAAACGGTATCGTTAGATGTAACGGTGACCGAGGCAGCATTGGCAGCTTGTCCTGTAGCAAGCAATAATCCAACGGCACCAACCGTACCGGCTAGAACCTTGCCCGTTGTATGTGCTTGTGACATTAAATTCACTCCTTTATAGAAACATCAAATCGAGGCGATCAAGTTGTAATCTAGTTGTAATCTTAAGAAAAGCTTAACGTCTTTTACAAATCATAATTTTATTGTAGCACAATTTAGAAAAATACAAACTAGAATTACTTATTTTTTTACGAAACAGCGTGTTTATTTCGAAAATTAATTAATAACCGCCGTTCGATACAAATGACCGTCAAATCAATGTTTATTAAGTTAAACAAATACCTAACAATACGATAATCTATCATTTAAAAGGTCTATGAAAGCGTTCGCTATCATCATACAAGCAACCGGTTACTAATCTTTCCAAACAAACTAAAAAGGACCCAGCTTTTGACTGCTGAGTCCCTCGTTAGATTTTCTTAAAGTTTAGGATCAAATAAACCATCAACCGGTTGTTGTTCGTGAATTAATTTAATTGCATCACCCAACAATGGTCCCACGGATAGTTGTACTAATTTGCTGAACTGTTTGCTTTCTGGAATTTGAATCGTATCGGTAACGATCACTTTTTCCAACGGCGAAGTTTCCAACTTGGTTGGTGCATCCTGTGAGAAGATGGCGTGCGTTGCACAGCCATAAATTTTAGCGGCCCCTGCCTTTTGCAGTGTCTTGGCGGAAACGTCAAACCGGGTTCCCGTGTCAATCATGTCATCAATTACAATCGCAATGCGATCCTTGACGTCACCAATGATGTTGTCTGGCACAATGTCATCATTGTCAGGGTGCCGATTATCGATAATCGCAATCGGTGCGCCTAACAATTCGGCCATCTTCCGTGCACGTGACACCCCAGCATGATCTGGTGAGACCACGACTAAGTTTTCAGTGATGCCCCGATCCTTGAAGTAGCTTGCCAAAATTGGCGCAGCTTGCAAGTGATCAACTGGAATATCGAAGAATCCTTGAATCTGAGCAGCGTGCAAATCAATCGTTAAGATTCGAGTTGCACGGTCCTTTTCAAGTAACGTTGCAATTAATTTTGCGGTGATTGGTTCCCGCGAGCGTGCTTTACGGTCTTGACGTGAATAACCATAGTATGGAATTACCACGTTAATTTCACTAGCACTAGCCCGGCGCAACGCGTCAATCATAATTAATAGTTCCAGAATCGTATCGTTAACTGGGTCCGAAATCGATTGAACAACGAAAACCTCGGCGCCCCGAATACTTTCTTCAATATTAATTTGAATTTCCCCGTCACTAAAACGCTTAACGGAACTCTTCCCGAGTGGAATTCCAACTCGTTCAGAAATCTTCTTCGCTAACGGCAGGTTAGAATTTAACGCAAACAATTTTAGTTTGGCATAAGATTCATCTGTTGACATAACGACCTCCATAAAAATATTTTCATGACATATATCATGATTATAACAGTATCGATGACTAAAAAACTGTTCGTCATCATTTTTTTATCATAATTAGCCTTCATCCAAATGATTGCTAATAACATCTATTATGCAAATCTACGTTTGGGGCATGAAATCTTCCGGCTTGATTCCTTGCATCCCAATCATCGGGTCGATTTTTCCCGCAACCACTAACGCCGGCGTGAGCTCGTGCGGCCCACTATCGGCTGGTTGCGCTTCCGGTTCAACACGGTCTGATTCTGATTCAGGCGCCGAAGCCGCCGTACTAGTCGGCTCGTCATCAGGGGCATCAGGAACTGCGGGTGTCGCTTGATCACCGTCAAAGACCTGCTGTAGCCGTTTAGTCAGCGTTGTCTGCCGATTGACCGACTCGTTCGTCACACTACGCTCAAACGACTGCATATCACCGAGCAAGATCAACGTTTCTTCCGCCCGTGTAATGGCCGTGTATAACAGATTGCGTTGCAACATCCGCGCGAACTGAGGAACTAAGGGCAAGATCACCATCTTAAACTGGCTCCCCTGCGACTTATGAATCGACATGCTATACGCCAACGTTAGTCGATTCCAATCCGCACGGCCATAGGTCACTTCATTCTGGTCAAAAGCAATGGTAATTTGATCTTTCTTCGACTCATTATGTTTGTCGCTCGCTAAGTCGATCCCAACGATTTTGCCAATATCGCCATTAAAAACGTTATCTTCTGGTGAATTGACTAAGTGCAATACTTTGTCACCCACCCGAAAATCTTGACCGTTGTATTCTAAGTGTTTCTGCCGAGCCGATTTCAACGGATTGAAAATATTTTGAACGGTCGTATTCAACTGATCAATCCCGGCCGCGCCCCGATACATCGGTGCCAAGATTTGAACCTGTTCAGACGTAAAGCCCTTCGACTTTGCCTTGGCAACGACTTGCTCCACGATGTGATTGACCTGATACGCGTTGCAGGCAATAAAGGAACGGTCCTTTTGATTGACCGTAAAATCGTCTGGTAACCGCCCATTCTTAATGGCATGGGCCAACGGAATAATGCTGGAACTGTCATCCTGACGATAGATCGTATTCAATTCGATTTGCGGTAAGCTCGGGCTCTTCAGCAAGTCATGAAAAACTTGACCAGCGCCCACTGAAGGTAACTGGTCTTTATCGCCAACCAAAATCACCTGCATATGACTCGGAACCGCCTGCAATAGTATCTGGAATAGCGTCGTATCAACCATCGACATTTCATCGATAATCAGTAGGCCACCATCCAGATCTTTAGTTGGTTCTTCAGGACCGTCTTCACGGCCCGTCAGTCCTAATAACCGGTGAATCGTACTGGCAGGTAACCCAGTCGTTTCGGCCATGCGTTTCGCAGCCCGTCCGGTGGGCGCTGCTAGAAGAATCGGAAACGGTTTGTCTTTATACTGATTAATATCTAGCGAAACATCGTGTAGCTCCGCAAACAAGGCCACTAAACCACGAATAATCGTCGTTTTCCCAGTCCCGGGACCACCCGTCAGTAGAAAAACGTGTGACGTGATTGCCGACTTCAACGCCTGCGTTTGCGAATCGTCGTAAGTTAAATTGCTCGCTTTAGCAACGTGTCCAATTGCACGCTCTACGGCTTTTTCGGTCAAGTTACCATCATTGTCCGCTTCAACTAATCGTTTTAAGTGTTCCGCAATTTTCCATTCAGATTCGTATAGGTCACTCAAATAAATTCGATTTTCATCGCCAACGATTTTATTTTCCTTCGCTAGCGTCACCAACTGATCAGCTAACTTTTGTGGATCAATTTGAACGTGCCGGGCTGACTCTAATAACTGCATCGTCGCATTAAGTAACGGCTTAGCCGTCGTATAAGTATCACCATTCTGCACGCAAACCTCATTGATTTCCGTTAACAGCGCTGCTTTCAACCGACTATCCGCTTGCGGGTCAATCTTCAACTGGGTCGCTATCTGATCAGCCTTTTTAAAACCGACCCCTTTAATGTCTTCAACCAAACGGTACGGATTTTCTTGGATCACGTTCAGCGTGTCTCCTTGATACCGCGCATAAATAGCGGCCGCTAACCGGCTCCCAAATCCGTACGCGTTCAGCCCAATAATTGTCTGTTCCAGTCCGTTATTGACCCGTAAGGTTTCTAGTAACGTCTTTTCAACACTGGCCCGCAACCCAATTGGTTTCAAGAGGGTCGGGTCTTCTAAAATTTTATCGATGGCATCTTCACCAAGCGTATCCACGATTCGTTCAGCGGTGCGCCGACCTAGTCCCTGGAAGTCGCTACCCGACAAGTAGGCAATTAGACCACTGCGTGACGTTGGCGTCTGGTTTTGATAATTATCCGCTTGAAATTGGACCCCGTATTTAGGATGACGGACACTCCGCCCCGTAAAACGATAAGTGGTTTCTTCCTGAATATCAGCAAAGTTCCCCGTAACGACAATTTCATCTTCGTGCCAATCAATATTTTGCTCACTGACCTTAACCAGTAGAACTTTGTAAAAACTGTCAGCGCTACTAAAAAAGACGGCCGCCACTTTACCAACAATAAAGTGCATGGTCGATTCGTTAGTCGGATTATTTGAAAACAAATTTACTTGATCACTCGTCACTAAGGAACCTCCTTACACTTCCGTTGATTGGTCGTCGCCATTTTGCTGGGCGGCCAACGTCTTTTCAATATCTGATAACTGTTGTTGGTGTTCTTTAAAATAGGCTGAATCTAATTTCTGTGCCTTGGCAAACCAATCCGCATACGGTTGACCGATCACCATCGCCGTTAATCCGACGTTGAATGCTGCCCGACCAGAATGAGTATCAATTTGATAAGCTCGTTGATAATAATCGTACGCTTGCTTGTTATTGCCTAATGCAAGTAATATATCTGCTACTAGCAAATTAGTATCTAGGCTTTGTGGCTGTGCCTCTTGCGCGGTGAGTGCCCAAACCAATGCATGCTGATAATCCTTTTTAGCCATCAATGACTGTCCAATCATTAAGTACGCATCAATTTTCAGTTTTGGATCTTTAATTTGCTGATAAAATGGCAGGGCTTTGTCATACGTTTGGGCCTGATAGTAGACGTTACCCAGTGCGTAACGAAATAAGTCCGCTGCTTGTTCATCAGCTGCAAACTTTCCTAAGGCCTTCATTGCTAGTGCTTCTGCTTGTTCAAAATCTTGACCAGCCGTCAACAATACCGTTAGCTCATAATAAGCTTGATAGTCTTCCGGTTGGGCGTCAATTTTTTGAATAAGCTGATGCACTAACGCTTGCTGTTCAGCTTTACTCGGCCGTGACGTTGTATTGTGTTCAGTCATCACGCATCCCCCTTAAATGGTATCAGTCGGATCAGGTCGCCGTGATAAGTACGACGTATCGTTCCAATCTAGTAGTTTATAACTCTTGCCGCGATCACGTGTTTCCAAAATCGTCGTAGAGGTATTGGATAAGCCTCCCCGATCCCGTAAGGTCGCTAGCGACGCGCCAAGTAACGTATTAACGAGTGCGTTCAACGCCGCACCGTGACTAACGATTAACACGTTGTCCTCGCGTTTCGGATTAGCAGCAACAATTTGACGGATAGCTGGTTGCATTCGCTTCAATAGCTGCTGGAAGCTCTCACCCTGAATCATCGTTGGGTCGTACTGGTCCGGATGGTTACGAAAAGCTTCAAATTCAGTTGGGTATTGGGCCTGGACATCGGTAAACGCCATGCCTTCCATTTTACCTAAATTGAACTCGCGTAACCGGCTTAATATCGTCACTGGTAAATCCGGCTGAGTCAAGTCATGTTTGAGCGTCATCGCGGTATCACGAGCACGTTTTAGCGGACTGACATAAATGTGACTAAACTTCAGATCCTGTAGCGCCGAAGCTAACTGATGAATTTCTTGGTAACTCGCTGGTAACAACGGTGAATCTCCTTGAGATCCTTGATAACGTCCCTCTAAGTTCCATTCCGTTTTACCATGACGAATAAATAATAGTTTTGTCAAATCATTACTTCCTCACCTAGGCCACAATCGACCACTCTATATAACTACTATTATGCCAGTTTTCAAGTCAGTTTTCAAAAGTCAGGTTACTGCTTTAAACTAAAATTATGTAAACTAGATTCTGCTAATTCCACTTCATCCGGACATTTTTTCGGTGTCCCTTTTATATTCATTGCACGATGAATATAAAACGCCCGGAATCAACTAAATTCCGAGCGTTTCAATGACAACTATTAAATTAGCTAACGTTCACGTTTAAACAAACACTTAAATCCTACCATTAAACTGCCTAAAGCGATTAAAATCAATCCAAATACCGTTGTCGCAGGTTTCTGCTCATTAGCCTGCGGTAACTGACTTGCACTTGCAGCCGGTTGACTCGGTTTGAGTCCCCTCAGCCAGCTCACTGGAATCGCCGCGGATTTAGCCGGAACAGCCTTTGGATGAGTGACTGAATGACTATTAACGGTCGGTGCTGCCGTTGGCTTTTTGGACCGGGTCGGCGCTGAAGTTGCAGGCTTAGCCACTGGGGTTGCCACGGACACCGTCGGCCGATTAGTCGCATTCGGCTGGATTGGTGTTCCTGATTGGTCAATTTCAATTGCCGGCGCCGCTTCAGACTGAGCCGTCGATTCCGGCGCACTGCTTGTGGCCGAGCCAGCGTTCGAACTTGGCCCAGCACTCTCGCTAGAACCCGAGCTTGCACTTGACCCAGTAGTTTCACTAGAACTCGAACTTGCCTCTGAATTGGTCGTTGAACTGGAACTGGCATTTGAACTAGCGCTTGAGCCCGCACCGCTAGTCGGCTCGTCGTTAATAACGTCTGACGGGCCAACCGGTGTGTAAACCACCGTAACCACTTTATCTGGAGTGGCTTCTGTAACCGCGTCCTCCGCGGGAACGACACTAACGGCTGGCACCATGTTATGAATCGTCGGTGGCGTCACTGAGTCAAACCCGGTTGACGCGGTTGGTGTCCACGGACCATACGTTGTATCACCGGTAACCAAGTCGCGCAGCGCACTGCGTGTAAAATTAAGCGTTTGTTGCATTGGCGCCGCAACTAAGGTTCCCGTTGGACTGACATAGTTAACCGTCCGCTTGATCTGCCGTTCTAGTGTCACATCAGCTGGAAGACTAGGTGTCGCCGGTGTCAGTACCGCCGTTTTGTGTGCTAATTCAACTTCATAGGTCGCGGTCGGCGTTGGGTCTTCAAACAACGCACCATTAGCCGGATAATTATTAGTCATCAGCTGGTAACCCTTCGCCTCGTAAGCCGCAATTGTCGTCGCTGGATCATAACTTGCCACACTCTTGTAGGTTCCCGTCACCGGTTCACTTGCCAATACTTGGTCCGACGTGACATCCCGGTACTGAACCGTTCGGGTTAATTCATTGGCCGTGTATTGATAGTCAACCGTCCCGGCTGCAAGTGGTAACGTCCCACTAGCTGGCAGACTCGTCACAGCTAACATTTGATACGTATACCCCGGAATCGTTAGTGGGGTACTCTGATAAGTTGCCCCGACGTAACCCCCAATGGTCGTACTTGGTGCAATAGTTTGTCCCGTCGCATCGACATAGTTGATTGTCAGCCCGCCAGCGACTTGCCGCTCAAACGAAAAGGTCAGTGCTTGAGGGTCTTGCGTATACTTCCCAGTCGGTGAACTACTGCGTTCCGGGTCAAATCGATAACCCGCAATGGCCGTCTCAGGGGTCAAATCATACGCTGAACCAATGGTCGTCCCCTTGATAAGCTCAGCGGGTTGAAGGGCCGTTCCCGTCGTTTCATCATCATACTTAACGTTTAGCTCAGGATTCGTCAGCCAATTAGCCGGTTGATAGACCATCACATCGTACTCAAAGGTCACCCCGTTAGGATAATTCAGATCAACAAAATTCGTATAAAATTCTTGTGCCGTTGTGAAATCGTAATAACCTCGCAACCCGTAAGCGAACCAGTTCACGTTCGGATACGTCGGGTAAGCCGTTGCAATTTGATATTGCCCGTTTCCTAAACTCGTCAAAGCGGGTTCCTGTGGATGCGTCGTATCGGTTGCAGCTAACGTCGGACTACCGCTCAAAGTCGCTTGGTAATGTCCCGTTAAAGACTCCCCGGTCATCCCCGTTAACGGCAATGCTGTAAAGGTCGCCGGTTGACCAATGACCAAATTTACCGGTGTCGTTGCGTAATTGACCCGCTCACCTATTGCAACCACCATTGTGGGCTTAGTGATCCCACCCAACGGTGAAAAATCAGTCAATGAGTTATCTGACAAATTAATGTCAGCACCACCGCTAGCTGTAGACGTATTGCCAATCGAGGTCAACCACTGGCCAATCTGAGCAAGCTGCGCGTTAGTCATGCCTTGGGGATTGTTTTGATAATCCGTCAGATCTGAATTGATCGACCCACATAATTGAACCATTGAAATTGTAGTCGGATCAATTAATGTTAGCGGTTTCAAATTCATCAATGCCATATCGTGAGTCTCAACAGTAATTTGATTAAAGCGATCATATTCTAACGGCGATAAGTCGATGCTTGGGTTCTGAGTCTTGGTGAAGAGGCTAATCGTCGTTGCGGCCGGTAAACTTTGTAGATACTGCATCCCATTAAACGAAGTCACCATTAGCGGCACATTAGTCGTCCCAATATTGAAACTACTCCCGGTAAAATGACGAATGCTCCCCAACGTCACGGATCCAGTCAGCTTCAAATCACTTAAGACGTTAGCTTCCAGTCCAGGATCAGCAAACGTGACAACGGTCGTATCGGGTAATGCAGCTAGGCTGGCGGCCTGGCTAGCTGCACTCGTCACCGCCTGGCTACCAGCACTCGCAGTCCCCTGACTAGTAGTTTGGCCAGTGGTTGAAGTGGCCCCGGAAGCGGCCGAGACCGCCCCACTCGCCGTACTGCCAAAGGCGCTGCTGGGCGCGCTAACCGCTAAACTTGGCAACGACAACCCTGCTCCGGCCGAACCCGTCGTTGCCGTCGTGGTGGTTGTGGTAACTGCACTGGCTGGCGTCGCGGTTTCCGAACTAGTCGTGGCCGTTGGTGCCGCTGCACTAGTTGTTACCGTAGTTGCTACACTCGTAGTACTGCCCGTTGATAAAGTGACGGCCGCCGCACTGGTCGTCGAATTAGTGGTCACTGAACTAACAGTTGTCGGTGACGTGGCTACTGAAGTCGTTGTGGTGGCAGCTGCAACGGATAACGTCCAGAGTCCTGCCCCTAAGCCGGCACTACCACCCAATAAGATCAACGTTGTTCGCCAATTGCGCTTAAACTGCTGGTGCTGATTTTGTTGCGCTACTTTTTGAATTTTTTGTAATTTTGTTAAACGCATTGTTCAAACGACCTTTCTGCAGGCCCAGCCAATTCATCAAAGAAATCAAGATATACCAATATCATTTGGTTTGACCTAAATTAGCTCAGCCCTTACTTTACCAACAGGTATACCATCGCTGAACTGGCATCACAATTATCAGGCTTGTACACACCTAGTTTCATTAATTTACATTCGCAGTCCTAGTTAGTAAAGCTTCCTTAGCCAAACTCATTGCATCAAAAAAGTAGCTTTCCAATGTTTCCAGAAAAGCTACTTTGATAACTACTAAGTCTTATTTTTTCAACGCTTCATCCAGCGCATTGACGCCTTTAATCGGGCCAACCACCGTTAAGACATCGTCCGTGGCCATCATATCCGTCGGCTGCGGTGCCACGTTAATACTCTTACCATGTTTAATGGCAATGACCGTTAAACCAAACCGTTCTCGCAAGTTTAAATCAATCAAATTTTGATCAATAAAATTAGGATCCGTAATTTCAATGGCCGCAAGCGTATATTCATCGCTAAGGTCGATAAAATTCAGGATATGATTGGACAACAGTTTCCGTACGATGCCGTGCCCCATATCACGTTCGGGAAAAACAACCTGGTCCGCGCCGACCCGTTGTAATACTCGGCCCTGATCACTCGTTTCAGCCTTTGCAATCACCTTTTTAGCGCCCAGCTCTTTGCTCAGCATCGTCGTTAAAATGCTGGCTTCCATATTGTTCCCAATCCCAATAATCACGTAATCAAAGGAATCCACGTTTAAATCACGTAAAACTTCTTCATCGCGGGTGTCAGCAATCATCGTTTGCGTCGCAATATCCATCAATTCGTTAACTGGCCCTTCATTAATATCGACCGCTAAAACGTCTTGATGTTCCTCAACTAGGGTGCGAACAACGCTCTCTCCAAATCGGCCCAGTCCAAAGACCGCAAAACTTTTTTTCATTATGGGACACTTCCTAACCTATCAAAATATTTTCTGCCGGATAACGAATCATGTTCACCTTGGCCTGGCGTTTAGACAATGCATACAATGATGTAAAGATGCCAACCCGTCCAATAAACATCAACAACATGATCACGAGTTTACCAATGACCGTTAAGTGTGGCGTTAGTCCTAAACTTAACCCCACCGTCCCAAACGCCGATAAAACTTCGAATAATACGTATTCCAAGCCAAACCCGTTGGGAATTTTTTCAGTCTGCGTCAAAATCAATGTTGCAATCGTAATCACAATGCTGGCCAAAAAGATCAGTAACAAGGCCCGGCTGATGTTTTCCTGATTGAAGCGCCGGTGACTAAATTCGACGTCTTGCCGGCCCCGAATCTGCGCAATACTTTGAAACATCAAAATTCCAAAGGTCGTTGTTTTGATCCCCCCGGCGGTTGATCCAGGCGTCCCACCAATGAACATCAAAATCATGAGCACGAACAAGCTCCCGGCTTGTAATTGCGCCGTTGGCATCGTAATCAGTCCCGCCGTCCGCGGCGTCACGCTTAAGAACAGCGTGTTGATTGTCCGCGTAAACCACGGTGTACCCGCTGGTAATAACTTTAAATCACGTTCGGTCACAAGTAACAGTAAAAAACCAATGACGAACAGGCTTAACGTTGTCAGTAAGGTCAGTTTCGAGTTTAACGTCAACCGTTTACGCTCATGGTAAAGCAGTAAGTCCCGCCAAACTAAGAAGCCGAGTCCCCCAGCGACAATTAAAATCATCGTCACGATCAAGACGTAATTATCACCACGAAAGCCAATCAGACTATCGCCAAACACGTCAAAGCCAGCGTTACAAAATGACATGACCGCGTGGTATAAAGAGACGTATAGCCCGCGCCCCCAACCGTAACGGGGAATAAAGTCGACCGCTAGTAAGCCCATGCCACCCACTTGAAACAGTAGCGATAAGCCAACCACGTAGCGCATCACACTCTTAGTGTCACTTAAATTTTCCAAATTCAACGACGCCTTGACCATCAACTGAGTTGAAAGTCCGATTTGTCGGCGCATAATGTTAAACAGTAAGACGGCAAACGTCATGTAACCTAAGGCACCGACTTCGGATAAACCCAAAATCACCAGCTGGCCAAACGTTGTCCAGTGATCAGCGGTGCTGACGACGGTCAGTCCGGTAATACAAGTCGCCGAGGTCGCCGTAAACAACAAGTTAATAAAACTAGTCGTGTGCCCGCTTTGCGTTGCCCAAGGTAAGCTCAGTAAAATGCTCCCAATCGTGATCAAGACAATAAAGCCCGCAACCATTTTCTTAGACAGTGTATCAAAAAGTTTAATTCGTGTTAATCGTTTCATTTTTATCCATCCTAATTGCTATGCTTCCCTTAGCTTAAGCAACCCGGCGCTGAAAAGCAAGGTTGAAATCTAGTTACCATTGTGGCCAGTAAAAAAAGAGCCGTTATCAGCGATTTAACGCTAATAACGGCTCTTTTCGGTTAACTTACCAAAGGTTTAATTCTTTAGATATACTGCAAGACACGCTCGTCATTGTAAGCCGCATCGATCATCCCAGAACCAAGGCATTCCTCGCCACGGTAAAAGACA
Source organism: uncultured Lactobacillus sp. (assembly GCA_937916845.1). Classification (GTDB taxonomy): domain Bacteria; phylum Bacillota; class Bacilli; order Lactobacillales; family Lactobacillaceae; genus Lactiplantibacillus; species Lactiplantibacillus paraxiangfangensis. The sequence goes on along the minus strand of CALFSK010000068.1, from coordinate 47,640 downwards.
ACCGCTTGGCCAGGTGTAATTGCCCGAACTGGATCATCGAAGGTCACCGTAACGGCCGTATGATCGTCGTTAAAGTGAACCGTCACCCCGGAGTCCTTCTGACGGTAACGGAACTTAGCCGTTACGTGGAAGTCATTTCCAAGGTCCTCGTTCGTGACAAAGTGTAAGTCAGAAGCGTCCAAATGTGTCGCGTACAAGTGCGGATTATGATAGCCCTTGCCAACGTACAAAATATTCTTCTTTAAGTCCTTACCAATAACGAACCATGGCTCGTTATCTTCACCGTCACCACCAATACCAAGGCCACGACGCTGACCAATGGTATAGTACATCAAGCCGGCGTGCTCACCCTTGACTTCACCATCAAAAGTCATCATCTTACCAGGCGTAGCTGGTAAGTAGTGGCCCAAGAATTCCTTGAAGTTCTTCTCGCCAATGAAGCAGATCCCAACGGAATCCTTCTTCTTGGCCGTTGCTAAGCCAGCATTCAATGCTAACTTCCGAACGTCAGGCTTAACCATCTCACCAAGTGGGAACATGACTTTTTGTAACGTTGCGGAATCCAACTGGCTCAAGAAATAAGTCTGGTCCTTGTTGCTGTCCACACCGCGAAGAAGGTGCATCGTGCCGTCCTCATCGTGTGAGAGCCGTGCGTAATGCCCAGTTGCAATGTAGTCTGCCCCGAGGTCCATAGCGTAATCCAAAAATGCCTTAAACTTAATTTCCTTGTTACAGATAACATCAGGATTAGGCGTGCGGCCCTTCTTGTATTCATCTAAGAAATACGTGAAGACCCGATCCCAATACTCCTTCTCAAAGTTAATTGAGTAGTACGGAATCCCAATCTTATCTGCCACTTTAGCCACGTCTTTATAATCCTCGGTTGCGGTACAGACACCATTTTCATCCGTATCGTCCCAGTTCTTCATAAAGACACCCACCACGTCGTAACCTTGCTGCTTAAGAAGCAACGCCACAACGGATGAATCAACACCACCACTCATGCCGACAACGACACGCGTGTTACTGTGATCAGTCATACTTTTTCACCATCATTTCCAAAAGATTCTGGAGAATCCACGATTTGAAGGTCGTACAAGTCCAGTATTTACCATTATAACAAAGAAAACGCCGGCTGCAAGCCAGGCGTTTCATCAATTACTTTTCAACTAAGACATCACGGTCAATAAAGCTCTGTAAAATGAACCGTAATTGCTCAACGGCTTCCGGATGCGCGTCATTTTTAAAAATATTGGCGCGTTGCATCCCGTTCCCCGTTACCGTCGACATCTTAAAGCCAGTTAAGTCCGCGTTAACGGCCAGCTTAACTTTAAAAGCAGCCTGATACGGCGTGTTGGGGTCTAAAGAACGTTCAAAACTAAACGCGCCTGAACGCCCCTTAACAAACCCCAAATCCATTAATGTATATTTTTTGATGTTGGTGCTCAATGCGTAGGTCTGCGTATCGCCATCAAGTTTCACTGTTGCGGTGTATGCCATACCCCCGCACCTCCCTTTAATTATTTTTTCAACAACCGGTTAACGGTCTTCGTTAAAACCGTGACAAATTGGTCAAGGTCTTCCTTAGTCGTGTACCGACCAAAGCTCAGACGAATTGATTCGCTGATCCGTGGTGAGTCCTCACCAAACATCGCAATTAAGACGTGTGAAGGTTCCAAACTCCCCGCGGTACATGCTGAGCCGCCAGAAACCGCAACGCCACCCAAATCTAAGTTGGTCTGGAGCGTGTACGTTGAAATTCCCTTGATCCATAAATTCAAAACGTGTTGGAGGTTATTTTCACTGAGTGAGCCGTTCACCTCAAAATCAACACCGTTTTGATGCAATTGATCAACAATGTATTGCTTAAATTCGTGGTATTTCGCCTGACGATGAGCTTTTTCGGCCGACGTTAATTCAGATACCGCCTTAGCAAAACCAGCGATGGCTGGGACATTTTCGGTACCAGCCCGGCGCTTATCTTCCTGTTCGCCACCCTTAACAAAACTAGGAAAGTTAATCCCATTGCGTTTGTAAAGGAAACCGAGGAACTTCGGCCCGTTGATTTTATGCGCTGAAGTTGACAACATGTCGATATGGTCCCGTTGTACGTCGATGTCCAACAAACCGTATGCTTGTACGGCATCCGTGTGGAACCAAGCCTGGTGATCCTTTAACAGCTCGCCAATTTCATGAATTGGCATGTGCGAGCCAACTTCGTTATTCCCCATCATAATGGAGACTAGGATGGTATCTGGCCGTAGCGCGGCCTTTAAATCTGCCATACTGATATCGCCATTTTGATCAACTGGTAAGTAGGTGACTTCAAAACCCTGCTTTTCCAAAAAGGCGGCCGATTTTAAGATGGCCTGGTGCTCAACAGCCGTTGTGATAATGTGCTTACCGAGACTTTGACGCGCTAGCGCAGTCTGCATCACGGCCGTGTTATCACCTTCAGTGCCTCCACTGGTAAAAATAATATCATCATCTGGGGCGTTAATACTTTGGGCGATGATGTGCCGACTATCGTCCAGAACTTCACGCGCCGCACGCCCAAATGCATGGGTACTGGACGCGTTCCCAAAGTTATTGGTCATTTGATCGGTCATTGTCTGAATGACGGACGCTGCCATGGGCGTTGTCGCGGCATTATCTAGGTACACTTGCTTCATTACAATACTTCCTTCTAAAAAAACTTATTTCAAGTTCAAACGATAGCGCGTTTAGACCTTATTTACTTTGTGCTTTAAACAATGCGAGTAACATTGCGGCTGATTGTTTACCCGCTTCGAGGATAAACTCATCAAACGTGACACCGGCGTCTTCATCACCCACGTCAGACATGGCACGAATGACAACGTAAGGTGTGTTGAATTGGTGGGCTGCTTGGCCAATGGCTGCCCCTTCCATTTCACTTGATAATGCGTCTGGGAAGTGTGCCAAGATCTTATCCGTGGCTGCTTTACCAGCAACGAATTGGTCTCCGGACACGATTAAACCAGTCTTCGCATTTAAGCCGGTCGCCTTAGCAGCGGCCATGATTGCTTTAACCCAGTGTTCATCGGTTTCATAATACAATGGTTGTTGTGGTAACTGACCATACTCATAATCAAATGCCGTTGCATCAACGTCATGGTACGCCGTCTTAGTGGCAACGACCACGTCACCAACGGACAAACCGGCACCAATCCCACCAGCAGAACCAGAGTTGATCACAACATCAACATCAAAGTTCGTGATCATGAGGGCAGTCGTCATCCCCGCTTGAACTTTACCAATTCCGGATTGAACTAACACGACTTCTTGATCATCGATCGTTCCGTCGTAAAAGGTGATGTCTTTAATAGCAACGACCTTTTCATCTTGTAACGCCTCTCGTAACGTTTTTAGTTCTTCTTCCATCGCACAAATAATACCAAATTTCATGTCTACATCCTACTTTCCTATGGGGTTAAAAACAATATTAAAAAGACCGCGATAATTCCGATCACTAGGCCTAAAATGACCCAGTTTAGCTTGCGTGCAAGCCGTTTGGTCTTAGCTTCTTCAAGCGCCCGGTTATTTTCAGCGGCGTACGCTTGCCGCGAAGCTGACGTGCTTCCCGATTGATCATTATAATCCGAATCATCATCGTCCGGCTTGGTTTCAGTTTGGCGCCGCCGGTATTGCCGCCGGGTCATTCGATCATCATCTGCCACTAGCCTTCAACTCCTAACTCAGGATGGCTCTGCCAATACCAGATTGCCATAACCGTTTTCGCATCTTGAATCGTACCATCCGCAACTTGTTGCAACGCCGTTGGTAGGTCCAGGTACACTAATTGAATCTGTTCATCGGCATCCTGTGGCAAAGCCGTCTTAACCGCCGTTAAGCTCGTTGCCACGTAGAGTTTCATGAATTCATCCGTAAAGCCGGGGGACGTGTAAAATTGCGCCACCGGTTGAATTGAAGCCGCTTTAAGCCGCGTCTCTTCATTTAATTCACGAACTGCGGCTGCGTCCATTGACTCACCGGCTTCAACTTTTCCCGCTGGAATCTCAAGCGTCACACCGTTAGTCGCCGTTCGCCACTGCTTTTCAAGAATCATCTGTCGTGCACTGGTAACCATTAAAACGGCAACGGCTGGTTGATGGCGCACAATTTCGCGTGTCGCCGTCGTCTGATCTGGCAACGTGACTTCTTGCTTTTCGACCTGCACTAAGCCACCCTGAAAAACCGTCTGGCGACTTTGGACTCGTTCTTCAAAATTCATGCCCAGAACCCTCTTCCTGTGGATTGCTTTCTCAATAAGGATACCGATTTTTGGCAACGAATGCAATTTTCAGTCCGATTCTAAACATAAATTACAGTAATTTTAACGAACCCGACCGTCAAAAAGGGATGGTGCCTAGAGCCCCATCCCTCACTAACGATTACGTCCGCAGCAGCAATTACTTAGCTGTGCTTAATGACGCAACAAAGTCTTCATAAGCAGCTTGTTCGCCGGTTTCAGTCGCACTTGCTTCACTGTAGTCCGCAGCTAACGCTGATTCTACAGGTAGCGTCACGATCCGGACGAAGGTCGCATTGCCAATCAATTCCATCCAGTATTCTTCGTCAGCACCTTGGTGAACCACGGTTTTAACCATGCCACCAGGATTGGTTACCTTAATTTCTTGGTTAAAATCGGTACTTTCTTGATGCAATAAGACGTACATCAATGAAGAAGCGGACATGGCCGTTCCACAAGCATTCGTGAACCCAACGCCCCGTTCAAACGTCCGGACAAAGATCGCATTTTTACCTAAAACTTCGACAAAGCTAACGTTGACGCCATCTGGGAAAATGGCGTTCTTGCCGTCATTCATCCATTTACCGATGCGTCCCAATTCAGGACCAACTAACGTGTCATGATCCACGAAAGCAATCAAATGTGGATTAGGCACAGCGACAGCGGAGAACTTCAAATCAGCAGACAACGCTGGTATTGTTTCGTTAATGATGGTTGCTGCTTCATTATTAGCGTGCATTCCGATCGTCTTAGCATCGAATGACACTGGCGAAATTTCAGCACTAAAAGCTGGAACGTTCTCAGCCAAATCAGCAACTGCTTGAACCTTTAAATCAGCGTACATCGTCTGTACTTTGAACGCTTCTTGACTGTTTTGGGTGCCTAAGTAACGCGCAACGGTTCGGATACCGTTACCACACATACTAGCTTCGGTTCCGTCGGCGTTGATGACACGCATCCGACCAAGTACTTGGGAATGTTCGGATTTATCAACGACTAAAACCCCATCGGCACCGTCATAAAGGCCAGCGCCATCCCGCTTACAAATGTTAATTGCAAGCTGTTTTAAATCCGCATCAGATAACGGTTCTGGAAATTGTGTTTGATCCAGTAAGTAGAAATCATTACCGGAACCGTGAACCTTGATCATTTTCACTGCCATCAGCATCCTATCTTTATATAAATTCACTAATTTACTACTTCATTATCATACTTATTTTTTCATGAAAATTCAATTACCAAGGACTAAAACGACCCTATAACATAGAAATAGTTTGTCATTAGCCCTTATTGACCGCTTTCAACCTTAAATCTCAAACCAAAGATTGAAAAGTCCAATCACTGATTATCGGCAGAAAATTAGTCTCTCTTCGGCGCTTCGCCAGCAGCGTCAGTGGGCCATGGGGTCGGCTACAGGCACAAAATGGTCTTCCGCCTCGCTGACTCTGCCGGCTACGCTAAGATTGGTTTGAGATAGCACCCTCAACTGTACTAGCGGTCGTCCATAATGGCTTTGGTGTTAATCGGTGGTTCTCTGGTCAACGCTGACAAGAGATAACTGAATATCCGACCGTTATACCAATAGTAAATCCATTTTTAGCGGAGGCGGACAGTCTTGGGTGCTGTGTCGGCAAGATTAGCGAGCGTTTTTGCGCTAATCTTGCGGGGCACTTCAAAGACGTGGGTTATCGGCTTTGAAGCGAGGTCACAGACCGTGCTTTGGCTGTGACCGTCCCCCATAGCGCCCAAGGCTGTCCGCCGGAGCGACACATTCAATAATTTCAGATTTTTGAATTAAAAAAAGCCCCACCATCAAACAACGTTTGACGCGGGACTTCATCATTCAGGCACAAGTACCGTTAGTAATCAAAAATCAGCGATTAAGCTTCTAAGCCAGTTTCAACTGATTCAGGGTAATTTTCACGTACAATTTGGGCACAACGCGCACAGAGTTGTGGGTAAGCATTGTCACTGCCAACATCGGTCTTGATCATCCGGCAACGGGAACAAACTTCGCCGTCCGCATGACTAACCTTGATAGCAACGTGATCGCCAAAGGTTTCGGCATCGCTTGGTGCATCACTCAAAGCGTGAACGTCCAAAGCAGAAACCATTAACATTTGACGAACGTTGGTGTTCAAGCTGTCCAAGAAGGTTTGCGTTGCATCATCGACATATAGGTCAAGGTGCGCTTCCAAGGACTTCCCAATCAACTTAGCATCCCGGGCTTCTTCTAAGGACTTCAAGACGTTGCTCCGTAAGTCCATGAATTGCGTCCATTCTGCCATTAAATCATCGGCATTGGCGTAATTTTGAACGGTTGGCATGTCAGTCAATTGTGCAAATTCTTCTGGTTCCTTCAAGAATGGCCAGATTTCTTCGGTCGTATGTGGCAACATTGGCGTGAACAACTTCGTTAACGCAACCAAAGTGTCATAGAAGACCGTTTGCATCGAACGCCGTGAATGGCTGTCTTCAGCATCGATATACATGATATCCTTCGCAACGTCCAAGTAGAAGTTCGATAAATCAACCGTTAAGAAGTTGATGAGTTCCTTGTAGATGTCGAGGAAGTCGTAGTGGTCATAATGGGCCTTCGTCTTTGCAACGAATTGGTCCAAACGAACGGCCATGTATTGGTCAACTGAAGCTAAGTCATCATAAGCGACCCGGTCAGTTTCTGGGTCAAAGTCGGCAACGTTTCCTAGCATGAAGCGAACCGTATTCCGGAACTTCTTGTAAGAATCAGCAACCTGTTTGAAGCTTTCCATCGAGACCCGCACATCGGAGCTGGTATCAACGGAAGCAACCCATAGACGAACGATTTCAGCACCCATTTGTTTGATAACATCGATTGGCGCAATCGTGTTACCTAACGACTTGCTCATCTTACGGCCTTGGTTATCCAAGGTAAAACCTTGTGATAAGACCTGCTTGTATGGTGCGTGTCCAGAAACAACGACACTGGTAATCAAACTAGAGTTGAACCAGCCACGGTATTGGTCTGAACCTTCCAAGTATAAGTCTGCTGGGTAGTCGAGGTATGGCCGTTCAGCCAAGACACCTTGGTGTGATGAACCGGAATCAAACCAAACGTCCATAATGTCATTTTCCTTGGTAAATTCACCATGAGGAGAATGTTCATTAGTATAGCCTTCTGGTAATAAGTCCTTGGCATCACGTTCAAACCAAACGTTCGAACCGTGTTGCTTAATCAAATCAGCAACGTGGTTGATCGTTTCTTGTTCCATAATGGCAGTACCATCTTCAGCGTAGAAGATTGGTAGCGGCACGCCCCAGACCCGTTGCCGTGAAATGACCCAGTCACCACGGTCGCGAATCATGTTGTAGAGCCGTTTCTTACCCCATTCTGGGAAGAATTCGACGTCATCCATCGATTTCAAGATCTTATCACGCACATCCCCAACGGAAGCAAACCATTGTGGCGTTGCCCGGAAGATGATTGGCTTCTTAGTCCGCCAATCAAATGGGTAGCTGTGTTCGTAAGGCATGTAGTTTAAGAGTAACCCGGCGTCCTTTAACTTATCCAACGCAATTTGGTTGGCGTCATCGTAGAAGACACCAGCAAAGTCGGCACCGGCTTCAGCCGTTAAGTAACCCTTATTATCAACTGGCGCAAAGACTGGCAAGTCGTACTTCATACCAATCCGGTAGTCATCTTCCCCATAACCAGGCGCAGTATGCACTAGCCCAGTCCCAGAGTCGAGGGTAACGAAATCGCCTAACATCGTGACTAATTTCCGGCTGGCATCAAATGGGTGTTCACAGATGACCCGGTCTAAATCGGCCCCTTTAACGGTCTTCAAGACTTTAACGTCTTTCCAACCGAAGCGTTCAGCATTTTCATCAACTAATTCAGCCGCTAAAACAAACTTGCGACTCTCACCAGCAGGTTGAACAACCGCGTAGTCGAATTTAGCATCGATCGTAATCCCTTCAGAAGCAGGAATCGTCCATGGCGTCGTGGTCCAGACAACCATGTAAGTATCGTCGTCTAAGACACCCTTGCCATCGATCACCTTTTCACCGTAAAACGCGGATGGTGAGGTAATATCGTGGTATTCAACTTCGGCTTCAGCCAAAGCAGATTCGGATGACCATGACCAGTACACTGGCTTCTTACCACGATAAATCAGGTTTTGTTTAGCAAATGCACCAAAGACACGAATCTGAGCGGCTTCAAATTCTGGCTTCAAAGTCAGATATGGGTTGTCCCATTCACCAGCAACACCTAAACGCTTAAATTCTTCACGTTGGCGATCCACTTGCTTCAAGGCGTATTCGCGACAAAGTTCGCGGAATTCGTTGGTAGTCATCTTTTTACGGTCATAACCGGCCTGTTTTAATTTCTGTTCAATTGGCAAACCATGCGTATCCCAACCAGGAACGTATGGTGCGCGGAAACCGTTCATTGATTTATAACGAACGATAAAGTCCTTAGTGATTTTGTTCAGGGCATGGCCCATGTGAATATCACCGTTAGCGTAAGGAGGGCCATCGTGTAAAATAAAGCTCGGCTTACCTTCATTCAATTTTTGACGTTGTTCGTAAACTTTGTTTTCAGCCCAAACGTCTTGGCGTTCGACTTCTTTAACTGGTAAATTACCACGCATTTTAAACTTGGTTTTACCGAGGTTTAACGTATCTTTAACGCGCATTTGATCACTCCTTAAATATTTTTTACCAAATCAATTTTAAAATTAACGGCACAAAAAAACTCCGCCCTGCAAGGGACGAAGTCATCGTGGTACCACCCAATTTTAGAATTGTTTAGATTCTCTCTTAGCATGGATTAACGGTCATGAACCGGCCACGCTTACTTGGTTCAGCGTGACATTCAGAGATGATCTGCAACTTAGTGAGGGACGATCGCCTTTCCATTATCGGCAACTCTCTGTGCGTTTCACTAAGTTGTTTGCTGTTCTCTTCAAAAATTTAACTCGATATGACTTAACTAGGCTTGGCCGTCGTTATCGTCATCTGGGAAAATAACCACCGTTTGTTGTTGGGCTTGGTCGCCCCCGTCAGCAACTGGCGTTTCACCACTAGTTGCTTCCGTAATTTCAACGGTTGCTTCTGAGTTTACACTCGCATTACTCTGATTGTCAAGACTATCTTCTTTTAAAACGTGTTGAATTTCAGCGTAATCAGCGGTATTCGTTTCGCTAAGTAATTGATCCCAATCCTTGCTCTTAACCACTTCTAACTGCGATTCTAGCATAACTTGGAGGCGTTGACGGAAGACCCGGGTCTGTTTCTTCAGGTCGTCAGTTTCAACGGAAAGGCGCTTAGCCTTCTGTGAAGCTTCATCGATCATCTGGTTAGACTTGTCCGTGGCTTCACTAACAATATCTGAAGCTTGCTTCTGTGCTTCACGGGTAATGATGTCAGCTTCCTTCTTCGAATTCGTCTTAACTTTGTCAGCAGCTTCCTGCGCAACTAAAATCGACTGGTTCAAAGAATCCTTCAATTCATTGAAATATTTAAGTTTACCTTCACTAGCGTCTAAACGTTCCTGGAGGTCCTTATTTTGTTTTAAGGTAATTTGATAATCCTTGATAATTCGTTCAAGAAAATCGTTTACCTCGTCAATATTGTAACCACGAAGCTTCGTGGAAAACTCTTTGTTATGAATGTCATCAGGACTTAACACCATGCTAAATTTCCTCCAATATCTATTTGCTATGAATAATATTTAACGTTATCCGTAACCGATCCTTTTTTGTTTCGCCGCCAATTTCTGCCAACTGGACCCGCCCGTAGTGGGTCACACTCAACATATCTAGCAACGCTAACTCGTAGTCGGCTTTTGGTAAATCCGCCCAGTTCAAGCGCACCTGCTTCCCTTCAATCAGCTCCTTGGCATGGTGCCGTGAAAGGTTAAAGGCCGCCTTAACGACACTATCCGCCCGCAATGAACTGACTGTCGTTGTGACACTCTCCCAGTCATTTTCAGGGACTAAGGCATTCGCTACCGGTATCGCGGTTAAGTGAACCTTCGTTTTGCCAAAATGGTCAATTTGATCATCAAAATACTGTGCCATTTCATTTTCGCAGAAGAACTGCCAGTCGTCACCATCCGAAACAATGTCGCCAAACACGTCGCGTTCGACCCCCGAATTTGCCAGGGTTCCTAAAATTTGACCGTGCTTTAACGTCGCAAACTTGACCGGATAGACGATGTTATACAGGGTAATTTGAAAGTCGGCTTCTTCGGGCTGGTAGTAGCTTGGATAAAATAAAATCCGTTGCAACTCCGCACCCGGATAGCCGCCAAAGGCCCGCATTCGAACGTCGTCTAACTGGTTGACCATTGTCTGAGCAATGTACACTTGGCGCGGGTTTAAAAACGCAGTTAAAATTGGTCGGTACTGGTCGGCTGCTTGGCGCAACCACCCAGTGACCTGTTCAATAAATGGGGCTTCACTATCGCGAAAATGTTGTTTTAAATTTTCATTCACGATACTATCCTCGTTACTTTAATTAATAGATTCCGAACATTTGTAACAGGTAAAGCAAGCCGTTTTCAGCAAACTGTAAAACGACCAGGGCAATGATTGGGGAAAAGTCGATTCCCGCAATGGCAGGAATAAACCGCCGGAAAATGCTCAGAAATGGATCACAAATCCGTCCTAAAAATTGTCCGATTTTTGTGTTATAAGCGCCAGGAAACCATGACATTAAAATAAAAACGGCGATGGCTACCTGGTAGAGCTGAAATAACCTGCTAATGATGTTTAGTACCAGTACGCTCACTCCTTACAAACTGTTGGGATTAAATTGACTCGTTGTACTGCCAGAAACTTCATAATTTTCTGGGATACAAAGAAAAATTTCATCCCCGATGCGTTCAATTTCGCCGTTAATGGCGTAAACCGTGCCGGTCAAAAAATCAACGATCCGGCGGGCCATTTGATCATCAACGTGATCAAAATTTACGATCACTGCTTGATTTTTGAGTAGTTGACTCGCAATTTCTTTAACGTCTGAATAAATTTTCGGTTCAAATAACGCAATCTTACTATTCACCGACTTACCACCTTGCATGGGTACGACTTTTGGCGCGGTCCGGGTATTGGCTGCTTGATTGGTTGACGCTTGCGGCGCAGCCTGACTAGGCTGTACCGGCTGGTCATCTAATTGATCATCACCGACGCCAAAAAAGTTACTAAAACTAAATCGTCCGGCCATTTATGATCGCTCCCTTCAGTGTTTTACTTGCGCCGCCGTTTAAAGAATGGCGGTGTATCTAATGAATCCCCATTATCATCGTTGTTGTTATTATCATCAGTCTGACCATTGTCGTTAAATACGTCAAAGTCAGCCTTCTCAACGTTTTTAAATTCAGAACCATTATTATTGTTATTCACTGGTCGTGAACTGCTTGGTTCGCGCCGAATGTCCCAGTTGCCAAACGGATCGTTGCTATTAGCTGGTGCTTGGCTTTGTGCCATGTTGACAGCTTCACTGGCTGGTTTTTGTTCACTAGTGCTAGAGAACATCCCGCCCCGTTGTTGACTCGTTTCAGTCCGGCTAGAAGTTGAACCCAATTGCATTTCTTTTTGCTTTTGGTCAATCCCAGTTGCAATCACTGTAACCCGAACTTCATCGCCTAAGCTTTCGTCGATCGAAGTCCCGAAGATGATGTTAACATCAGTCGTTGCAGCTTGTGACACAATGTCTGAAGCAGCTTGTGCTTCGTAAAGTGACATGTCTGGGCCACCAGTGATGTTGAGCAAGACTTGTTCGGCCCCATCGATGGAAACTTCCAACAATGGTGAAGAAATGGCTTGCTTGGTTGCGTCGGCCGTCCGGTTTTCGCCGCTGGCAGAACCAATTCCCATTAAAGCAGAACCTTGGTTTTGCATCACGGTCTTCACGTCAGCAAAGTCCAAGTTAACGTAACCTGGTGACGTAATCAAATCAGAAATCCCTTGAACCCCTTGACGTAAAACGTTATCGGCTTCTTGGAAGGCTTCCATCATTGGTGTCTTCTTATCAACGATTTCCAATAAACGGTTGTTTGCAATGACGATCAACGTATCAACGTTGTCCTTCATTTGTGCAATCCCTTCAGCCGCATTTCGTGCACGTCGAGGTCCTTCAAAAGTAAATGGTCGGGTTACGACCCCCACCGTCAAAGCACCTGAATCCTTTGCGATTTTAGCAACCACGGGAGCAGCCCCGTTACCGGTACCGCCACCCATACCAGCGGTGACAAAGACCATGTCAGCGCCTTGTAAGGCTTCCGTTAAGGCTTCTTCGCTTTCTTGCGCGGCTTTTGAACCAACGTCCGGATTAGAACCGGCACCCAACCCACGGGTCAGTTTCGGTCCTAATTGAATTTTGGTTTCCGCATTAGAAGTTTGTAATGCTTGTACATCGGTATTGGCGACGATAAATTCGACACCCTTGACGTCTTCAGCAATCATCCGATTAACAGCGTTGCCACCACCGCCACCGACACCGATGACTTTAATATTTGCCCCTGAATTCTGGGTTGAATCTAAAGAAAATTCCATTATTTTTCCTCCGTCATTCCTATCCTAATTAATCAAAGAAGTGGTTGAAAAAGCCCTTAATGTGATCAAGGGCACCCTTCCGATCTGGATTGTCCTGTTTTTGTTCAGGTTGTTGTTTGGTTGTTTGAGTCATTGTTTCAGTACTCGTCCGGGGTGCACTGGCAATTGGATCAACGACTTCTGAGAAGTCATGTGCAACGCTTGCCCGTGTATCACCCGTTAACGCACTCTTTACGAGTAACGCGACTTCACTTAAGGCCGCTTGGTATTTGATGACTGCTAACGCCTCATCAAACGACGGATGTCTTAAGCCCATCTGGTTCGGTGTAAAGACCCGAACCCGGGTACCGAAGAGTTGACTAGCCAATTCTGTAATACCAGGAATTGCTGCAACGCCACCAGTTAAAACAATGCCGCCCGGCAATTCCAACGCTCGGATTTCATCCAAGTGCTGCTTAACCTTGCCAAAGACTTGGTCAAGTCGGGCTTCAATGATCTCTGCTAAGTATTGCTCGCTAATCTGAGTTGGGGTACTTTGACCGACAACGTCGACCGGGAACTCTTCATCATCAGCGGCCTGCTGAGCATCGGCATAGCCGTAATCCCGTTTTAGCTTCTCTGCATTTTCAATCGAAGTATTCAAAACGACCGAAATATCTTTAGTGATATACTGGCCGCCTTCTTGATCAACATAAGTATACTTTAACTGATGATCATGAATGACCGCCGCCGTAGTCTGGCCACCACCCATGTCAATAATAATCGACCCGAAGTCTTGTTCACCATCGTTTAACACGAGTGAGCTTAACGCCAGTGGTGCAATCACGATTTGTTCGATCTGCAGACCAGCTTTTTCAATCGCTTTGCGCGTATTGTGAATAATGGTCTTAGGTCCGGTAAAGAGCGTCCCATGCATCTCTAAACGGACCCCGACCATGCCCCGGGGATCCTTAATTCCGTCAAAGCCGTCCACGACAAACTCATCTGGAATCACGTCCAAAATCTCGCGCTCCGGTGGCAAGCTCTGTACTAGCGCCGCTGCGGCCACGTTCTGGACATCCTCATTATTGATTTCTTTTGATTCATCAGCCACGGCAATCATGCCGCGACAGCGTTCAATTTTTACCAGGTTAGCGGGAACGCCCGCAATCACCTTTTTTATTTCGATACTTGCTTTTTCTTCAGCTTGGCGTACTGCCGATTGAATCGCACTGGCGGCCTTGTCAATATCAACAATGACACCGCGACTTAAACCATTAGAACGTTCGCTACCCACACCAATAACGTTCATTTGTCCCTTTACACGTTCAGCAACAATGACTTTTATTGAGGTGGTTCCTATATCAAGTCCGACATAAATTCCTGAATTATCCATAATAGAGGAACCTCCTAGTACTTTTTACATAAATATAAATTTTTATAGATTTTAGTTACATACCTAGTTAACCCCTAGTTTACCATATCCTAAGCGCTTTTAAAAAGAGCACATTCACCATTCTTGAAGAATATTCTACTTCTTGAATGAATACGAATACGCGCCGACTTCTAAGTTCACAATCCCCTTAGTTTTCATCTTTGCGACGATGCCCGGATAATACGTCATCTTGCTTGCAAACGTTGAGATTGTTGCATAAACTTCGTTACCGTCATTCATGTATAAATGGATGCGCTGCGGATTGGACGTTGTCGGTGCAAACTTAATTTCTGAGATTGCATGTTTAACTGCCGAAGGTAACTTCGCGTATTGAGCAATCATCTTCTCAAGCCGAGCCCCACTTTTAAAGTTCGCATAAATGGGCGAACCACCGCCAGGTTGCGAATAACTCGTCTTTAAGATCAACCCATTTTCCAAGACCCGTTGATAATGATTCCCGTCCACCAAGTAACCGGCAACCCGAATTTCGTTAACTTTGACGTTAATCTGGTTTAAGCCAACCAACTTAGTCGTGACTTTGCCAATCTGCGGATTTTGCTGTTTCGCCTGGCGACTTGTCCGCTGGTCGTGACCAATCACAGCCCAAATTGAAACCCCTGGCTGAATTTTCGTCGCCCGCGTCACCTGGTTCGTCGTCAAACCATCCGTTCCTGACACCTTGACTTGTTGGACGTGACTAAGTGGTGAAATAAAGTACCCTGCAATCACGATGCCCATTAAAAACAAACTAATTAACAGCGCCGCACGTTTAACCACCAAGCGGCGGCGTTGTGTTTTTAATTTTGGCAACTTATCACCGATTCGCAGTTGTTTACCCCACCTGCTAAAATGGCTTTTCTTTGCCTGGGCCTCATTTTGTTCAGCGTGTCGCTGATAGCGTTCCCAAGGGGTTAGTTGTTCCGGCCTTTTGTCCTTAGGTGCTCGCTTAAAAATGGCCATCACACCCACCCTTTCATCTTCATAAGGTTACGTTTTTTACTTGACCACGGATTCGAGGACTTTTAATAACTGATCAGCTGCATCGGGCATCCCGAGCTTCTTCGCATTATTAGCCATATCTTCACGATGGTCGGCGCTAAGCATCAGGCCATCGACCGCTTTGAGCAAACTCGTCGCCGTTAAGTCGGCTTCTTTAACTAGTTCAGCCGCCCCAGCGTTAACTAGGCTCTGTGCGTTCTTCGTTTGATGATCATTCGTCACGTAAGGACTAGGCACTAGGATTGATGGAATCCCCAAAGCCGTAATTTCAGCAATACTAGTTGCGCCCGCCCGGCCTAAGATCACGGCAATTTCTGGCAGGATTGCTGGCATGTTTTTGATGTACGGTTCAATCTTAACATTGGGTGCTAACGTTGTCTTTGAGAGACTATCCATGATTTTGTCATAGTGCACCTGACCCGTCACAAAGAGGGTCTGATAGTCCCGTTTATTGAGCTCTGGTACCGCGGAAGCAGTGGCCGCGTTAATCCGGGCTGCCCCCCGACTTCCCCCAAAGATCAAGACCGTGGGAACGTCATCTTTAAGCCCGTATGCTTGCAAGGCCGCAGTCTTTTGGATATTAGCAACTTGCTGCGCACGGGGGTTCCCGGTCATGACGACCTTCTTTTCTGGGAACTGTGACCGCGCACTCTCAAACGAAATGGCGATTTTATTAACGAAGTGGCTCAAAAACTTGTTGGTCACACCCACAACGGAGTTCTGTTCATGAATCACCGTGGGAATGTGCATCTGACTAGCCGCAAATACGACCGCACCACTCACGTAGCCACCGGTCCCAACCACGACGTCCGGCTTGAATTCCTTGATGTACTTACGAGCCGTGACCACACTCTTTAAGAACAGGTAAACCGTCTTGAAGTTTTGTGGGGATAACGACCGCTTGAAGCCTTGAATCTTAATCGTCTTAAACGCGATTCCGCGTTCTGGGACGATTCGACTTTCAAGGCCCCGGTGTGTCCCAACGTAGAGGACTTCGGCGTGCTTATCGTGTGCCTTTAGCGCTTCGATCAAGGCTAATGCCGGGTAAATGTGGCCCCCGGTACCGCCGCCAGAAATCATTAGTCGCATTAGTTTTCTTCCGCCTTTCCAGTTAACTTCTCAATTGCCTTAATAAACCGGTCGCCCCGCACTTCAAAGTTCGGGTACTGATCCCAGCTTGCACAAGCGGGTGACAACATAATAATGTCACCTGAGTTACTCCGCTTCCAAGCTACTGGAACCGCCGTTTCACAGTTTTCAGTAAATTCAATGTCATCGATACCGGCAAGTTTCCCGGCATCCGCCATCTTCTGAGCCGTCTCACCAAACACGATGAGGGTCTTAACATGATCCTTCAATGCGGGGGCAAGCTTTTCAAACGTATTACCCCGATCCAGACCACCAGCCAATAAGACAACGGGTTGATCAAATCCTTTCAACGCCATTTCCGTTGAAACAATGTTGGTCGCCTTAGAGTCATTGTAGAACTGACGGCCTTCATAGGTTTCAACGTACTGGGTCCGGTGACGAACCCCGGAGAACGTCTTCAAGACTTGAACAATGCCACTCGTTGCGACCCCTTGCAACTTAGCAACCGTAATGGCTGCTAAGGCGTTTTCAACGTTATGGTCTCCAGGGATCTTAATGGCCTTTGCATCCATAATGTATTCGTCCTTAAAGTACAATTTGCCGTCTTCTTCATAGGCGCCAGCTTTACTATTGCCCTGACGTGAAAATGGCACAACTTGTGCTTTAGACTGCTTACTGAGGTCACGCCATTCCTGGCTATCCCAGTTGATGACTAAATAATCATCTGCCGTTTGATTCATCGTAATGCGCATCTTCGCCTTAACGTAATTGTCACGGTTACCATGCCAGTCTAAATGAGTTGAATAAATATTCGTAATGACGGCAATGTGGGGATGTAGCGTATCAATCCCACAAAGCATAAAGCTTGAAAGCTCCGTCACCATCGTATCGGTTGCTTGCGCTTTTTGGGCAATGGTTGAGGCTGGAACCCCAATATTACCCGCTACGTAGGCTTTGCCGGCATTGTTTCGTTGGTTCAACATCATGGTAATTAACGTCGTTGTCGTGGTCTTACCGTTTGTCCCAGTGACCCCGATCAGTTCGCCTTCCAAGATTTGGGCTGCTAATTCAACTTCAGTGATGACGGGAATGTGCTTTTCAAGCGCCCCGCTCACAATCGGATTTGAATACGGAATGCCTGGATTTTTAACGACCACCTTAAAATCTTCATCCAATAAAGATAACGGGTGTCCCCCCGTGATAACCTTGATGCCTTCGCTTAATAGCTCCTGTGCATCTGGGTTATCATCAAAATCCTTCTTGTCATTGACCGTGACAAACGCCCCTAGCTTGTGCAATAAGCGGGCAGCGTTGACCCCACTCTTTGCAAGTCCTAAAACCAAAACTTTTTGGTTGCGATACTGTTCAACCGACTTCATATACCAAGATCTCCCTAATTTATTGATAGATACAATATATTTATTTTAATATTCAGTGGACTAAATGCCAATAGGCGTATCACCGGTTTGTAAATCCGCCATTGATACGCCCAAAATTAGTCATTAAATAATTGTTGCCACACTGATAATGGCAGCCACTAAACCAATCGACCAGAATACGATGTCGATCTTCCACTCACTCCAACCCTTCATTTCAAAGTGATGGTGAATTGGACTCATTAAGAAGATCCGTTTCCCCGTTAACTTGAACGAAGCGACTTGTAACATAACCGAAGCCGTTTCAATAACGAAAATGATCCCGATAATAAGTAGTGACAATTCGTGATGGACCAAGATGGAAACCGCAGCTAACGCCCCACCTAAGGCCAATGAACCCATATCACCCATGAAAATTTTTGCGGGTTTGTGGTTGTAGACAAAGAAACCTAGTAACGAACCGACCACTGCAATACAGAATAACGCGACGTTATATTGTTGTTGGGCCCACGCGATAATCGCGTACGCACCAAAAGCAATCGTTGCTTGACCAGCGACTAGGCCATCTAACCCATCCGTCAAGTTGACGGCGTTGGAAAACCCAACGAGCCAAATAATGACGAAGATCATGTACCAGATACCTAGCGACCAATCACCGACGCCAGGAATTCGCAGCCCCATTGTCAAATGCTCATTCTGGTAAACTAACGTGAAGACGACCGCACCAATGATTTGACCAAGCAATTTTTGCCATGCTTTTAGCCCTTCATTTTGCTTCCGCCATAGCTTAATACTGTCATCCCAGAATCCCAGCGCCCCGTAGAGCACTAAGATGAACATTAAAATCCAGGTCGTTGGTTGTAACAAACCTTGCCAAAACCCAACCCACAAGGTCGTGACCAAGATGGCGATAATAAATAACAAACCGCCCATCGTTGGGGTCCCAGATTTCTTTTCGTGCCATTTAGGGCCCTCTTCGCGAATCATTTGGCCCTCTTTACGCGCGCGGAAATAACGAATTAAAGACGGCATTAACGCAAACACGATGATAAACCCACTGATTAGGGCCGCTACCCATGATAATAAACTCACAACAATTCTCCATTCTAAAACTTAATTAATTACTTTAACGTCACGCTCAAACTTTCCTTAGCGTCGATCGGATTACCACCCGAAATACTCTGGGCCTTCACGTAGCCCGTACCGCTAGTCGTCAACTTCAGCCCCGTTAGACTGGCAAAGTCAGCAACTTCACTGGTCGACCAACTCGTCAAATCAGGCATATACATCTGTCCGTTAGTCACGAGGACAACCCGCTGACCGCTAGAAAGGACGGTACCGGACGAAATTGACTGTTTCACAATCCGCTTACCCTTACCAACGACGACCGGTTTAATGCCGCTTTGCTTTGCATCTTTGGCAGCGGTCGTCGTGCTTTTACCCGTCAAATCGGCCATCTTGATCGTTGCCGTCTTCGACTCACTGGCTTTTTGTTCCTCAAGTGCCCGTTGCATAACGGTCTTGAAAACACCTGCCATTTCATCAGTTGCGGTCGTACTACCAAGTGTTGGCTGCTTCATTGTGATGTACATAATGTATTTTGGATTTTTAGCCGGCGCCATCCCAACAACGGAATACAGGTAAGAATCATCACCCGTTGCGTAGGTACTCCCGTTGCTGACTTGGGCCGTCCCGGTCTTCGCCGCGATCCGATAACCCTTGATTTTATAAGCGCCCCCAAGCCCGTAAGACTTGTAGACAACGTCTTGCATGTGTCCCAGTACTTGAGAAGCCGTTTTGGCAGAAATCGGTTGCCCAACGACTTTAGGTTTCGCTTTAAAAACCGTCTTGTTGGTATTCGGATTCGTCACTTTGGAAACAAAGTATGGCTGTAGCATTTTACCACCATTTGCAACGGCCGTAAATCCGCGCAGCATTTGCATCGCTGTGACCTGAACCCCTTGCCCAAACGACGTATCGGCTTGTTCAATCGGATAAGTAAACTGAATTGAACCGGTTTGCTCGTTCGCTAAACCACTATTCGTGCTCGAACGCAGGCCAAAGCGCTTAATGTACTTTAGCCAAGTTTTGGCCCCCATCGTTTGTTCCAAGTGTGCCATCGCAACGTTACTAGATAGGGCAAACCCCTTGGCATACGTGATGTTACCCCAACCACTCGTATTCCAATCGGGCACAATCTTGTTATCGATTCGATAAGTCCCGGTGGGAACCGTCACGTTGGGGTTGTAATTACCACTGTCAATGGCTGCCGCCATCGTAAAGACTTTCATCGTCGAACCGGGTTCATAGGTATCCTCAACGAGCAAGTTACGCCACATCTTACTCAACCCACTCTTGGTTTGCGAGTTAAACGTTGGGCGTTGCGTCGTGGCTAGAATTGCACCCGTTTTGGCATTCATCAGGGTTGCCGTCATCGACTTAGGATTAACTTGATCCGCGACCGCTGACATTTTTGTTTCCAAAATAGTCTGGAGTTTGCTGTCGATTGTCGTATAAACGTTCTCGCCGTCTTTGACCTTTTTACCGGTATCGACGTTGCCTTGATACCCACTCTTCGTGACGGTCTTACGGCCATCAGTCCCAGATAACTGTTTATTGAAAGCTAGTTCAATTCCCATTGATCCGGTTAGCCGCGTTGATTCCGAACCTTTGACCGACTTCGCATTGGTAAGCCCCACGAGCTGGGATGCAAAGGTCCCGTTCGGGTACAGACGTGCTTCCGACTCAATAAAATGCAATCCCGAAACTTTTTGCGCTTCGATTTTTTCCTTCGTCGTCAACGAAATGTTTTTCCCGGCCGTGCCAAATTCAATTTGGAACTTGCCAGTGCCATCTTGAAGCGTTGCTAACGCCTTTTTATAGCTAATCGGCAAATATTTCGACAATACCTTTGCCACTTGATTATCATTCTTGACGTACAGTGCCTTACCATTCGCATCCTTCTGGTTTTTCGCCATAATGGCATAAATGGTGTAAGTACTCGTATCTTCAGCAATTGGATCGCCGTTTGCCGTATAAATCGTCCCCCGTTTCGCCGTAATGGTCTGATCCGTCGTATACAACTTTTTAGTTACTTCCACAAGATTCGTTCCGTTGGCGTGGTGGGAAATCGCGATATACGAAAAACGAATGATCAAAACACCAAATACGAGGATCGCTCCAAAAAATAGCCATTGGCCAAAGATTCTACGATTTTGTTTCGGTGACCGTTTCGAAGTCATTCGTTGTTTCTTATTATTCATTTGTAAACATTCCTTATGTTACCGTTGTTTAGCGATAAGCCGTACTTCTTTGCGACTTGGTTTAACCGGCTACGACTTGAAAGTTCACTAATTTCTTGGGCGTGAGACGTATTACTTGCCTCCACCTTGGAAACTTTCGCTTGCACCGCCTGTAAGCTACTTTGAGAATTACCAATGGCAATGTTGGTTGAAACTAAAATAATTGCCAAACTGAAAACCACCAAACCAAGTGTCACACTCAAGCATTTTTCAAACGCAGAAAATGGTACCCGCTGCGTTTTGATTGCCGGATTGGGGGTTACGACGGTTTTATGTACCGGGGTTGAGGTAGCGCCGGGATTCTGCTTTGGCAGTTCCCGTGCCAATCCATTCTGGGCCATTTTAAATCACTCCTTAACATTCATCTATTTCATTAATTAATCCTTAACACGTAACCGTTCGATGGCCCGCAGTTTAGCACTACGCGCCCGCCGATTAGCCGCTACTTCTTCATCACTTGGCACAATTGGCTTCCGATTAACAAGCCGGTAATCAGGCTGCATGCCCTCAGGAATCACTGGTAAACCAGGTGGTAACTCGGGTAACTCACTGTGTTCCTTAAAAATCGTCTTCACAAGTCGATCTTCAAGGGATTGGAACGTGATCACGCTGACCCGACCATGGACACCGATCAAATCAACCGCTTGTTCCAACGACGTTTCTAAAACACCCAGTTCGTTGTTTACCGCAATTCGAATCGCTTGAAAGACGCGTTTAGCTGGATGACCACCCGTCCGCCGTGCGCGGGCAGGAATGGCTGACTTAATGAGGTCAACCAGTTCACCAGTTGTTTCAATCGGTCGGCTGTCACGTTCATGCTCGATTGCGCGGGCGACCTGCTTAGAGAATTTCTCCTCACCATACCGGTAAAAGATTCGAACTAAATCGGCGTATGGCCAAGTGTTAACGACTGTTTGCGCGGTTAAGTCCTGACTCTGATCCATGCGCATATCAAGTGGCGCATCATGTTGGTACGAGAAGCCACGGGCGGCGTCGTCAAACTGTGGTGATGATACCCCCAAGTCATAAACGACCCCGTCAACTTGGTCAATGCCGCGGTCCGCTAATTCGTGCTTCAGATTAGCAAAATTACTTTTAACAAATGTCAGTTGGCCACTTTCTAAATAACTGGCCAAGTTGGATTGATTATAGTCAATCGCCGTCTGGTCCTGATCAAAACTAAATAAGTGTCCGTTTGGTCCCAACTGTTTTAGGATTTCGCGGGAATGTCCCCCGCCACCTAACGTACAATCCACATAAATGCCTGCGGGATCAATATTTAACGCCGCAACCGCTTCATGTAGTAAGACGGTGGTATGTTCAAATTCTGCCACTGTTGCGCCCCCTTCCCATTAAATCCTTATGAATTAAAAATCAATCAAATTTTCAGCGAGATCATCAAAGTTCTCGGCGGTCTCCGTCTCAAAGGTTTGCCACTTAGTCGCACTCCAAATTTCAAAACGGTCCGATACCCCAACAATCACACATTGTTTTTCTAACTTAGCGTAGTTACGCAGGGATGCGGGAATCATAACCCGCCCCTGCTTATCAAGTTCACATTCAGCCGCCGCTGCGTAAAAGAACCGGACAAACGCCCGTGCGTCCTTTTTAGTAAGCGGCAAGTCATCTAGTTGCGCTTGCAGTGTGGCCCACCGCGCGGCTGGATAGCCAAAGATACAGCCGTCCATCCCCCGCGTGATCACAAAACTGTCGCCAAGTAACTCACGAAACTTGGCTGGGATGATCAACCGACCTTTCGTGTCCAAGGCGTGTTCAAATTCACCGAAAAACATCTTGGGCGCCACGGTCAGTCAACCCCTTTCATTAAACATAATTCAAGTCTACCACACCCCCCCACTTCCTACCACATCGTTTTATTACTTTTCCAAATTGTTAACAAAATGTCAAAAAATCCCCGCCTAACGTTGATTCGTTAGGTGGGGATTAGTGGGGGACTTTTTATCTCTTAGTCCGTTATTTAAATAATAAGTTAATTACTAAAGCAACTAAATAAACGACAATCGCTAATAGGTCGATTAGCCGCCAATAAAGTCTAAAAAAGCGTCGATAGATAATTTCACCCTGCTGAATCACTTCTAAGACGGTCAGCCCAATTCCTAAAACCATCATTGAGATCACTTCATACGGCACGATGGAGCTTTCCGTGGCCTGAAGCGTCAAAAAATGGGTGAATAAAATTAAAAACGGCGGCCAAAAATCAATTAACGTTAAACCATTGGGCCAAATTTTCCGGGTCAGCCGTCGCAATCCTAAAATGATGATTGAAACGAGCGCCAAAAAGATAATTTGCCCAAACCAAGTGGTCAATAACTCATTCATCGTAAATTCCTACTATGACAAATCCAAACAAGCGGCCTTACTTAAAACGGATTTGCACGTTTCCTTTCTTTAATTCTGCTAAGGGTTAAAAGGTCAATTTAACTAAAAGTTGAAAGTTAATTTTAGCGAAGCATTACTGTCATATCAATATTGGAGCTACTACAAATCAGCTACTGGTAAGCTAGTCCGGTTGCCCCTAATGACAGCCTCCAATTATCTGACAGTAATAACGGTAATAAGTCTGCTTTTAGTGCAGTCGGGCTGCCTTGGTGTGCTGTGTCGGCAAAGATGGCAGATGCTTTTATCTGCCATTTTTGCGGGGCGATTCAAAGACGTGAACTGTCGGCTTTGAATCGCGGTCGCAGACCGCACTTCGGCTGGGGCCGTCCCCCATAGCACACCAAGGCTACCCGACGGAGCACTTAATTCAAAAATAACTATCACTGCTACTTTGACAATTAGTATCGGTCTAATTATAGAGATTATAGGCCTGCTTTTCAATCACTGCCGCCAGCCCTATAATGGGAAGTAAAGTTATCGGAGGTGGCACACGTGCTGCAATACTTTACTACCGGGCCTAACGGGTTGTTAACGACGGCTAGCGACCCTAACCAACCTTATTGGATCAACGTCGAACGCCCAACCATTAATGAAATCAATCAATTAACAAACACCTTTCATTTTCCTAAAGACTACTTAACAGCCGTCTTAGACGATGCGGAAGTTTCCCGGACGGAACAATTGGATCAGCCGACCGCCACCCAACCCGTTTTAATCGTGATGCAGTACCCCAAGCTAACGACCAGTGACCTTGGCTATTTGGAATACCAAGTCTATCCATTTGCCTTGATTTTGACGGATCAAGTCGTCTTAACCATCAGTAATTACCCTGCCAGTTTCATTCAGGATTTCATTATGGACCCGACTTCATCCAAACTCAGTTTAGAGAATCACGAAGACTTCGTACTAGCCATCATGTGGTATATCGAGCACGCTTACGTCAGCGCTTTAAATTTGATTAATCAACGAACTAACTTACTGGAACGTCATTTAAACCAAGCGACCCATAACGAAGAACTGTTTCGAATTATGGCCTATCAAAAGTCACTGATTCGCTTTGACGCGGCCCTCACACAAAACGGTCCCGTTTTAGCCGCGGTCGAAGCGTCCGCTACCCACTTTAACGCACCCCACCACGCGGCGTTTACAACCGACATCATGGTGGAAACAAAACAAGCGGTCGACATGACCCACACGAACAATCAGATTCTCCAACAGTACAGTCAAATGGTCAGTGCCGTCATTTCCAACAATTTAAACGACGTGATGAAGTTTTTAACTTCACTGACCATGATTCTAACCATCCCAACGATTATTGGCGGCATCTATGGCATGAACGTTAAACTACCGGGTGCCAGTGTCGTGCACGCGTTTACTTGGATCATGCTGGGCACCATTATTTTGTGTATTTTAGGAATCGAATATTTACGTAACCACGACTATTTTTAATAGTTATTTGAAAAATAGTCGATTACACGTTAAACTATGAAAGAATTACTTAAAAAGTGTGGTGCAAACGAAAACTATGAAGAAAAAGACAACCTTCCAAAAAATCACGATGGTCATTGTGTGGTTAATGATTATTTCTACCGTTGGGTCACTAGTTTTGAGCGCGTTATCTGGACTAGGACTTTTAAGTTTCAGCTAATCATACGACGAAATCAAAAAAAGCACGGTGCAGTTAATCCCAAAACGGGAGTTAATTGCACCGTGCATTTTTTATGTTATTGCGGTTCGTTCGAATCATTCTCCGCATCATCAGCTGATTTTTGACGGTAGACTTTCCGTGGCTTACTGCCCTCGGATGGTCCCACAACGCCCCGCTCTTCCATTTCATCAACGATTCTAGCCGCCCGATTATACCCAATTCGGAATCGACGCTGCAACATCGACACACTGGCCGACTGCTGGTCAGTCACTAATTCAACGGCTTCCGCGTAGTACTCATCTTCACCATCACGCGGATCATCGCCCGTTTCCGGTTCGTCGTCTTTGACGAGCATACTGTCATCATACTCTGCAGACTGTTGATTCTTGATAAAGTTAACGACTTCTTCAACGTCATGGTCAGAAATATAAGCGCCTTGCACCCGCAACGGTTTATTCATCCCCATTGGCTGGTACAACATATCCCCACGACCAAGCAGCTTTTCAGCCCCGTTACTATCAATGATTGTCCGCGAATCGGTCCCACTGGAAACGGCAAACGCCATTCGTGAAGGCACGTTGGCTTTGATCAAACCGGTAATAACGTCAACCGATGGCCGTTGCGTGGCTAAGATCATATGAATCCCGGCCGCCCGGGCCATTTGTCCCAGTCGGATGATGGCGTCTTCAACTTCACTGGACGTCACCATCATCAAGTCGGCTAATTCATCAACGACGACCACAATGTATGGCAATACCGGCCGATTTTGACCGTCTGACGCATTTTGCTGGCGAATGTACTGGTTGTAACCTTGCATGTTACGTTGTTTGGAATCGGCGAATAACTCGTAGCGCCGTTCCATTTCGGCCACGACCTTATGCAAAGCCCGCGCCGCCTTTTTCGGTTCCGTCACAACTGGTGTCAGTAAATGCGGAATCCCGTTGTAAACACCAAGTTCCACTTTCTTTGGGTCAATCAGCATGAATTTAACCTGATTAGGTTTAGTATTCATCAATAACCCAGTGATCATCACGTTAATGGCCACTGACTTCCCACTCCCGGTAGACCCGGCAATCAGTAAATGGGGCATCTTAGACAGATCTGCAACCACTAAGTTCCCAGAAACATCTCGTCCTAACGGCACGGCCAACGGTTTGGTTGGGTGCGCCGGTTGGGCTTCGACAATGTCTCTAAATGAAACGGTTGACACTTGCTTATTAGGCACTTCAATCCCAATCAAGGACTTCCCCGGAATTGGGGCTTCAATCCGTAGATCCTTAGCCGCTAACGCTAACGCCAAGTCGTCTGCTAAGTTGACCACTTTGCTAACTTTAACTCCCACTGCCGGGTGCAGTTCATACTTTGTCACGGATGGTCCCAGGCTAACGTTCTTCACTTCGACCTGAACCCCAAAACTGGCCAAGGTCGTGGTCAGCTTTTCCGAATTGCTTTCGATCGTCGCGTACTCAGCACTTTGGTCCGTCTTAGGAATCTTAGTTAACAGGTCCGAAGATGGCAAATCATAATTGGATTCGTCAGCGACTTCCGTTCCCATCAAACTCGCTTCATCAGCCGCTGAAGCCGTCGCGTTACTCGTCGGGGCTACCTCACGTTCACTGGCAACTGTAATTGCTGGTGCACTGCTCGTTGGGGCTGCTGATTCGACTGGCTTTGCCGCCTGACTCGCTTGCGGTGCAACGCTAGCCGGGGCCGGCGCTTTTTTAGGTTGATCTTCTTGATTAGCTCTGACCTGTTGATGTACCCGCCAGCGGGCAATCTGGACACGAATCTTTCGTGAAAGCCATTCAGCCCCCACCCGAATTTTTTGCCCAACGTTGATCAAAAATGTCCGCAACAATTGCATCGTTTCATGGAAAGGTAAGTTAAAAGCAATAAAGATTCCCGCAATAATTAAAATTAATGCGATTAACACCGTTCCAAAGTTGGCTAATAGTGGATAAGTGACGCTGTAACCAGCTGCCCCGACTAAGCCACCACCAAGGTCACTGGACATCCCGCCCTTGGCAAAATCACTTTTCAGTAAACTTTTGGTTACGCCCCAAAAGGCAGTATGACGATTTAATCGGTTAAACGTCGGAATTTCTAGCAGTAACAGGTAACTAAAGAACACCAAGTTACCACCCGTCCACCACCGCCAAGTCAGCCGTGGCCAACGCCCAAAGATCATGAGGTAGCCGGCGATTAGTAACGTTAAAGCGGCTAAAAGCTGGTAGGCGTTCCCGGCAAATGCACGAAAACATTCCGCGAAGAAGTTCCCGACTAACCCGACTTGGAGAAAGGCTAATACCGTGACTAGGACGCCGATTAGACCAATCACGTTCCCAGTCATTTGTCGTTTGACCGCCGTGGTCGACTTTTTACGACTAGTTGGACGCCGTTTTTTTGTTGTTGACTGTTTGCGCGCCACGTTCGTTCATCCTTTCTTTTCATTACGTTTGTAACATCGCTTCTATTATACCAAACCTACGTTCGGAATGGCCGGTTCCGTCAAAAAACGCGCCCTAACTTCCGTAGTTAGCGCACGCGTTCAAACTTCAATTACTTTAGTTTGTCATTTTGATAGTGGTGCGATCGTTCTAAGCCCGGAAAGCTTTGTTGCCGTAGGGCTTCGTAAATCACAATTGCCGCTGAATTGGATAAATTCAACGCCCGAATATGTGAATCGTCTTGCGGAATCCGAATCGCTTTTTCCGGGTATTTCCGCATGAATGGTTCTGGCAATCCAGTCGTTTCCTTCCCAAACAGGAAGTAGTGATCCTTGCTTGTGTCACTGTAATCGACGTCGCTATAATCATGGCTCGCAAACTTAGAAACTAGGTACAACTGATCTAAGTCCGGAATACTAGCTAAAAATTCTTGTAAGTCCGCGTGATAAGTAATATCGACGCTATCCCAATAGTCCAGCCCGGCGCGCTTTAGATGCTTATCATCAATTTTAAAGCCCAGCGGTTCGATCAAATGTAAGGCCGTATCGGTCCCCGCACAGGTCCGCGCAATGTTACCAGTGTTAGCTGGCATGAGTGGTTCAAATAGTGCAATGTGATTTGTCAAAACGATCTTCCTTTTTATATAGTAATCTTACTTGTTATCATACCATGTTGCGCCCATTACCGCCTACCCTTTCAAATAAGTCTTATTGTTCGCGTTCCATTTACACTTTCCCTATACTGATCCATGAACAAAAAATAAGGAGCTGACTATTAATGAAAATTATGATTATTGGCGCAACCGGGATGGCTGGTTCTGCCGTTACGAGCGCCGCACTAGAACGGAACCACACCGTGATTGCCATCGGCCGTTCCGATGAGAAATTGGCAACTTTACCAACTAACCCGAACCTGACGACCCGGGCTATGGATGCCTTTCAATTGATGGCTTCCGATTTGCAAGCTGTCGACGTGGTTGTCGATGCCATGGCAAGCCGGCCAGATCAGGCTTATTTACACGTCGACCTCGCCACCAAATTGGTTGCCCTAACGCGGAATCAAAGAAACCCGCGCCTCGTCTTCATTCTCGGTGCTGGTAGTTTAACTACTGGCGACGACGCCCACTTATTCGTTAAAGACATCGAGAGTGATCCTGCCAACGCCCCGTTCGTGGCAATCCCCCAAAACCAACTTGCCGAATTGACCTTTCTAAAAACGGTCACTAACGTGGACTGGGTCGGCATTTCACCCGCAGCTGATTTCCACGCGGGACCAGCCGTTCCAGCTATTTTAGGCACTGACCAACTATTGGTTAACGCGGCCGGCGTTTCCGCTACGAATAGCGGCACAATGGCAACAACCGTTTTAGATGAAATTGAACAACCAAAGCATCACCAGAGCCGCTTTACCGTTGCGAACAAGTAGGACTCATCGTTTTTTAAACCAGCCAATCACCTAATAGCTGGTTTTTTTGTGCCAATCTCCCTCACAACTTCACGCAACTCTCATTCATTTTTTACTAAAATATGCTAAGCTGGTTGATTATAAAAGCGACACTAAACAAATGAAGGTAGGGATTAGATGCAAACCCGTCTATCAGGACGTAACTTAGGCTTTATCGGGACAATGTTATTTGGGCTGTTCTTCGGTGCCGGTAACTTAATTTTCCCCATTTACTTAGGTCAACAAGCCGGCCACCACGTTGGTAGCGCCATTATTGGCCTGCTTATCACCGGGATTGGTCTCCCACTCCTTGGCGTCATTGGCATGGGTTTAACACGGAGTAGCGGCGTCTTCGACCTGGCCGCTAAGGTCAACCGGCCCTATGCTTACGGTTTTACCATTCTGCTGTACTTCACACTGGGGCCCCTGTTTGCGATGCCCCGCTTAGCCACCACGGCGTTTCAAATTGGCCTCGTGCCCTTCGTTGCACCGGGACACCAAGCTAGCGTCCTGCTCGGATTTTCAGTGCTATTTTTCCTAGTCACTTGGCTACTAGCGCTGAATCCTGGCCGCATCATGACCTACGTTGGCAAATGGCTAACGCCGCTATTCTTGATTCTACTGGGCGCTTTAATGTTAGTCGCTCTAATCAAGCCACTGGGGAATTTTGACGTGGCGGCGCGTGGCGCCTACACAGCACAGCCGCTATTAGCCGGCTTTACCGAAGGCTACAATACCATGGACGCCTTAGCTTCCTTGGCCTTTGGAATCGTGGTGATTGATGCGATTCGGGATCTCGGCGTGACCGATCCCAGCCAGATTGCGACCGATACGATCAAAGCCGGCATCATCAGTATGACTTTGATGGGATTGATTTACGCGCTGCTGGCGATTATTGGTACGATGAGCTTAGGGCAATTTGCACCGGCCGCTAACGGGGGAATTACTTTAGCCCAAATCGCCGCCCACTACTTCGGGCCACTCGGTAACGGACTACTAGCCTTGATTGTGATCATTGCCTGTTTAAAAACAGCCATTGGTCTGACCAGCGCATTTGGCGACACGCTCCACGGCATGTTTCCCAAACTGTCGTATCGTTGGTTGATTACGCTGGCCTGCGTGCTGCCCGCAATTCTCGCCAACGTCGGCTTGACGCAATTGATCAAATACTCAACACCACTCTTGATGTTTTTATACCCGCTAGCCATTGTCCTCATTTTGCTGGCAGTCGCCTCACCTTGGCTAGGCACGTCGCGCTGGCTGTTCGGCATGACCACCGCCTGGACACTGATTCCGGCCATATTAGCCGGCGTCAACGCGTTACCTGCTAATCTGACTGACCATGGTTGGACGCAATTATTGATTCGCCTGAACAACTGGCTCCCACTTGCCGACTTAGGACTCGGCTGGGCCGTTCCCGCCCTGCTGGGACTCATTATCGGACTTATCGGTAGTCGCCGCCAACGGACTAACTGATCTCACATCTGCACGTCAAAAAGCCGTTCCAAAGTTTTGAACACAAAACTTTGGAACGGCTTTTTAGACAACAAAAAAAACGTAGTATTTCGGTGTGGGCACGGCGAAACGCTACGTTAATGAAGTACAACTCGGCAGTCACCAACGAAATGAATCGATGTTAACTACCAAACGATTTCTCAAAGGTTATCTTAACACCCACAAAATAATGATGCAAGCTTCACCAATTAGTGCTTGCGTGTCATCAATAAGCTGACGTCAACGGTAATCGTTTTTAGCCCCTGCTCCCTTGCGGCTGCTAAACTAGCTTCGTCCGCGCCCCAATGTAACGGGGTCATGACAAGTAAGTCTTCAAAAGCGACCTGGCTTAAATCAAACTGGTAACGAATGCGTTTCGTTTCAACATCCGGATAATGTTGCTTAAACAAGTCTAGCACCCGCTGGTTATCGTACTGGTATTGCCGATCAGTCGTCTTAAATAACAGGTGGCGTAATTCTACTAAGTACTCAGGATTAGGCACGATCTTCAGTAGTTGACCACCGGGGCTGAGCACCCGTTCAAATTCCGCATAAGCCGACGGAGAAAAGACGTCCATGATTGCCGTAAAGGCACCGTCGGTAAACGGCAACTGCGCTAAGTCGGCCACGCAATAGTATGCTGGCGTTTCCAGCTGAGTGGCTAAGTTAACGCCGTCCTTGCTGATATCAAAACCAATCCCAACGTCTTGTTGATCCGCGTGGCGGACTAGTAGATCCGCTAAGGGGGTCCCTTCACCACTCCCAATGTCTAAAATCCGTTGCGGTGTTGCGGGCAACGCTTCGTTGATGGCAGCCACGATTGGGCCAAAGAACCCAGCCTGTAAGACCCGTCGCCGAGCCGCTAACATGTCCGCGTTATATTCACTTTGAACTTGATGCGTTAAAAAGTACAAGGTCCCCTTTTTAGAAAAGTCGACCTGATGCCCATTAGGACACCACAATGTGTGATCCTTAATTTCCGTATAGGCCTGATCACAGACTAAGCAGCGAAAGCGGTCCAAGTTAGCTTGCACAAACTGCATCCCGCGTTCTATTTTCTTCACGTTATCCACCCTACCTCGGTTAATTTTCTTAATGATACCATACCCCTTCAAGCAAGATAGTAGCAATTACGATTTGCCCATGGTATTCTAGTTGACGTTCTAAAAAAACGACTTAAGTTGTCCAAATGAATTTGTTTCCGGATTGCACACACCAATCATAAAGGAGCATGATTCAAATGGCTAAAAAATCAAAAATTGCCAAAGAGAAAAAGATTGAAGCAACCGTTGCCCGTTACGCGACTAAGCGTGCCGAATTGAAGGCTGCGGGAGACTATGCGGGCTTGGCAGAATTGCCACGAAACGCTTCCCCCGTTCGGATTCATCGGCGCGACACGTTAGACGGCCGACCACACGCTTACTTGCGCAAGTTCGGGATGTCCCGGCTTAACTTCCGGCGTCTCGCACACGCGGGTCAAATCCCTGGTGTCAAAAAAGCCAGCTGGTAATTTTTACCCTGAACTAGTTTGAACATCAACTAAAATAAACGGCAGTAACAAGAACTCCATTGGGGATTTTGTTACTGCCGTTTTTGACTGAAAATTTTTCCACACTGCTAGCCGCCGCTGAAACTACTCAGAAAATCAGCACCCCATTTTCACGACCTCATCACGCGTCGTTGATGCTATAATAACGATAATATGAGGTTTGATTGACGGAGTCCTAAGACATGACTTAAATGACCTGACAATTAGACCACCAATGAAAGTCGAAGGTGTTGTAAGATGGATAATGCTGCTGCAATGGAATTAATGATTAAGTTAGCGGATGTGCATCCCGCGGTTTATCGGAAGTTAGTTGTGCCGTTGTCGATTCGCTATGATCAATTACACGTCTTGATTCAACTCGCATTTGGCTGGGATAATTCCCACTTGTACAGCTTCCAACCCCAGGGGCAACCCCGGCAATACGTCCCGACGTTAACGGGAATGGGCTTTGATGATGATGAACTTTTAACCACCCAATCTTACGTCTACCCCGATTTATTGCAAGCCGATGTCGTTTATACGTATGATTTTGGTGCCACGTGGGACCATTTGATTTCGTTAAACAAAATCATCACGTTCGCAGATTTACCAGGGATTGCGGTTCCTAGTTGCATCACTTATCGTGGCAATAACGTTCCTGAGGACGCCACTTATGATGAAGTGGCCGGTAAAATATTACCAGAGCCCGAAAAGTTCGACAAAACGGCCCTGAACAAGCGGCTATGGCTGTGGTCCCGTGCCGGCGAACAAATGGTGCATACCGAGAACCTTGGCCTAGCACCAATTAGTGAATTAAACGAAGATTTTTAACGTTGACAAGAGTGCGACAAAGGGCGGTCAGTGTGCGAGCATTAACATGAAACCGGCGATTATTCCTGGGCTTGGAATGGTCGCCGATTTCACGTTAAGCGGAACAAACTGCCCTTTGTCACACGTTTCGACCATAAAAATAGGAAAGGCCATTCAGAAAATTTCTGGATGGCTTTTTGAATTTTACCCAGACCCTTTGATCACCCATTATTCCGGCATAAATGCCCACTCGTTACATAAAAAAGGCTGACTGATTAAAAACCAATCAGTCGGCCTCTAAAACGATTTATTTCAAATTCACTCTTTGGGTTTGTCCGTCGCATACAACGGCGAATTTTGCCGGTACCAGCCAAATAAATGGGTCCAGAGTACCTTGATGATGGCGTATCCCGGAATCCCGAAGATAACCCCCATCAAGCCAAAGATTTTCCCGGCGGCTAGTAAGACAATCAGGATCGTGACGGGATGAATGGCGAGGCTGCTTCCCAAAACTAACGGGGAAATGATGCGCCCTTCAATCGTCTGTTCAATGACAAACACGATCAAAACTTGTACTAGCATCCACGGCGACGTCACTAAGGCGATGACCACGGATGGGACCATGGCCAGAAAAGACCCTAAGTATGGAATCAAGTTCAAAATACCCGCAGCGATTCCGAGCGTCAGTGCAAACTTTAGACCAATAATGCTGTACCCGATTGCGAACATGATGGCCACGAAGAACGCGACCGTCAATTGCCCTCGGATATAGTTACTAACTTGGCTGTTGATTTCATTCAGCATGGTTAAGAAACTGCTTCTAGCCTTAGTTGGCACAAATTTCGCTAAGTACGCTGGCAACTGGTGTCCATCCCGTAAAAGGTAAAACAAGATAAACGGTGCCGTGATCAACCCGATAATCACGGTGACCACCGTACTAAAGACACTCGTTAAGGACGAGACGGTGCCCGTCAGGTATTTTGAAAAACGACCACTAAGTAGTTTGCTAGCATCCGTATTAAATTGATCGATTTGATCGCGCAATCCACTCAGTTGCGGGTCATTGATCCACTTGTTCGTCTCTTTAACAGCGTTTTGCCAGTAAGTTGGCCA
Source organism: uncultured Lactobacillus sp. (assembly GCA_937916845.1). Taxonomy (GTDB): domain Bacteria; phylum Bacillota; class Bacilli; order Lactobacillales; family Lactobacillaceae; genus Lactiplantibacillus; species Lactiplantibacillus paraxiangfangensis. Next base: position 13,764 of record CALFSK010000068.1, on the reverse strand, counting down.
ATCATTAATAATCGTCAGCGTCTGCGTCCGAATCGTCGGAATAATGGCGATGAGCCCTAATACGATCACCACGATAATAATGACAAACAACCCGATAATCGTCCAAACCCGGCGAACGTGATACTTTTGTTCTAACCGGTCAACTAGCGGATTCATCAAGTAATACAAGACGCCCGCTAATATCACCGGAAACCCGACGATACTAAAGAGTTGTCGGATTGGGGTCCACACCCAGTCAACTTGTTTTCCTAAAAACAGGATGGCTAAGATCAATAATATTATTAACAAGCCACGGATCACCCGTTGGCTACCACGACGGGACTTGGTCACGTTTGGTTTCAATCAATCACATCCTAAGGTAAATATGTTATCACACTACCGACGTGAATCTCTGGCAACGTAGTGGGTGTCAAATAGATGCCATTTTCCATCGGTTTTTGAGGCACCGCACTAAAGTACAAGGTCGCGTGACCGATTGACGTCAAATTAGCCGCCACTAAGCCACCCGCAAAGGCAACCGTGTACGTCTGGTCGTCAATTTTGATTTGACTACCTTCTTCTAAAGATAACGCGTGCATTGGTGCATCGAACTTTTGAAGGACCGCGATTTGTTGAATTGATTCCGTTGCGGTCTCGTCAAAGAAAACTAAAATTGGTTCCTTCGGATCGATGGCGTTTGCACCGATCGCCGAAACAGTTGCCGTTATTGCCATAATGTCGGACTCCCATTCTTTTCTGATTTGCTCTAATTGTAGCATAGCCCCAAAGTTTCATGCCAATTTGTCATCGCTTACACTTCGAAGAATTATGCTATACTAAATTTATTACTCAAGGAGGCTTTTTGACATGCAAGAACGCGTTTTATTTGGAACTTATACAAAAAAAACTAGTCAGGGAATCTATCAAGGAACCCTGGACACGACGGCGAAAACCCTCACGAATGACGGATTATTAGCAGCCACTCAAAACCCAACCTATTTGGCCCTCTCCGCCAAGGATCGGCTTTACAGTGTTGACAAAGAAGATAACGATGGTGGGATTGCAGCTTGGCAACTCACCGGCAAAACAGCGAATAAACTCAACGAAGTGATCGCCCCCGGGACCCCACCCGCATACGTGGCCGTCGATGAAGCACGGCAACTCGTTTACAGTGCTAATTACCATAAGGGAACGGCAGAAGTACTGAAGATTGCGGCTGACGGTGCGTTGGAACTCGTTGACCAAGTGCAACACAGCGGTAGCGGTCCCCGCCCAGAACAAACCGAATCACACATCCACTACACGGACTTAACGCCAGATAACCGGTTAGCCGTTGTTGATCTAGGGGCTGACAAAGTTTACGTCTACAACGTCAGCGATGCCGGCAAACTCAGCCAGCAATCTGTTTTGACCATGGAAGCCGGCTTCGGTCCCCGGCACCTCGTTTTCTCACCAGACGGGCAGTTTGCTTTTCTAGCTGGTGAACTTTCCAGCCAAATTGCGAGCCTCCGTTATAACGCAACCGACGGGAGTTTCGAACAACTGGGCATTGTTAAGACCATCCCAGCGGACTACACGGATCATAACGGGGCCGCTGCCATTCGGTTGAGCCGCGACGGCAAGTTCCTATACGTTTCTAATCGCGGTTATAACAGCATCGCTGTATTTGCCGTTGCAACTGATGGTAGCCTGACCTTAATCCAACAAATCAGTACTGAAGGTGACTTCCCTCGCGACTTCGATTTAGATCCAACCGAAGAGTTCGTCGTGGTGGTCAACCAAAACACCGACAACGCAACGTTGTACTCACGGGATGTTACTAGTGGTAAACTGAGTCTAGTACAAAAAGACATTCTCGTCCCTGAAGGCGTCTGTGTCCGATTCTAAAACGTAAAGGATGAATGGCATGTTATTAAAAGAAGTAGCCCTTGAAAACTTCACCAATATTCCGGCAGCAATCGCAGCCGGCGCTAACCGAATCGAATTAAATGATAATTTAGCCGTCGGTGGGACAACCGTTAGTCGCGGTGTCATGGCAGAAGCGGCCAAGTATACCCAGGAACACGGCGTAACCTTGGTAACCATGATTCGCCCCCGCGGCGGTGACTTTGTTTATAACGATACCGAATTAAAAATCATGGAAGCCGACCTATTGCAGGCACAATCTTTAGGGGTTGACGGCGTTGCATTGGGCGCCCTCACCAAAGATGGCCAGCTCGATACTGAAGCCATGGCACTGCTCGTTGGTGCCGCTGGTGGGATGAGTGTCACCTTCCACATGGCCTTTGATGCTTTAGCGCCTGACCAACAGGCCCCCGCAATGGATTGGCTAGTTGATCACGACGTTGATCGCATTTTGACTCACGGTGGTCCCCTGACCAAGCCAATCATGGACTGCTTACCACAATTAAAAGCAACAATTGATTTAGCGGACCAACGCATTCAAATTTTGCCTGGTGGTGGCGTCACGGCGGATAACGTCGATCGCATCGTAACTGCGCTCAACGTGCCACAAGCACACGGTACCAAGATTATTAAGTATTAAAACCGACTAAAAGCGGTCATTCAGAGTTTTTCGACAACTCTGAATGACCGCTTTTTAGTGACATTCTATAGGTTTAAATACTAAATTTGAAAACTGCTGAATCAACGCCCAAACTGATCAAGATTAACTATTGAACTAGTCCGGTTAAAGCCACGTTTATCATAGACAACTTCCTGCTATGTTGAGGTTGCTATCAAACTTGACCCGTTTATTTAGAAAATCTTAGCGTAGGAACCAGCGGGCCGTGTCGGCACTGTTAGCTGGCGTTTTTGCCAGGTTACAGTGCGGGGCGACTTGAAAGACTCGTTCTTTGAGGCTTTCAAGCGAGGCGGAAGACCGTTCTTGTCTGTAGCCGCCCCCATGGCCCACGGATTCTGCCGGCGAAGCGCCGTAAAATACTAATCTTCTACCGTGTAATCAACCGTGCTAAATCAGCCGGTAACGGCGCAAAGGTCGTCAAGGTCTGATCGATAAACGGATCATCGAACTGGAGTTGCATACAGTGCAGCGCTTGTCGGTCAATTGCAGGATCACTCGGACCACCGTATAGCTGATCCCCGATGAGCGGGTGGCCTGCCGCGGCAAAGTGCACGCGAATCTGGTGGGTCCGGCCCGTATGTAGCCTGACCCTGACAACGGTTTTACCCACCAGCCGTTTTACTACCCAGTACTCGGTCAATGATGGTTTACCATCCGGCGTCACGGTCCGTTTGATAAACGAGTCCGATGCACGCCCGATTGGTTGATCAAGCCACCCGTGATCCGCTTCTAAGGTCCCGCTCACGACGGCTAAATACATTTTGCGCATCGCGTGCGCTTTTAATTGATGATCAATGATTGAATGTGCGAAGTGGTGCTTCGCAAACAACACAATGCCACTGGTGTCCCGGTCTAACCGGGTCGTGATGTGCACAACCTCGTTATCGTACCCCTGCTCACGGTAATAGCCCTTGACCCGGTTGGCTAAGGTATTATCGGGGAGCGCGTGGGCTGGCACCGATGCCACCCCCGCAGGCTTATTGATAATCAAGAAATCCCGGTCTTCATACAAGATATTGATGGGCAGATTGGACACACCTAAATGGTCGTTTCCAATTTCTGCCGGTGTTTCCATCGTGACTTGTTCCCCACCATGTAACATGTGGATGGCCAAAACGGGCAACCCATCGACCAGAATCGCACCCCCGTGAAACTTGACCTTTTTCAGCAAACTCCGGGTTACACCGTGCTCGCTTAATAAGGTCTTGACCTTCATCGGCGTGGTACTGGTATTCATCCAAGTGAACTTCATTCGTCCAACCCGATGAAGGACGTTCCAACCCGTTTCCAGAACCGATTATGCCGGTGCTGTGCAAAGGCAATCCGCCGATTAGCAATTGAATAACAAATCTTTTCAATTGGACGCGGTTGCGTATCCGTTTGGTCAGCCGTGAAAATAAAGTGCGATTGCGACTGCTGTTGTGGCTTGATCGTGATGGTTTCATACGGCGCAACGATCACCGGGGAGCCCAGTGTCCGGAACACCCGGTTATTAATCGACGCAATTTCCGCCATCTGTAACGCATCCAGGCGCGGATGGATCACAGCCCCACCAACTGACTTGTTGTAGGCCGTTGACCCAGTCGGCGTTGAGATGCACAGGCCATCCCCACGGAAACGTTCAAACAACTCATCTTGAATGTAAACGTCGGCCACCATGGTACTACCGAGTTTTTTTAAAGTCGATTCATTCAGGGCTAAATAAGTATCCGTCTCGTCAGTATCCGCGTAAGTGATCTTAACTGACAACAACGGGTACGTGACGCTTTGACCGTTATCCTGCTTGAGCCCTTCGACCAACTGACCGATTTCATAGTCACGCCAGTCCGTGTAGAAGCCTAAATGCCCCGTATGGACACCGACAAACCGGACCTGATCAACCATGTGACTGTAATGGTGAAAGGCGGACAACAGGGTACCATCCCCACCAACGGATAAGACGATGTCTGGATGCGCATCATCAATATCAAAACCCGCCGCGACTAATTCTTGATGTAATTCAGCGGCGACCTTTTTAGTTTTCGGGTTTGAATTGGCAAAAATCGTTACTTTCATTGATTGTTATCTTCCTTTGTTGACGTGGGGTCCTCGTTTTGAGCGCCCTTACCATACGAGAACAGGCTTTGGGCTTCTTGGATTTCTTCACGAATTTCAGACATTTCCTTATCCAAACTAAAAGCCGCTTCGGCAGCACGTTGCAACCGCTGACTCAAGTTTTCAGGGAAATCACCTTGATATTTATAATTTAATGAATGTTCAATGGTCGCCCAGAAATTCATGGCAAGTGTCCGCACTTGAATTTCGGCTAAGATTTTCTTTTCCCCACCGACCATTTGGACCGGATACTCGATCACAATGTGGTACGAACGGTAGCCAGATGGCTTCTCATTGCTAATATAATCCCGTTCTTCCAGAATCGTCATGTCAGTGCGCTTACGTAACAGGTCCACAACTTGATAAATATCCTCGACAAACTGGCACATGATTCTAAGTCCCGCAATGTCTTGCATATCTTGCTCTAAGCGATCTTCTTGGACCTTGCGCCGAACCATTTTTTCTTTAATGCTATCGACCGGTTTCACCCGTCCGGTCACAAATTCAATGGGTTCGTGCTGATTTAAATCGCGAAATTGTTTGCGCATTCCCCGCAACTTGACTTTAAGCTCGTCAACGGCTTGTTGATAAGGTAATAAAAAATGGTTCCAATCTTCCATCGGAGCACCTCCGTTTCAATCCATACCTTTAAAATTTTACCATAATTCATCAGAATAAAAAACGAACGTTACTCAGTTTAACAATTAACATTAACAACCGGCCCAAGCGCCGGTTTAGAAACAGATTACTTTACGAATACTGTAAATCGGTGCATGATGATGCTCGAAGGTTTAATCAAAGGAACGATTAATCCATGGTGAGAATTAACAAAGTTATGAAATTAAAAACTTGCAAATACCTAGGGTGTTTTGGTATTCTGCACTATGATGCGAATAGAGAAAGTGGAGGAATTATGACGTGTTAGAAGTGTATTTATTTGTGAATCCATTGGCAACCCAATGTGTTCAAGATGAACACAACGTATTACGGTTAGCCAACGATTCGGATAAGCAAATTCAATTTCAATTCGTACCGTTGTTAAATATCAACGTTGTTCAACGGGCGTTGAAGTCACAAGGGATTAAGGCTTCAGACTGGCAGGCGCAAAACCGGCAGTCTCAGACCCTGTATCGAGTTATTTTAGACTATAAAGCAGCACTTTTCCAAGGCAAAAAACGTGGTCGTAATTTCTTAATTGCATTACAATCTGCAATGTTAAAGACCAAGCAACACTACTCAGAAATGCTCGTTAAACAGGTGGCGCGTGATTGTAAAATTGATCTTGATATGTTTATGGAAGATCGCAATGGTCACCTTGCTAAACAAGCCTTTCAAGCAGATCAACGCTTAGCCTCAGAAATGAACATTACTGAAGCCTCTTCGGCCGTCGTTTTTGACTGTGACCAATATGACTATGGTGTTTTATTGGAACATTTCAACTACGACACCCTCTTTGACCTCGTCAATGGACACCTTGATCCATTCCACGATAATTTAACCCAACGTACAACCAACTGTGCTAGTGGTAATAACGCACAGCTACACGTTTTATAAATGAGTAATTGCAATTATTCTGTTAAAGAAAAGACCCCGACGAACTTAATCGTCAGGGCCTTTTCTTTTGCCTGTTCAAATTTAGAGGTTATTTTGTCACTAACTGTTCAAACTCATCCAACCGTTCTTCAAACACCTTGAAAGCGTCATCCAAGTAAGTCGGTTTCGTCATATCAACACCAGCAGTGTGCATCACATCGATTGGGAACGCTGATGACCCCGCTTTTAAGTAGCCTAGGTAATCCTTGACCGCATCCGGTTGATTGGTCGTCATTCGTTCAGCGAGCGTCGATGCCGCTGCAAATCCCGTCGCATACTGGTACACGTAGTAATTGTAATAGAAATGCGGGATCCGTGACCATTCGTCCGCAATCTGAGGATCACTGACAACCGCATCCCCATAATAACGTTGATTGAGTTGCAAATAATACTTAGATAACCGGTCAGCAGTTAAGGCTTGCCCGGCAGCGTCTTGTTCGTGTAACCACTGTTCAAATTCCGCGAACTGGGTCTGACGGAAAACGGTCCCTTTAAACCCATCTAGGTAGTAATTCAAGACGTAAGCCCGCATTTGCGGATCCGTTTCGTGCGCCAAGAAATAGTTCGTTAAGAGGTTTTCATTGGTCGTCGAGGCAATTTCCGCGACAAAAATCGAATAGTCGCCGTATTGGTAAGGCTGGTTATGCGTTGTCAGGTACGAATGCATGCTGTGTCCCATTTCGTGGACCAGCGTGTATAAGTTATCAATATTATCCTGCCAATTGAGTAAAATATACGGTGCCGTATCGTACATCCCGGACGAGTAAGCGCCACTGCGTTTACCCTGGTTTTCAACGACGTCGATCCAGCGTGAATTAAACGCCGTTTTAACGTGTTTTAAGTAGTCTGGGCCTAGAACCTTTAAAGCTTGTAACGCCGTCCCCTGAGCACGCTCATAAGTGTAATTAACGGCGGGCTTCTTCGTCAGTGGCGTATACAGATCATACATATGCAGTTCATCGACACCTAAGATCTTCTTCCGCAGTGCAACGTAACGGTGAAGTAAATCCAAGTGGTTATCGACCGAACTAACTAATGAATCGTAGACCGACGTTGGAATTTGGTTGGCGGCTAACGCTGCGGTCCGCGCATCGGGATAATGGTGCGCCTGGGCAACAAAGTTATGCACTTTGACCTGACTAGCTAGGGTTGATGCTAAAGTTCGGCGAAACTGGCCATAAACTTTATACAAAGCTTCAAACGCTTGCCGCCGAACAGCGGGTTGCACTGATTCCAGCAAGACACCGTAAAGCCCCTGTGAAAGTTTGACTGGGTTACCAGCTTCGTCTTGAACCGTTGGAAAGTCAAAGTCGGCGTTGTTTAAAACCCCAAACGTCTTAGCGGACGCATCAAAAATATCACCTGCACCTGCTAATAAGGATTCTTCGGATTCGGATAAGACGTGTCCCTTTTGAAGACGCACTGTATCTAATAAATGCCGATAATCACGGAGTGCGACGTTTTCATCTAAAAATTGGTCCAATTGTGCTGGGCTTAAAGTCAGTAGCGCTGGCTCAAACCAAGCGGTGGCAGCCGAAACTTTCGCAGTTAGGCTACCCGCCTGATCATCCAAAGCCGCGTTAGTACTATTACCCGTATCTTGGTCACTCTTAAGACTAGCGTAAACGGCAACTTTTTCTAAGCGGCGGTAAAGTCCTAGGACACCTTGAATACCGGCTAAAACAGTATCCGCACTATCGGTAAAGTGTGCTTTTAACACCGTGACGGCTGGCAGAGCAGCCTTAACTTGCTCAACATCTTCACGGTATGCCGTTTGATCAGCGTAAATCTTAGTGAGGTCCCACGTCAATGGTTCGGGCACGGCTGCGCGTGTCGGGAGTTGTTTTGTTGCTACCATATAGTTCCCTCCAATTAAATTAATCTAAACCAAGATTAACACACAATTCCCTTACGCTTCGCCGAATTGTCCGATTTTACCGGTTTTTCCACCGCAACTGCGATAAATCCAATTGCCATCCCGTGGCCGTCGCCACTAAAACTTGTTGCGCTGTCAATTCATTAATCACATCCGTAATCAAAGTCGTGTTTACCGTCCCCCGGTGCCGAATGCACGCGTTGCGGGCCAGCAATGGTTGTAGTGTTTGCCAGCAAAGGTCGCGCAACTGAGTATCATCCACCCACTCGGACTGGGCGCGCAAGGCTATAAATAAGTGTAAGTACCAAACTAAGTACGGTACTGAAAGCAACGGCGGTTTTGCCACCATGGGGATTACCCAATCCGGGAGTTGTTGTAAAGTGCCGCCATGCTGATAACAAAAATTTTGCAGGTCTCGCTGATAGCCCTGTTGGCGTAACCGCCCCATTAATAAACTGCGCTGGTAGTGTTTAAAATGGGACGCGATGTTTGACGCGGATTGTAACGGTGGCCGCATCATCAAGACTTGATTCACAGTCAACCGAGCAGGATCAAGCCGTAGCACCTGGTGCATCAGTGGCTCACAGTCAAGGCTCATTAAGTGATAATTTAGGCTACCCGTGTTCGTTTGAACATCCCACAGTAAAATAAAGCAGCCCCAATTCGCGCTGTTTTGTAAAAATTTCAGGGCTTTGCCATGTGTCCGCACGCCCTTGTGGTACGGCTGGCCAAGCAACCACAATACCCGGTACCCGTGCTGACGGTAGCCAGCCGTTCGTTCCCATAACCGTTGATTGGAAAGTGGCGAACATTGAAATTCAATCGCAAGCGGGGCTTGGTGCGGCGCTTGGGCCAAGATATCCGGGCGCTGATGTAAATGGGTTAACGGGGCCTCTAGTTGAACCTGATAGCCGCTTTTCTTAAACCAAGTCGCCAATTGTTGTTTGCCCAGAAGGTGTTCTGCCGTCTCGCCTTCTGAAAACGTCGTACACGTTTGACCGGGACAGTGGGCAAAGTGCGCGATGGTCACGGTCCCCCGTTTTAACGTCACCGGAGCCATACAACCCGGACAAAAATAATCAGTTTGCCGTTTGGCCTGCAACGCATTAGTTAAGTGCTCACTTTGATCCACCGCTATCAACATGTGATCTCCACTCCCCTCACTCTCTAATTACGATAAAGGTCATTGAAGACATCAAAAAGTCTGGGACGATACTAAAAAAGTCATTCAGAATTTTCTGAATGACTTTTTCTATTGTTATGGCCGAAACGTGGGCCAAAAGGCAGTTTGCTGTGATTAACCCGAAACCAGCGACCATTCCAAGCTCAGGAATAATCGCTAATTTCACGTTAATACTCACAAACTAATCGCCAAAAAAACCGCAATCAACATGATTGCGGTTCATAGAACTTATTTAAAGTAATGACGCATTGTTTCTAACGCCGCGTTTGACATGACTTTTTCGCCATGTTCTAACAAGACATCGGCAGTCACCTTCGATAAGTTAGCATATTCAAGAGCGACGGATACGTCGTCTTTGATTGTGCCCGTCGAAGATTGATCCACGAAGAATACTAACTCCATATAATACTTGTCGCGATACTTAAACAAGTTCGAAGCTAGCCCCTCCGGACGAAACATTTGTGCTAAAGAGATGACATCTTCAAAACTGTCGAATTGTAAGACGTATTCCTTAGTTGGCGTATCTGGATCATCGATATATGGATCTAAATCATTGGTGTCCTTAGTCGGATTGCTTTGAACACCCTGTGTCTGATCGTTATTATCTGTATCAGTTTGTATCAGTTTGCGTTTCAAGTAATCTGAAACATCATCCTGAGTGGTTTCTTCATCCGATTGGTTTGGTGACTGAGTCGCCTTTGCAATCGTATCCTGCAAGTTTTCACTATTTTTACTAATAAATAACTCTAACCCATTTCGATTCGGTAATACTTGGAAAGTTACGGCATCATTATCTTGAAATTGATGATCAACATCAACTTCCTCAAGAATGCTATAAAAGAAACTTTCAATTTGCTTATGATTCCCTAGTAAATCCAACACGCGAATACCGCGTTCATTGAGATCATCGTTGCCGATTAAGACGCGAATCGTGTCTTCATTGATTCGTTCCATCTCCATTGCAGATCCACCCCTTTCTAAGTGTCAAGGGCCATAATCACTATCACAATTCTAACTTATTTCAGCGCATTGTAAAGTAATCTATCTGAAAATAAAAAAATTGGCTAATTAGTGAACCTAATTAGCCAATTTCCACACTTAGCTGTTAGCCAATTGTTGCGCACGCAACAGTTCGAGTGTCCGAATCTTACGTGGTAAGAACCGGCGAATCTCATCTTCGTTATAGCCAACTTGGAGCCGCTTTTCGTCGATCATGATTGGTCGCCGCAATAAACTAGGATCACGACTGATCAAATCATACAATTGCGTCAATGATAAATCATCGATATCAACATCTAGCTGTTGAAAGGCCTTGGAACGGGTCGAAATAATCTCTTCCGTGCCAGTTTCGGTTAATTGTAGAATACTTTTGATTTCGTTAATGGAAAGTGGTTCGATGAACAAATTACGTTCGCGGAAATTAATGTCGTGGGTTTGTAACCAAACCTTGGCTTTGCGACATGAGGTACAACTTGGTGCGGTATATAAAATAACCATACGGGTTCCTCCTTGAGCATCGTCAGCACAACTATCTTTATAACAATATTTATTATACGCTGTTAAGATTTGGTTGTGAATAGATTTTATAAAATTGATTAATAAAATCCGTCGTAATAATTAAACACTATTCTATTATCTGTTCGATAACATTTAATTTTGTCCCGATTTTAACCAGACCTGTAATTAATTAGATTGTGAGCAATACTATTTTTGCTTATTATTACTATAAACATAATTGAAAATAACGAGACTAAAAAAGACCAGTTTTTCAAAACTGGCCTTATCGCATTAACCTAAATCTAATTGTAAGTATTTCTGAGCAACAATGACTTGAACGCCATCTCCAGCCGCCGCTTGGGCTTCATCTCGTAACTGGTCAAACGGAACATCTTGTGGCAAATGGGTCAGCAATAGTCGTTTAGCGTGAGATGCTTTGGCAATCGCACCCGATTGGGTAGAGGTCATGTGCCACATTTTACCAGTCTTATCAGCGCCAAAATTGGTATCGGTCATCAGTAATTGGGACCCCTGTGCAAAGTCAGCCAACTGTGGGACATAAGCGGTATCAGCCGAAAAAGTTAATTGCTCGCCAGTCGCACGTTCGACGATCTTAACGGCGTAGGCTGGTACTGGGTGTTTAGTTGGCATAAAAGTCACGTCAAACGGCCCGATTGGATTGACAACGGCTGGGTCGTAAGCACGGCCAACCGTAGCTCCGGCCCAGGTCAATGCCCCAAAGTTCAGGGGGTCCGCTGTATGGCCATAAATTGGCAATTCTGGCGTTTTACGGTCGCCCTGACGTAGTTGCCAGTAATACTGTAAAACACCGACGTCTGCGGTGTGGTCGTGGTGATAATGAGAGAGTAGGACTGCATCTAGCTGCAATGGATCTAAAATCTCTTCCAAGGCATTTAACGCCCCCGAACCACAATCGAGCAAGAGATGGTAATCGCCCGCGGTGACCAGGTAGGAACTCGTCCCCACCCCATCATACGGATAACCGCCATAATAACCTAAGACTGTTAATTTCACTAAAACCATTCCTTTCATGTCATGATAAATTTTAAAACGAGTTATTACTTCTATTCTAACTTAGGACTCAAGAAAAATGAAACCGTTACCCGAACATATTTTCAATTGGTCTTAAAAACACGTATAATATAAGTGTAATAATTAAGGAGTGATATTTGATGAGTGGAAAAATTTCAGCAACATTTGGGACGCGCAAGATTTTGACCATGATCCAACAGCAACATGCCGATCGTGACTTACTCTTAATGCAAGCCAACGCCACTGAAGATCGCTATATGCTGCTTGACTTGAGTGGTGAACCTACCGTATTTTCAAGTCCGGTAACTTATGACGTATTACTTTCTAAAGGGTCCGCTGACTGGCATGGAATGACAAGCTTCATCTTTGTTGATTTACCAATTGAAGAACAGAAAGTATTTACTTCCAAGTTCAGCGGTTTCCGCCACGACTATGAACGTCCAGATGGGCTGAAACATTTCATGATTTTACGGGAGGCTAAAAATGACGCTGCGTTTGTCATCGTCACTAATTGGCACCGTGATTCTGAATACGCCGTCTGGCTACGTAGTGAGTCATTCAAACCGTTTGCGAAGTACATCACTTCCGACTATGATTATCACGAAAGTCGCTACATCTTCGTACGGTCACTTAAATCATAATTAACCAACCAAAAAAGTTGTTAGTCTTAAAGCTAACAACTTTTTTATTAGCTAAATGTTTTTCCAAAAGATTAAAAGGAAAATGTAGAGCCGATCGTTATTTTAGTCCACACAAACGGTGAAAGTCAGCCTATCCCCTTTTGTTGTCGCTGGGTACCCATGCAGACATGGTGTAGACTGGGACAAACAATGTAACCTGTCCGTGGCCTAAGTAAGACCAATGTTACCAGCGAACCACCCCTGAGGTTCCAAACCGTAGTATTGCCAGAACCGTCCCATTTACTTGGATTGGTACTATCAATATCAGGATAAATAGTATTTGAGTCTTCCATTTGAAGAGTATCTTCGGTAGAATGGTTTTGGGACATCTTTTCTCACTTGCCTTTACTTTTACTTTGGTCGGTACGGTGGTGCATTGAGGAGATTTGTCCTTTTTATTTTGCACAAAAATTGGGTATTGATGAAAATCCATCAATACCCAATTTAGATTTCTCAACTGTTATCGCCAAAGTCCCTCTTAACCAAGCACGTTCCTGCCGGTCAAAATATTTGTGATTAGACAAAAAAAGACATTCCTTAGAATGTCTTTCAAATGACGGTCCGTACGAGACTCGAACTCGTGATCTCCTGCGTGACAGGCAGGCGTCCTAAACCAACTAGACCAACGGACCAAATATTGCGGGAGCAGGGTTTGAACCTGCGACCTTCGGGTTATGAGCCCGACGAGCTACCAGACTGCTCCATCCCGCGATAATATAATGACCCCTACGGGATTCGAACCCATGTTACTGCCGTGAAAGGGCAGTGTCTTAAACCACTTGACCAAGGGGTCATATTTATAAATAAAACAACGGAGAAGGAGGGATTCGAACCCTCGCACCGCTTGCGCGATCTACACCCTTAGCAGGGGCGCCTCTTCAGCCACTTGAGTACTTCTCCAAAATGGGCCTAAATGGACTTGAACCATCGACCTCACGCTTATCAGGCGTGCGCTCTAAACCAGCTGAGCTATAGGCCCAAAAAGCGGGTAACGAGAATCGGACTCGCGACAACAGCTTGGAAGGCTGTGGTTTTACCACTAAACTATACCCGCATATTTTTACAGATATGGCGCGGGACGGAATCGAACCGCCGACACATGGAGCTTCAATCCATTGCTCTACCGACTGAGCTACCGAGCCATTGTAGCCATTAAGTTTTATTTTGTTGAACGGTCCGTACGAGACTCGAACTCGTGATCTCCTGCGTGACAGGCAGGCGTCCT